>JBGQLU010000019.1:0-35308 GCA_041500265.1 Acidobacteriota bacterium | reverse complement strand
TTCGATCTTCTTCTTCTGCCCCACCTCGGCCGCCATCCGGGCCTCGGCTTCCTCGCGCGCCCGGTCGGCGAGCTTCGCGCGGAGGATCGTCATGGCCACGTCGCGGTTCCGGTGCTGGGAGCGCTCGTTCTGGCAGGTGACCACGAGGCCGGTCGGGAGGTGCGTGATGCGGACCGCCGAGTCGGTCACGTTGACGTGCTGCCCGCCCGCCCCGGAGGACCGATAGGTGTCCACCCGGAGATCCTTGTCGTCGATCACGATCTCGAGGTCGTCCTTGACCTCCGGGATAACGTCGATCGACGCGAACGAGGTGTGGCGGCGCGCCTGCGCGTCGAACGGAGAGATCCGGACGAGGCGGTGCACGCCGCGCTCGGCCTTCAGATAGCCATAGGCGTTCGGCCCCTCGATCGACAGCGTGGCGCTCTTGATCCCGGCCTCTTCCCCCGTCTGCCAGTCGAGCGTCGTCACCTTGAAGCCGCGGCGCTCGGCCCAGCGCACGTACATCCGCGCGAGCATCTCGGCCCAGTCCTGCGACTCGGTCCCCCCCGCTCCCGGGTGGATGTCCATGATCGTGTTGGCGGCGTCGTGGGGCCCGGTCAGGAGCGTCGACAGCTCCGTGGCGTCGACCGTCCGCTCGAGGAGGTCCACCGCCTGGCCGAGGTCGCCGGTGACCTCTTCCCCTTCGCGGGCCAGCTCGAAGAACGTCCGCGCGTCGTCCAGGAGGCGCGCCAAGCCCGCCGCCGTCTCGATGGAGGCCGTCAGGCGCGACTTGCGCTGCCGCAAGGTCTTGGCCCGCTCGGGATCCCCCCACACCTCGGGGAGGCTCAGCTCGCGCTCGAGCGCCTCGAGGTCGGACCGCTTCCGGTCGACATCAAAGGAACCTCCGAAGCGCTTCGACCTTGTCGGAGAGCGCCTCGATGCGTTCGCCTTGCTCCTGCACGTCCGGACCCCGCACAGTCCCCTCCCTCGCGTCCCGCTCGAAAATCTAGGACCCCGCCGAATCGGCGCAAGTCCCCGCCGAAAAATAGCATAGGCGCCCCGTGGGGCCGCGCTTCGCCGCTATCCGCCGGCCCGCACGACCCAGGTCGAAGCCTGGCCGTCGTCGTGCAGCTTTTGCGCCTGCGCCTCGGCCGCCTCCCGCGAGGGGAACCCTCCCACGCGGACCTTGTAGAGGCTTCCGGAGCGTCCCTCGCTGACCGCGTCGGCCCGCACCGGGTAACCCTTCCCGCGCAGCGTCCGGACGACCTCGCCCGCGGCTTCGCGGTCTCGTCCCACGAAGACCTGGACGAACCACGCCCCGGCCGAGGGGGGCGGCGGTGCCGTGACCTCCGGCGAGGAGGGTGCCGTCCCGCGCGCCGCCTCGCGCTTGGGCTCGGGCTCCTTTCCGCCCCCCGACAGAGTGTCGAAGAAGGTGAGCTTCTCCGGAGCCTCGTCGCTCGTCGGCTCGACCCCCGCCAGGGGATCGCTCGCGCTTCCCGTCGCGCGCGCCGGAGCGCTCCAGCGCTCGACCGTCCGTCCCAGCTCGAAGGCTCCGATCAGGAGCGCGACCAGCACGCCCCCCACGACGGCGAGCCCCACGCCTTCGAGACGGAACTCCCGGGGCGCGTCGCGCTCTCCGGCCTCAGGCGCCATCGGCGTCCCGCTTCCTCTCGGCGATCCCGATCCCGTTCTTCGCGGCGGCCTTGATCGCTTGCATCGCGCGGTCGGCGCGCTGCACCAGGTCTTCCTTCGTGCGCGCGTGGAGGGGGAACGAGGCGATGCCGAACGACGCGGTCATGGGCTGGCCCCCCGACGGGCCCCGCGCGGCGAGGAGGAAGGGCTTCCCCGAGATCGATTCGCGCACGCGCTCGGCGACCTCCATCGCGCCGTGCCATTCCGTCTCCGGCAGGACGATGCAGAACTCGTCTCCTCCGAATCGGAAGAGCTTGTCGAACTTCCGGATCTTGCCGCGCACCCGCTCCGAGACTTCGTAGAGGGTGCGGCTTCCCGAGGCGTGGCCGAGCTTGGTGTTGACCTCCTTCAGATTGTCCATGTCGAAGAAGATCAGCGACATCGGGGTCTTGAACCGGTTGGCGCGGGCGAGCTCCTCGACGACGAATTCCTCGAAGTACCGGCGGTTGAAGCAGGACGCCGTGTCGTCACGGATGGTCAGCTCGCGGATGGCCCGCACCATCATCGCGTTGGCGACCGCCGGCCGGGCGCGGTGCGCGAGCTCGGTGAGCTCCGCCGCCGCGTCGCGGCGCGGCTCGAGCAGGACCACGGCGGCGACCACCGTCTCCGGATCCCCGCGCAGCGGGACCGCGAGAGCCCGGATCCCGTCGAGATCGATCGGGAACGCCCCGTCCGCCCACGAGGCGTCCGCCCGCGCGCGGAGGGCGCCCGTCACGAGCGCGAGCCGCGGATCCGCCTCGGCGAGCGTGCCCGCCACGACCGTCATCCCTCCGCCTTCGCTCTCCCGCGCGAGGGCGACGCCGTCCGCCGCCTCGGCCCACGACCGCGCGACGTCGAGGAAGGCGTGGAGCTGCCCCTCGATCTCCAGGCGCTGCGACACGGCGAGCGCGGCCTCGACGACGCCCGGCTCCAGGGCCGGCGACGCCTCCGCCTTCCCCCGGCGCGCCGGGGTCTTCTTCTCGCGCGCGGGCTTGACGCCCGCGCCGGCCCGCCGGTCGGTCATTTGCCCTCGAGGAAGGGACGGAGCAGCTCGATCGGCAACGGAAAGACGAGCGTCGAGTTCTTCTCGGAGGCGACCTCGGTCAACGTCTGCAGGTAGCGCAGCTGCAGAGTGATCGGGTTCCGGCCCATTTCCTGGGCCGCCGCCGCGAGCGCCGTCGCCGCCTGGCGCTCCCCCTCCGCGTGGATGATCTTCGCGCGCTTCTCGCGCTCGGCCTCGGCCTGCCGCGCCATCGCGCGCTGCATCTCGACCGGCAGGTCCACGTGCTTCACCTCGACCGAGGAGACCTTGATCCCCCACGGATCGGTGTGGGAATCGAGGATCGCCTGCAGCTGATGGTTCAGCTTGTCGCGCGCCGAGAGGAGCTCGTCCAGCTCGACCTGCCCCAGCACGGAGCGAAGCGTCGTCTGCGAGAGCTGGCTCGTCGCGTAGTGGAAGTTCTCCACGTCCACGATCGCCTTCCGCGGATTCATCACCCGGTAGTACACGACCGCGTTGACCTTCACCGAGACGTTGTCGCGCGTGATGATGTCCTGCGGCGGGACGTCGTGGACGACCGTGCGCAGCGAGACGCGGACCATCCGGTCGATTCCCGGCCACAGGAAGAAGATCCCGGGGCCGTAGTCCGACGGGCGCAGCCGCCCCAGCCGGAAGACGACGCCGCGCTCGTATTCCGGAAGGATCTTGATCGCGTTGACGAGGACGATCGCGGCGATCGCGATCACGACGATGAGACCCGCCGACAGCTGGTATCCGAACATCAGCCCCTCCCCGGAAAGCCGGTCATCGGACGGCGTCGACGGGCTCGACGTCCACGACGAGGTCTCGAACGTTGACGATCCGTACCCGCGTGCCGGTCGTAAGCGGCCCCGAGGCGGCCTGCGCGTTCCATAGCTCCCCGTGCACGAACACGGTCCCGCCCGGCGTCAGCGGAACGTCGACGACGCCGATCTCTCCCCGCAAGCCCTCGCGTCCGGACGTGATCGGAAGCCGGCGCGCCTTGATCGCGAGCCGGGTGGCGGCGATGCAGAGCGCCGCCAGCGTGAGGCTGCCGGGGAGCACGACCGCGAGCGGCGGGCGGAGGTCGCCGTCCTTCCCGGGGAACAGCAACACCGAGCCGGCGACGACGCAAAGGACGCCGCCGACCGTGAGAAGGCCGTGCGACACGATTTTGATCTCGAGGACGAACAGCACGAGCCCGGTCACGACGAGCAGCAGACCCAGGACCGATACGGAGACTGTCCGCGCGCCGAGAGCGAAGAGGATCAGCGCGATCGCGCCGACGACGCCGGGAAGAACGGCCCCCGGGTGGTTGAACTCGGCGTAGAGGCCCGCAGCGGCGATCAACAAAAGCACAAAAACAACACTCGGATTGACGAGAAAACCTCCGACGCGCTCTTCGATCCTCTGGGACCGGGTCTGGGGGCTTTCGGTCACCGCCGCGTGCGCGAGCGCGAGCGTCGTCGTGGTGCCGTCGAAGCGCCGGATCGCCCGCCCGTCCAGCTGCCCGAGCAGGTCGGCGCGATCCTTGGCGACCAGGTCGATCAGGCCGGACTTCCGCGCTGCGCCGTCGGTGAACGCATCGGCGGAGAGGACGGCGCGCTCGCAGGAGGCGACGTCCCGTCCCCGGTGCTCGGCGATCGAGCGGGCCAGCGCGGCGAGGTCGTTCGTGACCTTCTTGAGGAGCACGTCCCCCTCGTCGCTCTTTCCGATTCCGTTCACGGCGGAGGCTGCTCCGGTCCGGGTCCCTGGAGCCATCGCGGCGACGTCGGAGGCGATCAGGAGGTAGAACCCTCCGGAGGCGGCGCGTGCTCCCGACGGCCCCACCCAGACCGCGATCGGCACCTTGGAGGCCAGCATCCGCTTCACGAGGTCTTCGGTCGCCTCGACGTCGCCGCCCGGCGTGTCGAGCTCGACGAGGAGCAGCGCGTCGCCCGCCGCCTCGGCCTCGTCGATCGCGCGCACGAGGCGCCGCGCCGAGGCCGCGTTGATGTCGGTGTCGAACGTCACCAGCCGGACCGACGGCTCGCGCGTCAGCGCGGCGGACCACACGAACGCCGTCAGGATGAGAAGCCCGAGCAGGCGGGACATACGGGTCGAGTATAGGGGCCGCCTCCGAAGAGGGTCAAGGACGTGCGGGCGCCGGCTGTCCCCCCAGCCGGTCGAGCGCCTCGCCCGCCTTGGCGAATCCCGGATCGATCGTCAGGGCGCGCTCGAACTCCCGCCGCGCCCCGGCCAGGTCGCCGCGCTTCTGCGCCAGCACGCCGAGGAAGTAGACGGCCCGCGGATCGCCCGGCCGCAACGCGGACGAGGCTCTGAAGGCCTCGGCCGCTCCGTCGAGATCGCCGGCGGCCATCCGCGCGAACCCGAGCTTGCCGAGAAGCTCCGGATCGGGCCGCTCGCTCATCTCGATCACGACCGAAAAGCACGACGCGGCGCGAGCGGGCTCGTGGGCGTCCATCAGGAGCCTGCCCGCCTCGAGGAGCGACGGGGGATCCCCCGCGCGGGCATCCGCGAGCTGGCGCGCGACTTCGAGGCGGAGGGCGTCGTCCCCCCGCGCCGAGGCGAGCTGGAAGCGGGCCGCCAGGGCCATCCCGTTCCTCGCGTCCTTGGCGAGCACGCCGCCCAGGATCGCGGCCGCCTCCGGAAGTCGCTGGGTCTCGACGAGCAGCCGCGCGAGGTCCACCGCGACGGGCTCGTTGTCCCGGTCCACCGCCAGCATCCGCCGGTACTCGGCTTCGGCCTCCCGGGTCTTCCCCTCGAGGCGGTAGACGCTCGCCAGGAGGCCGCGGGCCTTGTCCACGACGACCGTCGCCGCGGGGTCCCCGGCTTGGGCCGCCGCGAGGGCGGCCATCGCTTCGTCCTCGGCGCGAGCCAGGTCCGGGAGCCGGATGAGGGCGAGGATCTTGGTGACCCGCGCCTGATGGTTCCTGGGATTGGCGCGGAGGATCGGCTCCAGAGCGGCGAGCGCCCCCGCCGCGTCGCCGGAGTCGAGCTTGCCGCGCGCCTCGTCGAGCGCCCGGATCTCCGCGATGCCGTCCTTCGGGTCGATCGCCGGCGCCGCGGACCCCGCGCCCGACTTGAACGCGTCCCCGCCGAGATATCCGAGCGAGCGGAGCCGCGCCTCCTCGTCGGGGTCGAGCTTGCGGGTCGAGGCGGCCCCGGCGGCCGCGTCCTCGGAGGCGCTCGCCCAGGCGGCGAGCTGGCCCGACATCTCGGACGCCCGCTCGACCTCCTGCGCCGCCAGATCGTGGCCCTCCGTCGGATCGGAGGCGAGGTCGTACAGCTCGCTCCGCGGCGCGCGGATGAACTTGAACCGGGTGCTCCGCAGCATCGCCAGGTCGCTCCAGCCGAACTCCAGCCGCGGCATCATCGTCTCGGCGTGCGCCACGGCGGCTTTGCCGTCGTCCCGCCCTTCGACCCGGGGGCGCAGGCTCGTCCCCTGCGCGCGCGGGAGCGGCGGCAGGCCGAGGTAGTCGACGACCGTGGGGGCGATGTCGGCGAGCTCCGCGGGGCCGCCGAAGGACCCGCCCGCGGGAACGAGCCCGGGCGCCCTGAGGATCAGCGGCACGTGCAGCGCGCCTTGATAGAGGAGGAGCCCGTGGGTCTTCTCGCCGTGCTCCCCCAGGCTCTCGCCATGATCCCCAGCGACGATGACGAGCGCCCGGTCGAGGATCCCCCGCTCCCTCAGCTTTCCGACCAGATCGCCGACGCACGCATCGACGTAGGAGATCTCCCGGTCGTAGCCGGCGCCGGCGAGCGTGCGCCCCGGCCGCTCGGGTGGCTGGTAGGGCTCGTGCGGGTCGTAATAGTGGACCCAGAGGAACAAGCGGTGCGCGGGGCGGGCGTCCAGGTACCGAAAGACCTGGGCGTTGACCTCGTCGGCGGTCCGCTGCGCCTCGAACACCTGGTCGCGCCCGCCGGCGAAGCGGTCCACCGGGACGTCGTCGTAGCGGTCGAATCCCTGCTCGATGCCGAACCCGCGATTCAACACGTACGAGCCGACGAACGCGGCGGTCTCGAACCCCGCAGCCTTGAGATGTTCCGCGAGCGTCTCCTCGTCCGCCCGGAGCCGATAGATGCCGTTGTGCCGCACGCCGTGCGAGGCCGGGTAGCGTCCGGTCATGATGGTGGCGTGGGACGGGAGCGTGAGCGGAACCTGGCTCGACGCGTCGCGGGCGATGGTCCCCTCCCGCGCGAGGCGGTCGAGGTTCGGGGTCGGCACGGCCGTCCCTCCGAAGGCTCCGATCCTGTCGGCGCGCGTGGTGTCGAGGGTGACGAGGACGATCGAAAGCTCGTCGGGTCTCGGGGCGGGCCGGCACGACAGGAGCGCCCCGGCGGCGGCGAGGCCGGCCGCGCGGAAGGCGCGGCGCCTCGTGGGGCATCGCAAGGTCAACCCCCGGCCTTCTTCCCCAGGCGGGCGGCGAGCGCCTTCGCGACGTTCGGCGGGACCAGGCCCGACACGTCCCCGCCCAGTCGCGCGACCTCGCGGACGAGCCGGCTCGACACGTAGCTCCACGCCTCGTTCGGCATCAGGAACGCGGTCTCGAGGTCGGGGGCCAGGCGTCGGTTCATCATCGCCATCTGGAGCTCGTACTCGAAGTCGGAGACCGCGCGCAGCCCCCGCAGGATCAGCGTGGCTCCCGTCCGCTTCGCGTAATCGACCAGGAGCCCGTCGAAGGCGTCGACGACGACGTTGTCCCAGACGCCCACGGCCTCGCGGAGGAACTCCATGCGCTCCTCGACGGAGAACATCGGCTGCTTGTCTTCGTTCCTCAGGATCGCGATCACCAGACGGTCCACGTGCTGGCGTCCCCGCTCCACGAGGTCGAGATGGCCGTGGGTGACGGGGTCGAACGTCCCCGGATAGACGGCGATCCTCATCCGATCATCTCCTCCCGCGCCCCTTGCCAAGGCGCCCCGCCTCGGCGAGGAGCTCCTCCGCGTTGTTCCGCGCGGCGCTCCCCGCCTGCCGGCCGCCGAGCATCCTGGCCAGATCCTCGACCCGCTCCTCCCCTTCGAGAGCAGCGATCGCGGTGTGCGTCCGGCCCGACGCGACGCGCTTCGACACATGGTAATGGCCGTCCGCGTGCGCCGCGACCTGCGGCAAGTGGGTGACGCAGAGGACCTGGCGCATCTCGGCCAGCCGCGCGAGCCGGGCGCCGACCGCCACCGCCACGGCGCCGGAGACACCCGCGTCCACCTCGTCGAAGACGAGCGACCGGCGGCCGGCCCCCCGGTCGAGCACGACGTGCAGCGCGAGCATCACCCGGGAAAGCTCGCCGCCGGAGGCGGCCCGGACGAGCGGACGGGCCGGCTCGCCCGGATTCGCCGCGAGGAGGAACTCCGCCCGCTCGGCGCCCCGCGGCGACAGCGTGACGGGCTCGCCGTGATGTTCGATGCGGAGGCCGCGCGCCTCCGGAAGCGCCACCGAGAAGACGGCCTTCCCGAGCGCCAAGGGGTGAAGCTCCGCGGCGACCGCCGGGCCGAGTCGCTCCGCGGCCTCCCGGCGCGCAACCCCGAGCCGGCGCGCCGTCTCGGCATAGGCGCCGCGGGCCTCCTCCAAGGCGCGGCGGGCGGCCGCGGTCTCTCCGTCGAGGTCTAAGAGCGTGCCGAGCTCGCGCTCCGCCTCCAGGGCGGCGCGCACCGCGTCCCCTTCGGAGGGCCCCCACTTGAGCAGGAGCCGCTCCAGGGCCGCGCGGCGCGCCTCGATCGACTCGAGGCGGGACGGATCGAAGTCGATGCCGTCGCGGTAGGAGCGCAGCGTGTCGCGGGCGTCCTGCAGCTCGAGGCGGGCGGAGGTCAGGCGCTCGAGGAGCGGCGCCATCGAGGGATCGATGCGGGCGAGCTCGCCGACGCGGCGCTCGACCGCGCCGACCGCGCCGATCGCCGGCTCTTGCCCCTCGTCGAGCTTGCGAATCGCCTCCTCGAGGATCTCGGCGACCCGCGAGGCGTTCAGCAGCACGGCGCGGTCGCGGCGGAGCCGGTCCACCTCCCCGTCCTGCGGATCCAGCTCGCGAATCTCCCCGGCGATCGCCCGCAGCTCGCCGGCTCGGCGCAGGGCGTCCCGCGCCAGGGCGGCGAGGCCGCTGCACCTCTCCTCCGCCGCGACGACCGCCGCGTGGTCGGCGGCGACCTGGGCCGCCGCGTCCGCGTGACCCCCGAACGCGTCCAGCAGATCGAGATGGCGCTCCGGATCGAGGAGCCCCTGGTGCTCGTTCTGCCCATGCAGCTCGACGAGGAGCGATCCGATCTCGCGAAGGACGCCGACCGTCACGGGAGAGCCGTTGACCAGCACGCGGCCCCCCGAGGACGCGGCGATCTCGCGCCGCACGACGACCTCGCCTCCGGCGGCGTCCACCCCGCGCTCGTCCAGGAGCCGCGCGAGCGACGGGTCGTCGTCCAACCGGAACGCCGCTTCGACCACGGCGCGGTCCGCCCCCGACCGCACGAGCGAGCTGTCGGCCCGGCCCCCCGCGGCGAGGTCGAGCGCATCGACGAGAATCGACTTTCCCGCACCCGTCTCGCCGGTGAGCACGTTCAAGCCGGGGCCGAACGAGACCGAGAGGTCTTCGATCGTCACGAGATTGCGGATGCGGAGTGTCGTGAGCATGGCGCGACGCGCTTCGAGGCCGCCGGGGACGGTGGAGAATACCACGGCCCGCGCTTGTAGCCTCGGAAGTCGTCGCGTACCATCGCGGCATGACTTCGTTCCTGCTCGCAGCACCGGCGCGCGGATTGGACGTTTGGACGCTCGTCATGGACTCCGGGCCCATGGCGAAGCTGATCCTCGTCATCCTCTTCGGGTTCTCGATCGTGTCGTGGGCGATCATGGCCGAGCGTTTCCGCGCCTTCGGGCGCGCCGCCTCGGAGAGCGAGCGGTTCCTCGAGCGCTTCAAGAAAGGCGGCGGCCTCGCGGCGATCCAGGACGCCACGGCGTCCCTGCAGGCGAGCCCCCTCGTGCACCTGTTCCGCGCCGCGTTCCGGGAGATCAGCCTGAATCCCCCCGCACCGGGCGGCGCCGATCCCGCGACGATCGAGGCGCTCGACCGCGTGCTCCGCAAGAACGCGTCCGTGCAGGTCACCGAGCTCGAAAAGAGCCTCGGGTTCCTGGCGACGACCGCCGGGTCCACGCCGTTCATCGGCCTGTTCGGCACGGTCTGGGGGATCATGAACGCGTTCCGCGGGATCGGGGTGACCGGGACCGCCTCTCTCGCCGCCTACGCCCCCGGCATCGCCGAGGCGCTCGTGGCCACCGCGGCGGGGCTCGCCGCCGCGATCCCCGCGTTGATCGGCTACAACCACTTCAGCCGCAAGCTTCGCCTCTTCGAGGCCGGCATGGACGAGTTCAGCGCCGATATGGTCCACCGCGTGCTCGGACGCAGGAGCTGACGGGTGGCGGGAGGCATCGGCAACGGCGGGGGACGCGGGCGCCCGCGCGCGATCGCCGAGATCAACATCACGCCGCTCGTGGATGTGATGCTGGTCCTCCTCATCATCTCGATGCTCGCGTCCCCGATGCTGCAGAAGGGGATCCCCCTGGAGCTCCCGACGACCGAGACCGCGCAGGACATCAAGGACCCGCGGACCGTCGTCTCGCTCGACCGCGAGGGGAGGCTGCGCATCAACGACCAGCCCGTGCATCCCGACCTGCTCGAACGCCGCATGAAGGCGCTCGCGACCGGCAGCCCGTCCGAAACCGTGTTCCTCCGCGCCGACCGTCTGATCTCGTACGGCGAGGTGCTGCTCGTGATGGACCGCATCCGCAAGGCGGGCGTGACGCGAATCGCGCTGGTGACGGTCCCGTTGGGAACCTCCCCCGAGAAGGAGCGATGAGCCGCTGGCGGCGCGTTCGCGTGGTCGTGAGCTTCCGCGGCGCGCGGCTCCGGCTTGGTGGACGCTTCATGACCGGCTCGATCGCCGCCCACGGCCTGCTGCTCGCGGCGATCGTCGTCATCCCGATGACCCACCGGACCGCGCGTCCGATCGAAGACGCTCAGGTGGTCGCCCTGGCGGGCCCGATCGGCGCCCCGGCTTCGGTCCCGCAGGCTCCGGTCGCGAAGGCGGCCGCACCCGCCGCAGCACCGCCCGCCCCGCCCCCGCCCAAGGAAGCGCACACCGTCCGCGAGGTCCCGGTCCCGAAGCCGAAAGACCTCGCGAAGAAGGACGTGAAGAAGGACAAGCCGGCCGAGCCCACGCCGGCTCCTACGCCGGCCGCCGCACCGGCGCCGGCGGCCGCGGGTGCGGGTGCGGCCGCGGGGAGCCCCGGAGCGGGTGCGCAGGCGACCGGCGTGACGCCGACCTTGGGCGGCGGAGATGCCTCCCTCGGCTGGTACCAGGCCGCGGTGAAGGCGGCGCTCGAATCGGCGTGGATCAAGCCGTATCTCGAAGGCCAAGGCGCGACGTACTCGGTCACGGTGTCGTTCGAGATCGCGCGGGACGGCACGGTGCGCGACGCACGGATCGCGGAGTCCTCCGGGGTGCCGAGCCTCGACCGCTCCGCCCTCCGCGCCGTGCTCGAGGCCTCGCCCCTTCCCGGCGTGCCGCCGACGTGGAAGGACGACACCCTCCCCGCCACCATGCGCTTCGACTTGACACCGGAGGTGCGATGAGAGCGAACCTTCCCTTCGGAGCCGGCCTCGCGGCGATCGCGTGCCTGGCCACGATCGCCGCCCGGAGCGCCCAGGAGCCGCCTCCGGCGGGAGGGCTCAAAGGGGTCATCTCGGGAAGCGGCTTCACGAAGATCAAGATCGCGATCCCCGACCCGGTCGCGGATCCGGCGTCGGCGGGGACGGCGGCCGACGTCGGTCGCACCGTGCGGGACGATCTCCAGTTTTCGGGATATTTCGACGTCGTCGATCCCGCGCTCTACCCGCTCGTCGCGACGTCTCCCGAGGCGGCGCCTTCCGACAAGTGGGCGAGCGTCGGCGCGGTCGCGGTCGCGCTCTCGAAGCTGCAGGCGAGCGCCGGGCGGATCGACCTGCGGGCCAAGCTCGCCAATACCGCCCCGGCGACCGCCCTGTTCGACCGCCGGTACGGCGGGCCGCCGGACGTCGCGCGCCGCGTCGCCCATCAGCTCGCCGACGACATCGTGCAGCAGCTCACCGGCCAGCCGGGGATCGCCGGCACGTGGATCGCCTTCGTGTCGAAGCACGGCGCCGGGAAGGAGATCTACATGATGGACTACGACGGGCAGCGCGTTCGCAGGATCACGACGACGGGATCGATCAACCTGATGCCGACGTGGTCGCCGGTCGCCTCACGCCTGGCCTTCATGTCGTGGCGGACGGGAGCCCCCTCGATCGACGTCCTGGACAGCGACGGGAAGGTCACCCGCGCCCCGGTCGTGGGGGGGACGATGAACATCTCCCCCGACTGGTCTCCGGACGGACGCAAGATCGTCTATGCCTCGAACGCCCCCGGCAACGCCGAGATCTACCTCCTCGATCTCCCGAGCGGCCTGTCGTCCCGCCTGACCAGCTCTCCCGCGATCGACACGAGCCCCACCTTCTCGCCGAACGGCCGCGAGATCGCCTTCACCTCCGATCGCGGGGGCACGCCGCAGATCTACGTGATGGACGCGGAAGGGCTGAACGCGCGCCGGTTGTCGAACGAGGGGGAGTACAGCGACGCCGCGGCCTGGTCGCCCAAGGGGGACAAGATCGCCTACGCCTCGCGTCTCGATGGGCGCTTCGACGTCGTGGTCCAGGACGTGGCGGGCGGGGTGCCGACGCGGCTGACGCACGGAGAGGGAAACAACGAGAATCCCCGATGGTCGCCCGACGGCCGGCACATCGTCTTCGCGTCGAGCCGCGCGGGGAGCTACGACATCTACTCGATGGGGACCGACGGGAGCGACGTGCGGCGCCTGACCAAAGACGGAGACTGCCAGACCCCCGATTGGTCGCATCGCGCGCCGTGAGCCGCGCTCCTGGACGGAGTCGGTGCGACGGCGCGGGTTGCGGAGTCCGTGCCGGGTCGTTAGACTCGCGAATCCGACACGTCGGAGCCGGTCGCCGTTCATCGAGCTCCGAGGAATCCTTCCAAGGAGGTGCGACGTCATGAGAACACTCCGTGTGGCCGTGATCCTCGCCGCCGTCGCGATCGTCGTTTCCGGCACGACGGGTTGCACGAAGAAAAAGCCGTCGACGACGCCTCAGGGCGCGACGCCCGCGGTCGAGGCGGGAGAGGCGCCTTCCCCCGCGCCGACCCCGCCGCCGGCCTCTCAAGCCCCGGCCGAGCCGTTTCCGCAGCAGCCGATCGACAAGTCCCAGGTCGGGGAGCCGAGCATCGACGAGATGAATCGCCAGGGCGTGCTGCAGACGGTCCACTTCGCCTACAACAGCGACGAGCTCGACGATACGGCGCGGGGGATCCTCCAGGCGAACGCGGCCTGGATGAAGGCGCACGCGCGCCACACGGTCGAGGTCGGCGGCCACTGCGACGAGCGCGGATCGATCGGCTACAACGTCGCCCTGGGAGACCGGCGTGCGGGATCGGTCCGCGACTATCTCGTCGGCCTGGGGGCGGACGGGTCGAAGCTGACGACGGTGTCCTACGGCGAGGAGAAGCCGGTCGATCCCGGCCACAACGAGACCGCGTGGGCCAAGAACCGCCGCGCGGAGTTCCTGATCAAGCAATGAGGCGGCGCGCGGCCGTTCTGATCCCGATCGCCCTGGCGGCGACCGGGTGCGTCATGCCCGACCAGATGGCGGGCCTTCAAAAGGACGTCGCGGACGTCCAGCAACAGCTCGCCTCCGTGGCGAAGACCCAGGCCGAGCTCTCGAAGAAAGTCGCCGATCTGGACGCCAAGGTGGGAAGCGGCGACACGGTCAAACGGGAAGACATCGCCGACATGAAGGCGTCGATCGACGGAGTCGTTCGGCAGTCGACCGCCACCGCCGACAAGGTGGACCAGGTCAACGCCCGGGTGGACCGCCTCTCGCAGGACGTCGAGCTGATTCGCGACAGCGCGCGCCGCTCGGCCTCGGGGCCGGCCCCGGCCGGAGCCGCGGCGGTGGGAGCGATGGCCGGCGCCGCCGCGGCCGACGCCGCGACGCCTGCGGCGGCCGGAGGCACGACGCCGAACCCGAACGCGCTGTACACCTCGGCCTACGCCGATTTCTCCAAGGGGAACTACCCGCTCGCGATCCAGGGGTTCGAGGAATACGCGAGCCGATTCCCCGAGGCGGAGCTCGCGGACAACGCGATGTACTGGATCGGGGAGTGCCGGTTCAGCCAGGGGAGCTTCAAGGCCGCCATCGACGGATTCGACGCGATGCTGGCCAAGTACCCGAAGAGCGACAAGGCCGCCGCGGCGAATCTCAAGAAGGCGCTCGCCTACCTCCAGCTCAATCAGGTCGGACAGGGGGTCGAGCAGCTTCGCTACGTGGTGGCCACCTACCCCGGAAGCGACGAGGCGCGCATCGCCAAGGACCGTCTGACGGCGCTGGGAAAGCCGTGATCGCCGGGTCCCGTTCCGGCGGACTTGACGCCCCGGGGGCCGGCCTCTAGAATCCAGCGGCTTTCCGGAGGTATCCGTTCATGGCGTCCCACGACTCCGCGCTCAAGAAGAACCGGCAGGACCAGAAGCGGCGGCTTCGCAACCGGTCGCATCTCACCCGGCTGCGAACGCAGGTCAAGAAGATCCGCAAGGTCCTGGCCGCGGGGGACGGTAGCGCTGCGGCCGGTCTCCTGAAGGAGACGATCGCGCTGGTGGACCGCACCGCGAAGCATGGCGTGATGCACCGGAACGCCGCGGCCCGGACGAAGTCCCGGCTCGCGAAGGCCGTCGCCAAGGCCCAGGCGAAGTAAGCCTCAGCGGCGCTCGAGCGCCGCGACGAACCCGACCGCCAGCATCAGCAGATTCTCGGCGAGCTTCTTCGCGCCGATCGTGGTCGAGGTCGCCTTCCCGAAGCAGCCGCAGTCGAACGAGAGCCCTCGGGCCATCGCGGCGACGACGCCGAGCGTGAAGACCGTCATCAGCCCGACGTAGACGAACGCCCCGGCGCGAGTCTTGATGCCGAGGATCAGCGCGAGACCCGCCGTCAGCTCGATCCACGGGATCGTCATGGCCAGCAGGTTGACCGCCGCCACCGGGACCACCGGCTCCAGGTGAAAATTGTGGACGCTCCCGGCGAACGCCGGCAGGTCGGCGATCTTCGGGAGCGCGGCGTAGACGAAGATGAGGCCGGCGGCGAGCTGACAGGCGCGCCTCACGAACGGATGCATCGAGAAGGTCCGGAACGCCCCCATCACGATCCCTGGGGCTCTTTCCCCTTGGCCACGGGGAAACCGGAGGTGGACCATTCCGGCCAGCCGCCCATGAAGACCAGGACCTTCTTCTTCCCGGCGTTGACGAGCGCGAAGCCCAAGTTCATCGACAGCTCGCACGTCCCTCCGCCGCAGTAGACGATGATCGGCTTCCCCTTGGGATCGAACTTCTCGAGCCGCTCCGGATCGGTCACGACATCGTCGTAGGGGAGGTTGACCGCGCCCGGAATGTGCCCTTCGACGTACTCGGCGGTGTCGCGCGCATCGACGAAGACGGCGGCGCCGGCATCGAAGAACTGCTTGACGCGGGAGATCTGGATCTGGAGAGGGCGGGCCACGTCGGGGACGTCGAAGCTCCCGGCGCTCGCGGCTCCCAGGCCGAGCGGGTCGTTCATGTCGGGCGGAAGGGGCGCCGCGGATGACGGCGAGGGGGACGGGGCGGCGGCCGCGGACGAGACGGGGGTCGCCGCGTCGAGGGAGTCGAGCTTCGGCACCTCGTACCGCCAGGCGAGCCCGTCCTTGGGGCTCCCCTGCCGGACGATCGCGTTCTGCGCGACGCCGAGCAGGGAGCCGGTCGCGAGGATGGCGGCGATCCCTTTCCAAAGAACGGGACCGCGCTCCGTGCCGTCGGACCACCAGCGATCCATCGTGGGTCTCCCCGGGCCGGTTTCCGGGCGAGGAGGCCCGGCGCCGGCGCGAGGGGGAATTCTAGGGGCGCCGGGCGCTTCGGGCAAAGACTCGGGTCAGGCGGCCCGCCGCTTCCGGGGGCGGGCGGCCTTGGCCGCCCGGCGCCGCACGGGTGCGGCCGGGCTCCGGCGGGCGCGCGCGGGCTTCGCGCGCGCCGCGGCCGGGTGCCCTGCGATGACCCGGAGCAGATCGAGCGCCGAGATGATCCCGACGACCTTCCGGCCGCGGCGCACGATGACCCGGTGGATGTGGCGGCGGGTCATGAGACGCGCGACCGATTCGATCGACGCGGTCGCCGAAACCGCGTGGACGACCGGGGTCATCACTTCTTCGACGCTGGCGGTGTTGACGTCCTCGATCTGGAACCCCTTCGCGAGCGACCGCCCCTCGACCTTCACGTTGGCGTAGAAGTCCGTCGGGACGACGAGCTCGTCATCCCGCGTCAGCTGGTAGTACAGGAGGTCGGTCTGGGACACGACTCCGACCACGTCCCCGTGCGAATCGATGACCGGTGCGCCGGTAATTCCCTTCGCGAGGAACATCTTCGCCAGGTCGCGGAGATCGGTGTCCTTCGAGATGCAGATGACGTCCTTGGACATGATGTCGGCCGCGACGTAGCCCATAACTGCCTCCTCGGATCGAATCTACACCTTCCCGCGTGCGGCCACACGCGCAATCCGGAGCGCTCCAGGCGGGAAGCGCGCGTCAGGAGCGGCGGCGGCGGCCGGAGCGGCGTGGTACTCGTGGGGCGGGCCGGCGCCTCTCCTCCGCGGCACCTTCGATCCCGAGATCGACGCGGCGCCGGACGACGTCCACGCGCTCGACCACGACCCGCAGCGGATCCCCGAGGCGGAAGGTCTTTCCCGAGGCGGAGCCGCGAAGCTCCTGCCGCTCGGCGTCGTAGGCGAACCATTCGGATCCGAGGCGCTCGACGCGGACGAGCCCTTCGGCGATCCCGCCGGCCAGCTGGACGAAGAGGCCGAACTTGGCGACACCGGTGACCAGACCGTCGAACCCCTCCCCTTCGCGGCCGCGCAGGAAGCGGACCTTTTTCCAATCGAGGAGCTCCCGTTCCGCCGACTCGGCTTCACGCTCGAGGCGCGAGCAGAGATCGGCGAGCAGGGCGAGCTCGCCGTGACGCGCGCGCGCGCCGTGGCGGGCGGCCCGCAGCGCCCGGTGCGCGACGAGGTCGGGGTAGCGGCGGATCGGCGAGGTGAAGTGGAGGTAATGGGGGGCGGCGAGGCCGAAATGCCCGGAATCCTCGGGAGCGTAGCGCGCCTGCTTCATCGAGCGCAGCGCGACCTGGGCGAGGACCGGGTAGGCGGGCTTCCCCTCCGCCGCGTCGAGGAGGCTCTGGACGTCGCCGGGACGAAGCGCCTGTTTTCCCGACCGGAGCGTGAGGCCGAGCGAGCGCGCGAACGCGTCCAGGACCTCGACCTTCAGGGGGTCCGGTTCCTCGTGAACCCGGAAGAGGCACGGGACGCCGTGCTCCGATAGCCAGGCGGCCACCGCCTCGTTGGCCGCGAGCATGAACTCCTCGACCATGCGGTGGGCGCGGTTCCGCGGCTCGATCGTGATACCGGTCATGACCCCCTCGACGTCCAGGAGGATCGTCGGCGCCGGAAGATCGAAGTCGATGCTGCCGCGGGCGCGGCGGCGCGCCTCGAGCCTCTCGCGCAGCGCCTCGGCGCGGCGGAGCATGGACCCGATCTCGGGCGTGACCGGCCCTGCGGGCGCTCCGCCCTCGAGTAGCGACGCCACCTGCGTGTAGGTCAGGCGGGCGGCCGAGCGGATGACGCCGTCGGCGAAGCGCGTCGCGACGACCCTCCCCTTCCGGTCGAGATCGATGACCGCCGACTGGACCAAGCGGTCTTCCCCCGGCCGCAAGGAGCACAGATCGTCGGCGAGCCTCTGGGGGAACATCGGGAAGACCCGGTCGGGAAAGTAGACCGAGGTCGCCCGCGCCTGCGCCTCGACGTCGATCGGGGTCCCGGGTGCCACGTAGAACGACACGTCGGCCACGTGGACGAACAGACGGAATCCTCCGTGCGGCAATTCCGCGACCGCGACCGCGTCGTCGAAGTCCCGGGCCGTCTCGCCGTCGATCGTGACCGGCGAGGGGTCATCGAACCGCTCTCGTCCCTTGAGCTCCTTGGGAGGGATCGAGCGCGGGATTCGCGCCGCCTCCACCCGCACCTCTTCCGGGAACTCGCGCCGCACCCCGTGGCGCCTGGCGACCACCTCGACGTCGATCCCCGGCGCTTCGAGCGGGCCCAGGACCTCGTCGATCCTCCCCCGCCCCGCCGACAGGAGCGTCGCCACCACCGCGTCCCCCGGCTTCGCCTCGCGCCGCGACGCTCCCGCGATCGGAATCGGCGTCCCGTCGGGATCGAACGGCTCGACCAGGAGCCCCGCTCCCGCCGCGCGCACCACGCCGAGCACCGTCTGCGGCCCCGGCGGCTTCTGAATTCTTGACACTCTCACGACGTGGTTGCTAGTGTACGACGGCCCTACAAGCCGAAGTGGCGGAATTGGTAGACGCGCCAGATTCAGGATCTGGTGGGCTCACGCCTGTCCCGGTTCGAGTCCGGGCTTCGGCACCATTCGAGACTCACGTTTGACTTCGACTCGCCCACGGGGGCGAGTGTGCGCGTCGTCGTGGTTGGTGCAACGCCGGTGCCCTGGTTGCGGCTCCCTTCGCGGCGTACGTCCCGACGTATGCTTTCGGCGAGAGTTGCCACCCCGTCCACGAGGGGCGGTGTGGGCACGAATGGGCGGCGCCGCAGGCAGATGAGCGAACCCGGTCTACCGAAAGAACCCTTCTGGAATCGGAGCCGCGCGCTCTCGCTCTCAGTGCTGGCGATCTATGTGGTCTTTGCCGTGGGTTCTCGCCCGAGGTCCTTCAGCCGCGCCAGCTCACTCTTGGTCAGCGAGCCGTATCGCTGTCGCCAACGGTAAAACGTCGCGGCGGTTACCCCGTACTTTCGGCACGACTTCGGGACTGAAATCCCACCTTCTGCCTGCTGGACCGCGTAGCGAATCTGCTCCTCGGTGAACCTGCTCTTCCGCATCGTCCCACCTGTCTCCTTTCCGAGAATTTCTCATATCTTCTCGGACCAGAAAACAGGGAGGACCTCACCCGTGCGTTGACGACTCATTCGCCGTCAGCCTCCACCGATGCGCGCGAAGAAGGTAGATCAAATCGATCCAGAAGATCACGAGGATGACGCCATCGAGTAGGAACGGCGGTTTCAATGGTGTCGTGCTTAGGAACCCCGCAACCAGAGCGAGCAGCAGTATCGATTGCGCATATTTGTAACGATTGAGAAAAGATGCACGCTTGAATCCGTCCTTCAGCCAGGGTGCGAGCAAGATTCCCCAGACTTGCAGCATCATCCACAACCCAAACAGCCAGCGCCGGGACTGCAAGTAATGCGCGTTGAGGTCGAGTCGTGCCTGTTCGATCGTATCCGGAAGTAGCAGCGACGTGACCAGCGAAATACCGACGGGCCCGACGAGCAGAAAACAGAACCGGAGGAACGTCCAATGAACCCGATTCCGGTAGTCCCAAAAGACCCACCAGTAGAGGACGTAGAGCGGGAGCAGAACGACTACCCACCCCTTGTACACCCATGAGACGGACAGGGAGTTCCCGGATTGGATCAGCCTTGCGTACCCGTCCAGCAAGTGAGCTAGTCCGAGTCCGAGGATGATCGATGTCACTACGGACAGGTAGTTGAAGACATCGAAAGACTGTTCGTCGGCGGCGCTAGACATCGCTCAGGTCCCTCGTCATCGCCAGGAACGGCTCGGGTTCGAAACCGGCCTTCTTGTACAGATCTATCACCCCAGCCGCGTCCGGCGCGGTTTCCAGGAAGATCTTCGCGAAGGCGTTGCGGCGGGCGTGGAGTTCCACGGCACCGATGAGCGCTGTGGCCACGCCGCGTCGCCGGGCGGGCGCATCGACGAACAGGTCGTTGATGTGAACGGCGACCGCTTGGGAGATGGCGGAGTAAGAGAGCGTGCACCCCGCGAAACCGACGATCGCTCTCGATGCGTCGCATGCCACGAAGAAGAACACCCAAGGCTGCGCTATCACACGCTCGAGGAAGGGTGTGACGGCCTTGATATCGGCGTCGTGCCCGTAGGAACCTAGGAAACCGACATAGAGCGGTGAAATCTCTGCTGCGTCCGATACGGTCGCGCGGCGCACGTGAAGCGAATCATTGAGCGGGGCGGGGAGTTCCATTGGCGCAACTCGATTCCGGAGCCGTCCTGTGATCGACGCGACGCTCCAAATCTGGTAAATGGCACGAAGGCTAGGCCCCTCCCCCGACGCCGTCAAGCCGTCCGGCTCTCGAGCCGACTGAAGGCCGCAACCTTCGGCGGCGGCCGGAGCGACCCTCACCCACCGAAACACCGACGTTGCGTCCCTGCAACCCAGATGCGCACCGAACTCCGCGGTTTGGGTTAGAAGCGAAGGGCCGTTCTCACGGCCGCCGGTTGGACAACCCCCACCGGCGCGCGCCCCGGCGGCGCACGGCCCACCAGCCGGGTGTCGTCGGGGCGCCCTTCCTCTCTGCTCCCGGTTCATAATGGAACGCAGCCTAGACGGGAGGCCTTCATCGTGACGGCGCGACCCCGAATCTCTTCGGCCATCGCGGCCTTACTCGGAGTGACGTTGTGCGCCGCCGGGAACGGGGTCTCCCGCGCCGACGACGTCGCGCCGAATCTCGGACAATTCTCGATTCAGGTCATGAACGAGGGCGTCCACGGCGCCGTCCGGCCGGCGGGGAGCGTCGAGCTCCTGCTCACCTGCACATCCCCCGTGGCGTTCGCGCACCGGATCCACACGAGCCCGGACGGAAACCTGCACGCGAGCGCGCCTCTCGGAACCTGCGGTCTCGAGTCGGTTTCGGCGGTCCGCGTCGGTGCGAAGTGGTACCGGTGGAGGCTGAACGTAGACATCCACCCCGGGATCAACGCCTTCAAGCTGTCGAGCAGAAATGCCCTGGTCGAGGAGGGCGAGGATGCGCCGCCAGAGAGCTTGCCGGCCGACTCTCCCTCGACGGCCTCGGCCGAGGTCGTCGAGCCCGTCGATCCTACGGACGAGATCAGCCTCCCCGAACGCCTGGTGACGGTCTCCGCCGAGTACCCGATCGAGGCGAGGAAGAACCGGATCCAAGGGAAGGTCATTCTTCAGGCGGTGGTCGGCACGGACGGCCGCGTGTCCCAAGCGAGCATCTTCTCGTCGTCGGATCCGATCTTCAACGATCCCGCGATGGAGGCTCTCTCGCAGTATCTGTTTCGGCCGGCGCGCCGGGGTGGACAGCCGGTGGCGATCTACTACACGGTCAGGACGGACTTTCAGCTCCGTTGATTGGACCTCGATGCCACCGATGAGCCAGCGTATGGATTCCGATCGCCTCTTTGGCCGCGCGTGGCCTCTCGCGTTCGGGGTGATCGCTTTCGCCATCCTCCCCCTCCACGCCGCCGAGCGGACGCTCCTCCATCGATCGTTCCCGACCGACGTCAGCTGGGGAGAGATCTCGATCGCGCAGGGACCGCAGGTCGTGCTCCCGAAGGGCGACGAGCGGGTGACGTACCCGTTCAGCTTGGCGATCGTCTGCAACCAGCGGGAACGGCGCGAGGACGTGCGCGAGGCGACGGGACAGGCTGTGGCGACGCCGTTGCGGCGGCGTGGGACGTTGTACCTGGCGGCGGAGCTGCCGGGCGGGCGCAAGGCGTGGAATCAAATCGTCGAAACGGTTCAATCGAAATTGGGGGGATTGACGCCGGAGACCTTCGGCACGTTCGCCGAGCATTTCCCCAATTCGTTGACGGGGGCGGATGCCGTGTACAAGGGGCCGTTCGAGGCGGCGGTGTGCGCGGCGGTCGACGGCCGGAGCGATCAGGCCTGGACGGTCAAGAGGACGATCGACCCGAAGACGAACGCCGTGTTCTCGGGCCTCACGGGGTATTCGGGCTCGCATCCGATCTGCCGGAAGCTCGCGGGGGCGCTCGACGGCGAGCCGGCCTCGGACGTGATGGCGTCCCGATTCGAGGTGCGCGCGCAGCGCGAGGAGACCCTCGCCTACGACGACGTCGCGTCGCCCGGGACCGGCCCCGCGCCGTGGCCCGAGGGCTCGGGGATCGCCTACGGACCGCCCCCGGAAGTGACGGGGAGCTACTCGCACTCGGACGGGGACGCGGACGGGGAGATCACCTACGAGGAGCTCCGGCAGCCGCGGACAGGGGGAGCGCGCGACGCCGCGGAACGGCGCGTGCTGAAGGCCAAGGCGAAAGCCGGCCCGATCCCGGTCGGCGACCTCGACGCCGACGTCCTGCTCTCGCGGTGGACCTGGCGGGTCCGCGATCTTCAGCTCGGCACCGACCCGACAGCGAACGACGCCGAGTCCGCCACGTTCGACGTGGCCTTCCTGTTCACTGCAGCGCACGGCGCCGTCGATGGGGAGGGCGTGGCACGGACTGTGGCGGGAGAGTTCGCCGGATCGGACGAAAAGCCGGGGATCGCTTTGCTGCGGAGGCTGGTGCAGGGCCACCTGCGGGACCTCGGGGCCGACGCGATGGTCGCCGTGCTGTGCGACCCGGCGACCCCACGCGAGGCGACCTTCTGCGTCGCCGGGGCCTGCCCCAACGTGACCAACGCGGAGGAGTTCTGCCGCGCGCTCGCGGCGCGGCTCGACCGCCCCTAGCGGCCCCCGCCTGCGATCGCGCGCGCCTTCCCATCCGCGAACGCGGCGCCTCGCTCGTCGCCCATCATCCGATACGCCTGGGCGAGGTTGAGCCACGCCCGCAGCGACGCGGGCTTGGCGGCGGCCGCCCGCTCGAACATCGCCGCGGCCTGCCGCAGGTCGCCGCGACGAGCCCAGGTCGTGCCGATCGTGTTGAGGACCGTCTCGCTTTCCCCCGATCGGGCGAGCGCGGCGTTGAACTCCTTGGTCGCATCGTCGATCCGCCCGCGGGCCAGCGCTTCTTCCCCCCGCATCAACGGGTAGGTCGCGGCGATCGAGAGCGCGAAGGCGCCGCGATCCCGCTCGGCCGAAGCGGCGACCTCGCGCTCGTGGTAGCCCGACCACAGGGGACCGTCGTCGCCGGGAGGCGCATCCGTGCGGACGACGTGCTCGAACAGACCCTCCGGCTCGAACCGCAGCTCGGGCGGCAGCTCGTACCCCGGCCAGCCCATGAAGAAGACCGGGTGCCCTTCGGTTCGGCTCTGCTCTGCCGTCGCAATCTCGATCTCGCGGCGCATCCGTCGCTCTTCGTCGACCGCTCCGGGAGCCTCGCGGGGCTGTCCTTTCAGGTAGGTTGCGAACAACCCGCCGCTACGGTCGTAGAGGGTGACGTCGGGGCGCTCCCCGAGCGCCTCGGTCGCGTAGGCCAGCAGGAACCCGTCGTCGCCGTCCGCGAAGAGGATCGCGCGGGGCGGAAGGGTCGCCAGCATGTCCTCCGCCGCGAGCCGCGGGGCGCGATCGGCGGAGAGATCGTGGGTCCGCCAACCCAGGAGGAGCGGCAACGCGGTGACGAGAAACCCCGAGCCGATTCCCGCGACCCGTGCTTGTTGGTTGGGGAGTCGGACTTCCAGCCATCGCACGGCCCGCCCGGCCAGCATCGCGATCGCGATCACGATCGGCAGCGCGTACGAATCCGGATCCTCGGTTGCATACCGGAGAACGAACGCCGCGCCCGCCGCGCCGAGAACCACCAGCGCGCTTCGAAATCGACGATCGTTCGAGTCGCCCTTGGCGGGCGGCAGGAGCGCCCCGCCGATTCCCGCGAGAAGGCCGGCACCGGCGAATCCTCTTGTAAGAGCCGAGATCAGGGACTTCCAACCTTCCGTTCGGGAGAGAGCTCCCCACCCCAGGTCGTAGGGGCGGTAACGGGAGGCGAGGACATGCGGCACGAGGCGCGAGATCGAATCGATGCCGCCCCAGGCGTCGTGGTCCCACCGCGCGCGGAGAAGCAGCGACAGATCGGCCGCGATCGGAATCGCGACCGCGATGCCGATGCAGGCGGCAACGTCCCGCGCGCGGAGCGCCCGCCTGCCGCACCACGCCATCACCAGGACCGCGGGAAGCGCCACCACGATCGTCGGGTGGTGGGCCAGCCCCAGACCGAGCGCGATCGAGACGCCGAGGAATGCCCGCCGGCGCGAGGCGTCGTCGTTGCCCGTTCCGGCGCGCCAGGCGAGCGCCAGCAGGACGACGAGGAGGAGCGCGTGGAGCGCGTAGACCTCGGTGATCGTCGCGACCGACCAGACGATGCCGCACGTCGCGAACGCACCCGCCGCCGCGGCGGCCGCGGTGGTCGATCGGAATGCCTTTCGGGCCCACGCCGCGATCACCCCCGTCGCGGCCGCCGCGCAGATCGCGGAGACGACGTTGGTGCGGAGCGCCGTCTCGCCCAGCGGGACCAGGTGCAGGATCGCGCCGAGGACGGCGGTGTAGAGCGGGTACCCCGGCGGGTGCGCGACGCCGAAGCGCCACGACGCCGCGATCAGCTCGCCCGCGTCCCCGAAGGCGACCGTGCGGGCGCAGGTGAGGAGGTAGAGGGCCAGCGCCGCGGCCGACGCGGCGGCTGGGAAGCGCCAAGACGAGGCGGCCCCGGGCTCCGCGGTCAGGCGAGCGCCCCGCGAAGGCGCGTGAGCCCTTCGTCGATCCGCTCCATCGAGCACGAGAACGACAGGCGGACGTGCTCCTTCGAGCCGAAGGCCTCCCCGGGCACGACCGCGACGCGCGCCGTCTCCAACAGCGCTTCGGCCACGTCCTGACCGGAGGCGACGAGCCTCCCGCCGATCGAGCGGCCGAACACCCCCGAGACGTTCGGGAAGGCGTAGAAGGCGCCGGCCGGAGGAACGAGCGTCAATCCCGGGAGCGCGGCCAAGCCTGCGGCCATCGCGTCGCGACGGCGGGCGAACTCTCGCGCCATGCGGCGCACGTCGTCGGCCGCGCCCGCAAGCGCCCCCTCCCCCGCCGCCTGCGAGATCGACGCCGGGTGCGAGGTCGTGTGGCTCTGCACCCTCGCCATCGCCTCGATGATGCGCTTCGGGCCCGCGGCGTATCCGAGCCGCCACCCCGTCATCGCGAACGCCTTGCTCATCCCGTTCACGACGACCGTCCGTTCGTAGGCGCCCGGGCCCAAGGCGGCGAAGCTCGTGAACCGCCGGCCGTCGTACAGGAGCTTTTCGTAGATCTCGTCGGCGAGGACGACGACGTTTCTCGCCACGATCACGTCCGCGATCGCGGAGAGCTCGTCGCGGTCGTAGCAGGCCCCGGTCGGATTGCAGGGGTAGTTGAGGATCAGCCCCCGCGTCCTCGGGCCGATCGCCCGCGCCAGATCGTCCGGCGCGATCTTGAAGCCGTTCCGCTCCCTCGCCTCGAGCGTGACCGGTGTCGCCCCCGCGAGGCGGATCTGCTCCGGATACGACACCCAGTACGGGGACGGAACGATCACCTCGTCCCCCGGCTCGAAGAGCGCCATCGCCGCGCAGTAGAGGCTCGCTTTCGCGCCGGGCGAGACGAGGATCTGGTCCGGCTCGTAGGCGAGATCGTTGTCGGACTGGAGCTTTCGCGCGATCGCGACCCGAAGCGGAAGCGTCCCCTCGTTCGAGGTGTACTTGGTGAGATTCCCCTCGATCGCGCGGATGCCGGCGGACTTCGCCGTTCCCGGAGTCGGGAAATCCGGCTCGCCCACGGAGAAGTCGAGGACGTCGATCCCCTGCGCCTGCAGCGCGCGCGCCATCGCGTTGATCCGGAAGGTCGGCGAGAGCTCGATGTGATCGATCCGCCCCGCGAGCCTCATCCCACTCCTGCTTTCGAGGCAAGGATCTCGCGCATCTGATTCCGCTGGAGCTGGATCCCCTGGACGGCGAGCCCCGAAAGGGCCCGCTCGATGTCCCGGTTGGGGTGGACGTACCGCCGGCGTGCCGGCCCTCCCGTCTCTTCCCGCACGATCAGGTCGTCGGCGAGGATCCGGTACCGGGGCAACGCGGCGGTGTCGGCCGGGGGCTTCTGGTGAGCGAAGAGGAACAGCTGCCCGCCGACCTTGAGCGTGCGGACGATCTCCGCCCCGACCTCGAAGAGGCGATCCGGAGGCACGAAGTCGAGCAGCTCCCACGCGAGCACGAGATCGAAGCGCTGGTCGGGCTGATCCAGGCGCACGGGAAGCGCGGGCGGGGTCGGCTCACCCGGCCGCCGCGGCGGGAGCGGGTCGGGAAGCTCCATCTCCTCGACGTGGACCCGCGCACCCCGGCCGGCGAGGTAGACGACGCTTTCCCCGCACAGCGGTCCCAGGACGAGGAACTCCGGCTTGACGAGCCGGAACGTGCGCGCGAGGACCCGCCCCAGACCGCCGCAAGGCTGTCCGGCTGCCGCGGGGGAACTCGGCGCCGCGGCGGCCGCCTGCGCGGTCTCCGCGGCGCGCGGACGGAGTGCCACGATTTCGAGCCTAGAGGTTCGGGCCCTTCGGAGCCCCGATCCCGACGGGTTCCATCACCGGCTTCGGTGACGGGACGGAGGCGGAGCCCGGCTTCCGATCCATGTCGATGGCGCCCTTGAACTTCGCGCCGTCCGCGAGGACCACACGCGGGGCCTGGATGTCGCCGCGCACCGTCCCCGTCGCCGCGACCTCGACCTTGTCGTCGGCGGTGATGTTCCCGGCGACCTCGCCGACGATCATCACCGTCTTGGCCTGGATCTCCGCGGTGATCTTGCCGTTCGCGCCGATCGTCAGGTTGTGGTCCTTGAGGAAGACCTTCCCCTCGACCTTGCCCTCGATCGTCAGGTCCTCGTTTCCGGTCAGCTCGCCCTTGATGTGGATCGACTGCCCGATGTTCACGATCTTGCTGTCCATGCTCATGGTTGAGGTCCCTCTAGGAAGTGGTGCCGGTCTTGATTCCCTTCAACTTGTCCACGGCGTCCGCGGCGCGAGAGCGGACGAGGCCCTTCTTGTCGTCCATCGCCTTCTCCAATCGGGGAAGGTCGCTCTGATCCCCGACCTCGCCGAGCGCGATCGCCGCCTCGGCTCGGACGTCCTCGGGCTGTCCCTTGAACAGGAGCGTGCGCACGACGTCGACCTGCGAGCGGTCCCCCATCAGCCCCAGCGACCAGGCGAGGTCGACGCGGACCATCGGCACGTCCTCGACGGCCAGGCGCTTCGCGAGCGCCGCTTTTCCCGCCTCGTCCCCGTTCGCCACCGCCGCGATGGCGTGGGCCGACAGCGAGCGCACCTTGAAGAACGGATCGTCGAGAGCGCGGATCAGGGCGGGCAGGCTCGACCGGTCGCCCGTGAGCTCGAGCGCGCGCGCCGCGTTCGCGCGAACCGAATCGGATTCGGCGAGGAGCGCGCTTTCGAGGCGCGGCACCGCGTCCTTCGACTTGCGCTCGCCGATCACCTTCATCACGTGGGAGCGGATGACCTCGCTTTCGTCCTGAAGGGCGACGCGCACGAGCACCTCGAGCGAGGCGGGCCCGGGGATCGTCCCCAGCGCGCGCGCCGCGACGATTCGCACCGTCTGGTTCTCGTCCGAGAGCGCCTTTTCGAGGGCGGGGACGCCGCGAGGGTCGTTCAACATGCCGAGGGCCTGGCAAGCCGCCATGCGCACCGTCGAGACCGGGTCCCCGACCATCGGCGAGATCCGGTCGATCATCGAAGTGTCACCGATCTCTCCCAGGGCCCGGAGGACGTTCACGCGCACGGCCTCGTCGGGGTCGTTCATCACCGCCGCGAGCGAGGCCACCGCATCCTTGGCCCGTGCTTGACCCAACCGGGACGCCGCGTCGGCCCGGACGGCCGGGTCGTCGTCCACGAGTTCCTTGTACGCGACGTGGGCCTTTCCCCGGCACCCCACCGATAGCAAGACGATGGCCAGACCCAAGGATCTACACCCGGTCCCGACGCGCATTCCCCCTCCAAAGCCCGAGCGAACGGCGGATTATACTCCAGGGGTGCGCTCCCGCCTTGTCGCGCTCCTCGCCCCCCTGGCATGGATGATGGTCTCCGGCGCGGCCGAAGCCAAGGAGCCCCCGCTTCGAGCCTGGCTCGACGGGCCGGTCCATTACATCGCCAACGAAGATGAAACCCGGGAGTTCAAGAACCTCAAGACCGACCCCCTGCGGGCGGCGTTCGTCGAGAAGTTCTGGCGGCGCCGGGATCCCACGCCGAAGACCCTGGCCAACGAGTACCGGCAGCTCTTCTGGCAGCGCGTCCAGGAGGCCGACGAGAAGTTCTTGGATAGCGCGGGCCCCGGATGGAAGACCGACCGGGGCAAGATTTACATCCTCTACGGACCTCCCGAGGAGGTCCATGAGGACCCGAACGCGCGCACCGGGTCCGAGAGCGGCTCCGGGACCGGGCTCATTCGGTGGACCTATCGCGGTAGGCCCGGCGGCCGCCGCGACCTCAACCCCGACGTCATCGTGCCGTTCGTTCGCGACGTCTCGGGGGAATACCGGGTCTCCTACGATCCCAAGCTCGCAAGCCCGTTCTTCAACCCCTTCCAGATCGAGGATACGAACACCGCCGGACTGAGCAGCTTCCTGTCCGCCCCCCAATCGATGAGCCCGCTCGGGGTCATGCTCGACCTCGGGAAGATGCAGGAGGTCCCGCCGCAAGAAGAAGTCCTGATCGCCGGCGTCGAGACGGTGGAGGCGTTCGCCTACGAGCCGCTCCCGCTGGCGCTCGACCGGTTCGTCACCCCCACCGGGGAGCTTCTCGCGGTCCTCACGGTGTCGATCCCCGGGTCCCTGGGCGCCGAGCCCCCGACGATCCTCGCCAAGTTCTCCCGGCCGGGGGCGGCTTCGACACCGCGGATCCTGGCCGAAGGGTCGTTCCGCGTCGAAGGCGCCGGCGCATCGCGGATCGCGCAGGGCAGGATCGCGCTCGGCCCCGGCACCTGGGAGCTCACGGTGCTCGCGGTCGATCCGGCATCGGGCGCGAACCGCGTCTACCGCGGGCGCGTCGATCCGCTCGGCGGGGCCGGGCCCGTGCGGCTGAGCGACCTCGTTCTGGCCGGCACGATGGAGCCGCTCCCCTTCGCCGTGCAGGCCGGCTACACCGATCCCTACATCGTCGGGGGGTTCAAGGTCGTCCCGCGCGTCGCCTCGACGCTCCCGCGCGGCGAGCCTTTGCGCGTGTTCTACGAGATCTACGGCGGCGCTCCCCCCTATCACCTCTCCTACCGGCTCGAAGGGCAGGACAACGACGGCAGCTGGCGGGCGCTCGGAAAGCCGCAGGAGCAGGACACCGACCGCACCGGGCAGGGGTTCGAGCTGCCGACCGGGCCGTCGTGGCCGACGGCGGCCTACCGCCTGCGGGTCCAGGTCACGGACGGCCGCGGCGCGGGGGCCGCCGGGGTCGTCGCCTTCGCCCTCAACGACAAGTGACCCGGACCGCCCTCCTGCTCGCGACGCTGGCTTTGGCGGCGCCCGCGCGATCCCAAGAGCCTGCGCCCGAGGCGAAGGGTGCGTTGGCGTGGATCGATTCCGACCGTCTGGACCTCATCGGCATTCTCGAGGCGCGGGTCCCGCTCGCGACGACGGGGGGATGGTCGGTCTTCATCGACGCCCAGGCGGTCACCGCGATCCGCGAGCCCACCTCCAATTTCACCTTCCTCGTCGACGAGGTCGATTACCGGCTCGCCTTCGAGGCGTCGCGCTCGATCGGCCGGGCGGGGGCCGTCACGGTGGGAGCCGGCGAGCGCGGCGCGACACTCGTGGACGACGTCGGGAGTGCCGTGGTGCGGGTCGCGACCGTCGCCTGGGAGGCACCCCGATTCCGCCAGGCCGCCGGCCCGGACGGCTGGAGCGGCCGCGTCGAAGCGGGCGCCGTGCTGCAGCACCGCGGACTCGACGCGGTTGCGACGGGGCGCGGCGACCTCCGCTACCTCCACCGTGTCGGAACTGTGCGCCTCGGCTTCGATGCCGCCGTCGATGCGCTGATCGGCGGCGACGGGGGGTCCGATCTGACCGCGGGGCCCCGTCTCGAGTTCGATCTCGGGGAGGACCGGCGCGCGGGGCTCTACGCACGCTGGCTCCGCGGCCGGAATCCCCTGGGGCTGAAGACCGACGGCCTGGTCGTGGGATTCGACATCGCCCAGGGGTCGGCCGCGAGCGCGGGACGCCCGACTCCGCCGGAAGTGTCGGGGCTTCTCGCCGGCGGCGCCGGAGACGGCGGTCGTGGGGCGGTCGAATTTCTCGTGCGAGTCGCGCTGCCCCCCATGGCCGCCGACACCAGGGTGGAGGCCGAGGTCGACGCGAACGTCCTGACCGCGCCCGACGGGAACGATCTCTTCTACCACTACGACGCCGGCGTCGCCCACGCCTGGGGGCCGTTCACGGCCGGCGGCTGGTTCTACCACCGGTCCAACCATCTCCTGAACGGCGTCAACCCGACGGTCGCGAGCCTGAACGTCCTCGAGGGAGGAATCGAAACCGCCGGCTGGGCCCGGCCGGAGCCGGGTGTCGCGCTCGGCCGCGCCGGAGGCATCGACTTCCGCGTGCGGGCGGGATGGCTGATCGACAGCACGTTCGGCGAGAACGATCGCTGGCACGCGCGCGCGGGAGTTCGGTGGGCGGGGCCGGCGTGGGGGGGCGCCGTTCGCGCCTACGCCGAAGCCCACCTGGAGCGTGGCGACGTATCCGCCTCGAGCTACGCCGTCGGCCTGCTCCTCCCCCGCGGATGGGACGTTCGGGCCGAAGCGCGCCACGACGAGGAGCTCTACAGCTCCGACCGGCGCGCGCTCCTGGGAATCGCGACCCTCTATTTCTGACGCGGAACCGCGGGCGGAGGCCCCGTGAGCCGGAAGACGACCCCCGGCACCGCCTCCCAGGTCGCCACGGCCCCAGGGTAGAAAGCGACGCCGCCCGAGGTCCCGTCGTCCTGCGTGTAGCGAAGCGTCGCGGAGGGCGTCCCCACGGGGCGCCCTTCGGAGTATCCGGACGTCGCCGCCTCGAGGAGAGCGACCAGCAGCCCGTAGACGTCGTCCGCGGGAACGGAAGCGCCCCCCTCGATCGACCAGCTCTTGTCCGGCGCGCGGGCGGCGGCGAAGCGTTGGCTCCCCATCGCGTACTCGAACCGGGAGATCGCGTAACGGTTGACGTTGGTGAGGCGGGTCTCCCGCAACGTCGCCGCGTCTTGCGGCAACGCCTCGAGCGAGCGCCCTAGGACGGTCAGGATCGTCCGGCGCGCGTCGCTCGTCGCGTACCGCCGCCCGCCACCCGCGTCCCCTCCCAGCACGAGATTCCGCGTGCCCGCTCCGGCGGTCAGCGCCACCCGCGTCGCCTGGGGTCCGAGCCCGAAGCGCGGATCGGAAGGCTGCGCGGAGTCGTCGACCGCGACCACCTTGGCCGCGTACAGCGCGCCTAAGAGGCGATCGACCTGGGAGTGCGCCGCGGGAAGCCCCTTCGGCGATTCGAGCCACCAGTCGTCTCCCCGGCGCGTCGCCGAGAGCGTGGTGCCGCCGCGCGCGACCGTGAAGGCGCGAATCTCCGACTGAGGGAGATCGATCCACGCGACCGTGCGAAGCCGGTCGGGGTCCGGGCTCTCGAGAGCCGACGCCTGCGGCAGCGAGACGATCAGGACGCCGGGCCGCCCCGCGACGCGGACGAACAAACCGTCTCCGGCGGGGGTCGAATTCCCGAGGTCGATCGCCGGAAGTGCCGGCCCCTCGTAGGCCAGGGTCGCGCGCGGCGGATCGAGGCCGTAGGTCGCGAGGGCGTCGGGCTGGGCGATCGTCTGCAGGACCGGCGCGCGATGTGCGGTCGCCACCAGGGCATCGACGGCGGCCGCGTCGGCCTGGTCGTCCACCGGAGCGAGCGAGCGCCACCCCCGGCCCTCGCGGACGAAGTGCCACGCCACCCCGCCCACGGTCAGGGTGAAGCCGGTGACCGCGCGATCGTCGAAGCTGAGCAGCTGGGCCTCCACCCGACCTTTACGGGTGGCCCGGCTCTCCCGGCGCGTGACGGCGAGGAACGCCCCGGCGAGCACGAGGGCCAGAACGAGAGCGATCCCGATCCGCCTGACCATCTAGAGCCCGCGGCGCCTCAGGAAGACCGCGAGGCCGGCGGCGATCACCAGGATCGAGGGCGCCGCGACGATCAGGCGGAAGATCCGGAAGTCTCCGCGGCGCATCGAGATCTCCTGCCCGGCCTTGGTCCGCTCCCGAACGGCGACGAACCCCTTGGCCCGCGCCAGCCAGCCGACCGAATTGAGCGCGAAGTCGCGGTTGGCTTGTTCGGGGAGGAAGGCGTTGCTCGCGAAGGCGACGTCCCCGACGAGGACGACCCGCGTTTCCCCCGAATCCGCGGCACCCGGATTCAGCGTCTTGTACGACGCGGCGGCGAGGGTGAACGGCCCTCCCTCGCGCGTCCCCTGCGGCGTCAACCCTTCGGAGTTGCGCGACGACCGGACGAGGAACTCGTGGAATACCCTCGGGTCGCCCGGCTCGAAGTCCTCGACGGCGACCGGAAGCGGAAACGCGAGGGGCAGCGACGCCGAGAACCCGCGCACGATCGGATGGCGGGAGAAGTCGGTGGCCAGCGGAACGTCGGATTCTCCGCGAAGACCCTGCGCCCGATCGAAGACCTTGATCTCCTTCGGGCGCAAGCCCCAGCGCGCGGCGACCTCGCCGATGCCGGAGTCGAACTCGGGGTCGAGGAGGGCGAGCAGGCGCCCGCCGCGGTCGAGCCACGCCGCGAGGCGATCCAGGTCCGCTTTCGGGATCGGATTCCGCGGCCCTGCCGCCACCAGCACGTTGACCTCTCCGGGGATCGGCGCGTCCAGGCGCACGTCCACGACCTCGTAGTACTCGTGGCGGAGCGCCTCGACGAACGACGAGACCCCGGCGTCGGCCGTCGACGCCGGGTCGGACTCGCCCGCGCCCCGGATGAACCCGACGACCCGGCGCTCGTCGGCGCCGACTTCCAGGAGGGCGTTCGTGACGTCCTCTTCCTCGCGGCCGCGGAAGACCACCTTGCGCGGCCCGCGCGTGACGACCGTCAGCCCGTCCTTGAGCGCGCTCTGCTCCTCCTTCGAGAGGCCGAGCGTCTGGACGATCCCGGGGCGCGTGTTCGGATCGACGAACTCCACCCGGACCTTGTCCGACCGGCGCCGGTAGCTCTGGAGCAGCTCCCAGTACGACTCGCGCCGGATGTCGCGCTCCTTGAAGAGCGCCCAGATCGACACCGGATCGGCGAGGCCGGCGAGCGCTTCGACCGTCTTGGGGGCGAGGCTGTTCGTGTGCTGCGCGGTGAAATCCCAGGTCGTCCGGAAGCGCGCCGCGACCCCGACGGCGAGCGCCATCGCTCCCAGGACGACCGCCGTGTAGACGACCGTGCCGGCGCCGCGCCGCGCCATGCGGCCCAGATCCACCCCGCTGCGGGCCGCAAGATCCTCGCGACGCGTCAGGGCCACGGCTACCTCCAGCGGCTCGAGTCGATCACGCGCACCGCCAGGAACAGGAAGGCGGCGACGAGAACGATCTCGAGGGCGACGTAGGCGGAGTCGAGCGCCCCCAGGGACGCCCGCTTCAGCGCGAAGCCGATCGACACGCCGGCGAGAATCGCGTCCCACGGCGCGCGGGCGATCGGAACGATGAGCTCGACGAGGATCAGAGGGATCACGATCGCGTAGGTCAGGACCAGCGCGATGAACTGGTTCTCGGTGAGCGAGGAGGCGAACAGCCCGATCGCGACGATCACGCCGCCGTACAGGAGGAGGCCGAGGTAGGCGCACGCGAGCGCGGCCCCCTCGGGCTGCGCCTTCCAGAAGAGGAATCCGGGAAGCGGAAGGGTCAACACGAGGATCAGCCCGAAGATCGCCATGGTGCCGAGGTACTTGCCGACGACGATCTGCGGGGTCGTGATCGGCGAGGTGAACAAGAGCTCCGCGGTCCCCGACTTCCGCTCCTCCGACAGGAGCCGCATCGAAAGGCCCGGGAGCGACAAGAGCACCGCGAACGTGCCCCAGGTGATCAGACCGTACGGCCCCGCCACCAGGGCCGTCCGGATCGTCACCCCCATGTTCTCGAGGACGGCGGCGGGGGTCATCGCGTGACGGAAGACGCCGGTGGCGAACCCGGCCGACGTGATGGCGAGGAACATCGCCATGAACGCGTAGGCCGTCGGCGAGACGAAGTACGACTGGATTTCCCGGCGCATGACGGCCCAGACGGCGCTCACGCGACCGCCTGGCCGGTCTCGTCGGTGACCAGCTTGAGGAAGATCTCCTCGAGGCTCGCCCGCTCGCGCGACAGATCGAGCAGGCCGACTCCCGCGGAGACGACCGCCGCGGCCACGCGCTCCCGCGCGGCATCGCCGCCGTCCACGCGGACGAGGTAGGTCGCGTCCAGGCCGCGCACCGCCTCGGCCACCCCGGGGAGGGCGCGAAGCTCGTGGGCGAGCGAGTCGGCGTCGCGGGCGACGCGGACCCGGAGGGTCTGCACGCGTCCCAGGCCGGCCGCGAGGTTCTCGATCGAGTCCTGCGCCACCACCTGCCCCTCGTTGATGATGACGACCCGCGAGCAGGTCATCTGCACCTCGGGAAGGATGTGGGTCGACAGGACCACCGTCTGCTCCCCGGCGAGGCCGCGGATCACCTGCCGGATCTCGATGATCTGCCTCGGATCGAGCCCGACCGTGGGCTCGTCCAGGATCAGGACCTTCGGCTCGTGGAGGATCGCCTGCGCGAGGCCGACCCGCTGCCTGTATCCCTTCGAGAGGTGGCCGATGACGCGGTGGGCGACCTCTTCGAGGCCGCACAGCTGGATCGCCCGGTCCACGAGGGGGCCGCGCCGCGCGCGCGGGACGCGCTTGATCTCGGAGACGAAGCGCAGGTAGCTGCGCACGACCATCTCGCGGTAGACGGGGGGGTTCTCGCAGAGATAGCCGATCTGCGCCTTCGCCTCTTGCGGGTGCTCCAGGACGTCGTAGCCGGCCACGCGCGCGGTGCCGGACGACGGTGGGATGAACCCGGTGATCATGCGCATCGTGGTCGTCTTGCCGGCCCCGTTCGGGCCGAGGAATCCCAGGATCTCGCCCGGGGCGACCTCGAACGACACCTGCCAGACCGCGACCCGGCTGCCGTAGACCTTCGTGAGGCGATCGACCGAGATCATGGGCCCCTTCTTCCGACTTAAGAGCAGGACGATCCGCAAGGATACGGTCAGCGGGAAGGAGCGTCAACGAGACGCACCTCGCGGATCGGCGAATCCGGCCGCTCGCGAGCGATGCGGGCGCCGATCTCCGGCAGCAAGCGCACGAAGGCGCCGCGCCACGCCGGATCGACGACCTCGATCTCGAGGATTCCGCGGCGCAGGCCCTTGACACGCGCGCGGCGCGCGAGCGCCGCTCCGGCCGCGTGAAGCCAGGCGCTTTCGAGATCGAGGGCGCGCGCGCGGCCGCCGGGAAGCCCGAGCGAACGGGCGCCCAGGGAGCCCAGGCGCTCGAAGCCGCCGGCACGTCGCTCGTAGGTCATGCGGTCATCGTACGCGGAAAAAAAACTGCCGGACCGGGACGGCCATCGAGGGCCCGCCGTGGAGGGGGGCAACCTCCACGGGAGGGGGGGTGGGCCCCGTCACCGTCCCGGCCCGGCCGGGATGCGCCGGATCGGTCGACGCTCCCGTAGCCCGGCCGAAGCCGGGGCTGGGGGTCGGCCGTGGAA
>JBGQLU010000018.1:0-36956 GCA_041500265.1 Acidobacteriota bacterium | reverse complement strand
TCAGTTCGGTCAGCTCGTCGGAACACCCGAGTACATGAGCCCGGAGCAGGCCGCCCTCGACGGACGTTCGGTGGACTCGCGCACCGACGTGTATTCGCTCGGGGTCGTGCTCTACGAGCTGCTCGTCGGGGGACGGCCCTTCGAGCGGGAGACGGGACCGAGCGCGAGCTTCGTGGATCTCTGCCGCCGGATTCGGGAGCAGGAGCCGGAGCGTCCGAGCGTCCGGGCGCTGCGGCCATCGGCCGCGGACACGGCGCGCAGGCTCCGGCTGGCCCCTGGAGCGCTCTCTCGACGGCTGCGGGGCGATCTCGACGCGATCGTGCTCAAGGCCCTGGCGAAGGATCCGCGGAGTCGATACGCCACCCCGTCCGACATGGCCGCCGACATCGAGCGCCACCTCCGTCACCGGCCGATCCACGCTCAGCCGCCGGGGCCGCTCGTCCGGCTGCGCAAGGCGTTCCGGCGCCATCGTGCGGCGGCCCTTCTCGTCACCGCGCTCTCGGTGACGCTGATCGGCCTCGCGATCCTCGGAGCGGCTCAAGCCCTGCGGGCGCATCGGGAGTCGGAACGAGCGGAAGCCGAAGCTCGCATCGGAAACGAGGTTCGGAAATTCGTCGTGGGCGTGATCGACCCTCCCGGCGCGTTGGGCAGCTACGAAGCTCGCGAAACGCTTCTCACCTCACGGGATCGGGACGCGATCCTCGATCGGATTCGCGAGCAATTCGCTGATCAACCGGTCTTGCAATCGCAGCTGCTGTTCGCTGTAGGGAACCGTCTGATGGCGTCCGGCCGCAACGGACGGGAAATCGAGACGCTCGAGGAATCGCGGGACCGTACAACGTCGCTGCTCGGTCCCGATTCCGCCGAGGCCCTCGCCGCCAACGAGAGCCTCGCGCGCACGTTCACGTTCAACATGCGGCTCCCGGAAGCCGAGAAGATGTTGCTCGATGTCCTCAAGCGGCGGCGGCTCGCGGGCGCCGACGATCCGGACACCTGGCGAACGAGCGTGCACCTGGCGACCCTCTACAAATGGTCGCAGAGGCACGAAGAGGCCGCGGGTCTCTTCGAGGCCGCGATCGCCGGACTGGAGCGGCGGCTGGGCCCGGACGATCCGGACGTTTTGTCGACGACGGTGGGCCTTTCGGGATCGTACCTCGAGCTCCGCCGATACCCGGAAGCCCAGGATCTTCTCGAGCGATCGATCGATCGGATTCGACGGGTGTTCGGCGAGCGCGGCTACCAAACGCAGATCGCGCTCTACAATCTGGCCTGCGTGCACGCGAACTCGGGACGGCGCGAGGTCGCCCTCGACTATCTCGGCCGAGCGACCGCGATCGGGTGGGCCTACCCGCACGGTCCCGCTCAGGATCCTCAGCTCCTCCCGCTCCACGGGGACCCGCGCTTCGAGGAGCTCGATCGTGCGGAGCGCCTAAACGTGGGAGGGGAGTGGGCGACTCGCTTGGACGAAGCGCAATCGTGGATGCGAGAGGGCCGGCTCGCCGATGCCGAGCGCCTGCTCCGCGATCTCATCGCCGCCGTCGAGCGGGTCGATCAGACGGAAGCGGGAGGCCGGGCGATCGCCCCGCGATTGGCGCTCGCGAAGTGCCTTATCCGGCAGGGGCGATTCGATGACGCCGATCGTCTTCTCTTGCCGGCGCTTGCGGCGGCGCAGGTCGCGAGGAGCGAGTTCGACGAGCGCTCGATCCTCGACCTCCTTGCGCAATGCGACATCGGTCGCGGCCGTCGGGCATCCGCGCTCGCGAGGCTCGCCGCGGCGGGTTCTTTCGTTCAGTCGGTTTTCGAAAACGTCGAAAGACTCTATGCCACAGCCGAGAGCCAAGCGCTGCGAGGTCAGGACGAGGCGTTGCGATCCTTGGCTCGCGCCTCGGAGCTGGGTTTCGACGATGTCGAGCGGCTGGAGCACGACCTGGCGTTCGCGAAGCTGCGCGGCCGCGCCGAGTTCGTGACGATCGCCAAGGCCGCCCGCCGTCGGGCGCTCTGAGCTGGCTCCATGAGAGAGCGAAGCGAGTCTAGAATCAGCGTTCTCGCCATGCGCGAAGGAGGTCTTCGACGATGCCGCGCGTCGCTAGCACGCTCGCAGCCGCTGTTCTCGCCGTCGCGGCGCTCGCTTCGGTGCAGGCGCGCCCGTCGCCATTGTCCGTGCTTCCGGGCACGGTCATGGTCATTGACGGCGTCTCGATTCCCCACGGTTCGATCCTCCGAGTCAACCTGCACGATCTGACGCAGGGTTTCGCGAAGGCTGCGACGGTGGCGAACGCGACCTTCGACGTGGCGGGAAAGACACCGATTCCGTTCGAGCTGCCCTACAACCCGAGCCTGATCGAGCCGTCGCGCTTGTACGGCATCGCCGCCGTCATCACCGACTCCCGCGGACAGGCACTCTGGGAGACGAGGGTGCCGATCCGTGTTCTCACGCTGGGCAACCAAACAAAGGTCCAGCTCGTCCTGCGGCCCGTCGAGCGACCCAAGCCGCTGCCCGAGCCGACCTCGCTCGCGATCGAATGCGAAGGGCTGCGCTTCCACGTCGACCTGAGCCCGACTTCGGCGACCGTCGTCCTCCAGGACGCGAAGGTCGTCTTGCCGAGCACCGAGGCCTCATTCGGCAGGCGATACTCCGACGGCACGACCATGCTCGCCGTGTCCGGTTCGGCGGCGTATTTCCAATGGTCGGGAAGGGCCTACCGCGATTGCAAGGTGCGCCCGGAATCGGAAGCTGAGCCGAAACCGTAGCGGAGGCTCGCCCGCGCAACACCCGCAACAAACTGCGAGACCGGATCGCGTCCGGCGTCCTGCACCGGCGTATGATCGCCCGCCCAACGCAGGATAGAGACACGGAAAGAGCCATACGCGAAGACAGAGGAGACAACGCATGAGATCTCGGTCGGCACGACTCCGCAGAGGAGCCAGGGTTTTCGTGGTCGCAGCCATCGTTTCGGTCGCGAGCCGCGCGCAAGATGGGATGGACAGGACGGTTCTGCCGGTCCCCGAACCCCAGGTTCCGACCATCACGGAGCTGGACGCGCGCGACGCCAAGGCGCCGCCGCGCTTCGCGGTCACAGCGCCCGCGGGGGCACCCAACGTGGTCGTCGTCCTCTTGGACGACATCGGGTTCGGGCAGTCGAGCGCCTTCGGCGGCCCGATCAAGATGGCCACTCTCGAAAAGATGGCCGCCGAGGGCCTGCGCTACAACAACTTCCACACCACGGCGCTGTGCTCGCCCACCCGGACCGCGTTGCTGACGGGCCGCAATCACCACGTGAACAACGCCGGCGCGATCATGGAGCTCGCGACGGGCTTTCCCGGCAACACCGGCATCAGGCCGCTGAGCGTCGCCCCCCTGGCGGAAATGCTCCGGCTGAACGGCTACAGCACGGCGGCCTTCGGCAAGTATCACGAGACGCCTCCTTGGGAGGTATCCGTCTCCGGTCCCTTCGACCGCTGGCCGACGCATTCCGGCTTCGACAAGTTCTACGGCTTCATCGGCGGCGAAACCAATCAGTGGGCGCCGGCGATCTTCGACGGAACGGTCCGCGTCGAGCACGAGCCGTCCCCGGACTATCACTTCACCGTCGACATGACCGACAAGGCGATCGCCTGGATGCAGGCGCAACACACGCTCACGCCGGACAAGCCGTTCTTCGTCTATTTCGCGACCGGCGCGCTGCACGCGCCGCACCACGCACCCAAAAACTACATCGATCGGTACAAAGGCAAGTTCAATCGGGGTTGGGACGCCCTTCGTGAAGAGACCTTCGCGCGCCAGAAGCAGATGGGGATCATTCCCGCGAACGCCGAGCTGACGAAGCGGCCGAAGGAAATTCCCTCCTGGGAGTCGCAGACCCCCGACCAGAAGAAGCTCGAAGCCCGTCAGATGGAGACCTTCGCGGGCTTCGGAGAACACACCGACGAGCAGGTGGGCCGTCTCGTGGACGCCCTGCAAGACATGGGCGTGACCGAGAATACGCTTCTCATCTACATCGTCGGCGACAATGGGGCCAGCGCCGAGGGCGGTCCGGAGGGCGCGTACAACGAGATGATGGCGCTGAACGGCATCATCAACACCGCCGCGATCAACATGCCGCACCTCGACGAATGGGGCGGTCCGAACACCTTCCCGCATTACGCCATCGGGTGGGCGTGGGCGGGAGATACGCCGTTCCAGTGGACCAAACAAATCGCGTCGCATTACGGCGGCACGACGAACGGCGTCGTCATCCGGTGGCCGGCGCGCATCAAGGCGAAGGGCGAGATCCGCCCGCAGTTCACGCACGTCACCGACATCGCGCCCACGGTGCTCGAAGCCGCGCACCTGCCGTTCCCCAAGAGCGTGAACGGAACGCTGCAGCGGGCCTTCGACGGAACGTCGATGGTCGCCACCTTCGCCGACCCCAAGGCCAAGGAGACTCACGCCACGCAGTACTTCGAGATGTTCGGGAACCGCGGCATCTACGACAACGGCTGGGTCGCCGCCACGCGGCATTCCATTCCTTGGCTGATGGCCCCGAACCCACCGCTCTCGAAGGACGTGTGGGAGCTGTACCACGTCTCCGAGGACTTCAGTCAGGCTCATGACCTCGCATCGCAGAATCCCGCGAAGCTGAAGGAGCTCCAGGACCTCTTCATGAAGGAAGCCGCGCGGAACCACGTCCTGCCGATCGACGACCGCCGGTCGGAACGGTTCGACGCGTCGATCGCCGGACGGCCGGACCTGATCGGCGACCGCACCTCGCTGACGGTCTATCCCGGGATGCTCGGCATCACGGAGAACGCGTTCATCAACGTGAAGAACCGTTCCTACACGGTCACCGCCCCGGTCGTGCTCCGCGATGCGAACACGAACGGCGTCATCATCGCGCAAGCGGGGGCGTTCGGCGGTTGGACCCTGTACATGAAGGACGGGAAGATCCACCACGAGTACAACTACTTCGGTGTCGAGAGAACCAACATCGGAAGCTCGCAAGCACTGTCCGCCGGCAAGCACGTGATCAAGTACGAGTTCGTCGCCGATGCGGCCAAGCCCGGCACGGGCGGGCGATGCGCGCTCTTCGTGGACGATCGGAAGGTCGCCGAGGGCAAGATTCCCAAGACCCAGCCCTTCGCCTTCTCCGCGGATGAAGGGGTCGACGTCGGACTGGACGGTGAGACCGCCGTCTCGAACGACTACCGCCCGGAGGCAAGCAAATTCACCGGCAAGATCCTGAAGGTGACGATCGACGTGAAGCCTTCAGCGCTCAGCCCGGCGGACAAGAAGGCCCTGGAGGACGAGAGACAGCAGGCCGCCGCGATCGAAGACTGATCGGTCAGTCACCTCCGAGGAAGGTATGCTTCGTAGCACGATGGACATGCGGACCACGGCGATTGGTTGCTTCCTGGCGGCGCTCTGCGGTGGGCCGGCCCTGGCCGGCGCGATGGACGAGCCTCTTCGATCCACGCTCCTCCAAATGGCGCGGGAGGATCAAGAGGCCATTCGTATCGCGGCCGCCGATCCCAGCCGGCCGATGAACGAAGCCGACAGGCGGCGGACTACGGAGATCCACTCGAGGAACGGAGATCTCATCCGGAGGATCGTGCAGGAGCACGGGTGGCCCGGCCGCAGCCTGGTCGGCGACGACGGTGCCGGCGCCGCCTGGCTCGTGGTCCAGCACATGGACGACGAGCTTGAATTCCAGCGGAGTTGCTTGCAGCTCATGCAACAGGCGTTCGCCGCGGGGGAGGTCGGGCCGCACGACCTCGCCTACCTGACCGACCGAGTGCTCACGCACGAGGGCAAGAGCCAAATGTACGGAACCCAAGGTATCGGCGTCACGTCGCCGGAGGACGAGGCCCGCATCGACGCGAACCGCGCGGCGATCGGTCTTCCGCCGTGGCGCGTTGCGGTCGAGAAGCGCAAGCAGGATTACGTGAACGGCTACGGTGGGGGCGGCACGAAGGCTCCGTAGGACGGGGTTTCGGTTCCTCCTGCCGCCAAGATTGGGACCGATCCTGCGGCGAGGGTCCTCGGCGTCCGACGCGCCGCCGGCCCCGCGGCGCGCAGCGCTTCGTTCAACGCATCCTCCGGACGGCCTCCGAGCCACCTCAGGAGCGCCTGTCTGTTCCTCCGTCCAGCGGTGGGCGCGCCGGCGGATGTCTGGATCGAGAGCGAGCGCTCAACATGGGTAAGCGCCGGTGAGGGATCGAGCGCGCCGTCGCTTCATCTCGCGCAGGCCCGTTCCACTTCGAGATGGCCGCCGATGCGATTTGGGAAAGGCCGATCGCGTTGATGACGAGCTCAGCGAACACCGCGAAGCGGTGGGCCTAGGAAAAGAACGGCCGGGACAACGGCCGTTCCATGGCCGTTGAAAGTCGGGGCCCGTGGCCCAAGAATGAACAGCCCATCGCCGGAACAGGAGCCCTGGAATGCGGCCCGCCCTCCTCGATTACATCGTCTGTCCCGAGTGCCGGTCCGAGCTGACGATGGGAGGAGGTGGCTCTCCGGCCGAGGTCGTCGACGACGGCGTTCTGCTCTGTGCGAGAGGGCATGCTTTCCCCATCGTCCAGGGCGTCCCCGACTTTGTCGGCGGAGCGCTCGAGACGGTGACCCGGCGCACCGCCCGGACCTTCGGCGACCAGTGGCAACGCTTCCGTGAGGACCACCCCACCCACCGGCAGCAGTTCCTGGACTGGATCGCTCCTATCGGTCCCGAGGACTTCTCGGGCAAGGTGACGGTGGAGCTCGGCTGCGGGATGGGACGCCACGCGACGCTCGTGGGGCGATTCGGAGCGACGGCGCACATCGCCGTGGACGTGAGCGATGCCGTCTTCGTGGCCGCCGAGCTGAGCGCGGCCCAGCCCAACGTACACGTGATCCGCGCCGACCTCTTCAAGCTTCCGCTTCGAGGCGACGCGGATCTGGTGTTCTCGGTCGGAGTGCTCCATCATACCGCCGACCCGCGGCGCGCCTTCGCCGCGCTCCTCGGCTGCGCGAGGCCCGGCGGCCGCTTCGCCGCCTGGGTCTACGGCCGGGAGAACAACGGCTGGATCGTCCATGTCGTGAATCCTGTGCGCCGCGTGACCTCCCGTCTGCCGGGCGCCGCGCAGTATCGCCTCTCGCAGGCGCTCGCCTGGAGCGCGCTCATACCGGCGGTGAAGCTCATCTACGGCCCACTCGATCGGCTCTCCCCGGCAGCAGCTCGGCGGCTCCCGTACGGTCGTTACCTGTCGTACGTCTCGCGTTTCACGCCGCGCCAACTGCACGGGATCGTCCACGACCACCTGAGCGCCCCGGTGGCCCACTACCTCCGGAGGGAGGAGCTGGAAAGCATCATGACCGAATTACCTGTGGACAGGCTCGTCCTGCGCCACCACAACGGGATGAGTTGGCTCGTCACCGGGTGGGTCAACGCTCCCTGATGACGGAGAGCGGGGAAGCGCGTCAGACGCGCGCGATCAAGCAGGCCCCCGCCCGGCTTGCTCCGAAGCCGAGAGTTTGTCCCAGGTATACTCGCGCGCCATGCCCCGGCCGGCGAACCCTTCCGCAAACGTGCGCGCCTTCGTGCTCCTGTGGCTTGTCCTCGGGGCCGGCCTCGGACTGCGCCTGTGGGGGATCGCCTTCGCGGGAAGCACCCCGATCGGCCGCCCGGACGAGGAGATCTTCGCGGTGGAGGCGATGGCGATGTTCACGCGCCCGTATGGCCGCCTGTCCTCAGGATGGCCGGACGGATTTTTCATGGTCTGGCACGCGATGCTCTGGCTCGAGCGCGCTTGGTTCCATCTCGTCTACGGGGAGGGCACGGTCAACCTCGGGTGCCTGCTCACGGTCCGGCCGCTCGCCGTGATTCTGCCCGTTCGGGTGCTCTCCGCGCTGCTCGGGACGGCGACCGCGTGGGTGGTGGGTCAGATCGCCGCGACGCTCGCGCCGTCGCGTGCCCGCGAGGCGGCGCTGTGGGGAACCGCGATGTACGGGGTCAATTACCTCGTCGGGCGCGATGGCCACTTCGCGGTGAGCGACACCGCGCTTTGCCTCGGTATCGCGCTCACGCTTCTCGCATGCACCCGCGCCGCCGCGGGGAAGCTCGCTTGGCTTCCCTGGGCCGGATTCCTCGCCGGTTGCTCGTTCAGTATCAAGTATTCCGGGGCCGGGCTCCTGGTCCCCTGCGTGGTCGCCGGGGCGATCGCGGTCCATCGGCGGCGGAGCGAGGCGATCCGGCCCTTACTCTGGGCCGTGGCGGCGACGATTATCGGGACGATCCTGCTGGCGCCGCAGGCGCTCATGCACTGGGCCTACTTTCACCGAGGCCTGTTCGGCTGGGTCGACCGTTACTACCTGGCATCCGCGCCTCCAGGGGGGCCCCGGGGCTGGCTCTTCTACCCCTTGACCGTTCTACCCGCGAGCTTCGGCGTGCCGGGCTACGTGCTGTGCGTCGCAGGGCTCGTCTCCGTGATCCGCAGGATCCGGTGGGTGGGCGCGCCGCTCGGCACGTACGTCGTGGCCTACTACACCCTCATACTCGGATCGCTCCACATGCTCTTTGTCCGTTACGGCTCCCCGATCGTGCCGCCCCTCGCAGCCGCCGGCGGAGCATTCGCCGTCCAGCTCATCGACGGAGTGTGCGCGCGGCTCGAGCTGCCGCGCCCCGCCGCGACGGCCCTTCTGGCGATCTTGACGCTCACCCCGCCCGCCATGCAACTCGCGCAGTTCGACCGCCTTCTGGGCCGCAACGATACGCGCGACCTCGCCCGTGAATGGCTCGTCTCGCGCGGGGAGGGCAAGACCGTCCTCTCCGAAGGCGCTTACGCCCATGTCCAAGCCATCGAAGCTCGGCACGCGCAATTTTGCCGGCAAGAACTTCCCGCCGCGTTGTGGCGGCCGACGCCGGTCCTGGCGTCGTCTCTCCAAACACCGCCCAGCGGCCCGGGAGAAGCCGGATGGGCGTCGATCGGGTTCGCCGGCACCTTCTGGTACGTTTTGCACGAGGGCGATCAGCGCGTGTCTCTGCCGGATCTTCACGACGAAGCCGCCCCGGATTTCCTCGCTCAGGGGCGCGGTCCCCGGTCCATCGCGTCGCTGTCCGGTGAGGATCACTGGGGGCCACGGGATCCGGTGTGCTGGCAGGAGGTGGCCCACTTCAGCCCGGGCGACCTCGAAGCGCCGGTGTGGGACGCCTACGACGCGTTCTTCACCCCGTTCACCCACCTCTCGGCGTTGCAGCGCCCCGGACCCGAGATCTTCGTCTACGAGAACCGGTGCAAGAGCGCTGGGTCGTGACTCCTCCGTGATGAGTTTCGGCGGCGTTCGGCGGAGAACGGAAAGTGAGATCACGCGGTCGCCTCCAGGTTGGCTGGAAGCGCCGTGCGCCGTTTGGCTGCCGCTGTCGGGCGCGGCCGTGCTCACATCGCGGCCGCTCACGCGTTGCTATGCGTAGGGGTCAGTTGATCTCGGTCAGGCACCAACGCAGCAAGCCGATGGTGCCCGGCGGCCAGGGAAAATTCGTTGACGGCCCCGCCCGACTGGAGTACAAGCGCGGCAGGCTTCCGAAGTCATCAGGAGAACAACAATGAAGAAGGCACTCCGGATCGCTGTCACGGCTGTTGTGTGCACTGGAATGATCTTTGGAATTTCGAGCCTGGTGTCCGCGCGTGGCGGGCGGCCTGCGCCACCCCCGCCGGTCCTGTGCGGTTGCGTTTGCCCCGACGGTTCGTTCACAACGACCCACGCGCCGGACGCAGACTCTTGCCCGAGCGCCTGCGCGACCGCTTGCCAGGGATCCGAGACGATGTGATCGACCCGTCGAGAACGTCACCGTGAGAGGAGGCTGGGGTTCCCGCATGCGCTCCTGCCCCGTCCTCGTGAGCCTCCTCGCGGCCCTTGCAACGTGCTCAGCCACGGCCGCGCCGGCGAGCTCCGGCTACGACAAGCCGCCGCAGTACGTGCTCGACGTGCTTCACGCGCCTTCGCCGCCGAACCCGTACGTGAGCCCGACGGGCGACCGCATTCTGCTCGTGTCGTGGGTCAAGTATCCCCCGATCGCGCAGGTGGCCGAGCCGTTTCTTCGGCTCGCGGGCGTGCGGGTCGAGCCGCGGACGCGGCGCAAGCACGACACGCCCGGCGGCTACGGTATCGCGGCGTGCGCGCGGAGCTTCACGCTGGTCGACGTGGCCACCAGACGGGAGACGCCCGTGCCGCTGCCGCCTGGCGGCTGCGCCGACGGCATCGCGTGGGCCGCCGACGGCCGCCGGTTCGCGTTCCGAAACACGTCGACGGATGCGGTCGAGCTGTGGACCGGCGACGCCGCGACCGGTGCGACGCGGCGCCTCGGCGACGCGCGGCTGAACCCGATGCTGGGAAACGCGCTGCAATGGATGCCCGACTAGAAGACGCTTCTCGTGAAGCTCGTGCCAAAGGACGCCGGGCCGGCCCCCGCGGCATCGGTCGCGGCGGACGGCCCGAGCATCCAAGAGACTACCGGGCAGACCGGCGAGAGCAGCACCTACGAGACACGCGACACGCTCACGGGCAAGCACGACGAGGACCTGTTCGATTACTACGCGACCAGCCAGCTCGCTCTCGTCGATGCGAGCTCGGGTGCGATCACGCCGCTGGGGGAGGCGGCCATCATCACCGAGGTGGACCCCTCGCCCGACGGTGAAAACCTGCTCGTCACCACGATTCACAAGCCGTACTCGTACGTCACTACGTACCCGAATTTCGCGCACGACGTGGAGCTCTGGGACCGCGCCGGCCGCAGGACCCACACGCTCGCCAAGCTGCCCCTCGCGGATCGCGTGCCGATCGCCGGCGTGCCCACGGGCCCCCGCGACCACGGATGGCGTCCGACCGAGCCCGCGACGCTCGTCTGGGCCGAGGCGCTGGACGGCGGTGATTGGAACGTCACGGTTCCCGCGCGCGACAAGATCCTGACGCTCAAGGCCCCGTTCGCCGGCGAAGCGACCGAGATCGCCCGCACCGAGCAGCGGTTTGCCGGCTTCGACTGGAGCGAGCAGCGAGGCGTCGCCCTGCTCCACGAGTACGACGAGAACAAGCACTGGCAGCGTACGTTCCTCGCCGACGTCGACCACCCGGCGACGAAGCCGGCCGTCCTGTGGGACATGTCGAGCGACGAGCGCTACGAGGATCCCGGCCGGCCGGTCTACAGGGCGCTTCCCAGCGGGCAGTGGGTCGTGCGCCAGGAGGGCGGCGCGATCTTCCTCGACGGCGAGGGGGCGTCGGTCGACGGGGATCGCCCCTTCCTCGATCGCTTCGATCTCGGGACACGCACGTCCGTGCGATTGTTCCGAAGCGACAAGACCGCGCTCGAGTACTTCCTCACGTTCAGCGACGCGACGAGCCGCGCGTTCCTGACGTGGCACCAGTCGCCGAAAGATCCGCCGAACGCGATGCTCCGCGCGCTCGGTGAGCCGCTGCCGTCGGCCGGGCCCGGCGAGGCCACGATCGCTTCGACCACGCGCGCCGTGACGCACATCCCCGATCCCACGCCCGCGGTGCGCGCGATCAAGCAGCGCCTCGTCAAGTACAAGCGCAAGGACGGGACGCAGCTCTCGTTCACGCTGCTCACGCCGCCCGGCTACCGGGAGGGGGCGCGCATCCCGGCGATCGTTTACGCCTACCCGCTCGATTACGCGAGCGCCTCGACCGCCGGCCAGATCAGCGGCTCGGAGCAGGAGTTCACCCGCCTGGCCGATTATCGCCTGCTGCTCCTTTCCGGCTACGCGATCATCGATAACGCCGCGTTCCCGATCGTCGGCGATCCGAAGAAGGCGTACGACACCTACCTCGATCAGCTCGTCGAGGACGCGCGCGCGGCGGTCGACACCGCCGTCGGCACGGGGGTCGTCGACCGCGATCGCATCGGCGTCACGGGCCACAGCCACGGCGCGCTGATGACCGCGAATCTGATCGCGCACACCGACCTCTTCCGCGCCGGTGTCGCGACGAGCGGCTCGTACAACAAGACGCTCACCCCGTTCGGGTTCCAGAACGAGCGCCGCTCCGTGTGGAAGGGCCAGAGCGTCTACCTTATGGTCTCGCCGTTCTTCTTCGCCGACAAGATCAAGCTCCCGCTGCTGATCGTGCACGGCGCCGATGACGCGAACCCGGGCACGACGCCGCTCCAAGCCGTGAAGCTCTACGAGGCGGTCCGCGGCAACGGCGGCACCGCGCGCCTCGTCATGCTGCCGCACGAGCCGCACTGGTACGCGGCGATGGAGTCGAACGAGCAGCTCGCCTACGAAGAGCTGCGCTGGTTCGATACCTACGTCAAGAATGCGCCTCCGCCCGGGAAGGCCCCGGCGCCGGCCGCGCGCGCCGCAGCGAAGCCTTGACCCCGGCGATGCTCGCCGGAAGTGCCCTAGACTAATCGATGTCCCGCACGGGTCGTTGAAGCGCGCCCAAGGCCGCGACGAGAGCCACCGCTCCGCCGGCGATGGCGAACATCCAGGCCGCGCTCCACTCCACCGCGATGCCGGCCGCCGCCATCGAAAGCGGCATCAGACCGAACGCGGATAGCATGGATACGCTACTGACGCGCCCCAGCACGGCGCGTTCCACGCGCTGCAGGAGCCAGGCTTGGATCTGCACGTTGATGAATCCGCTCAAGCATCCCATCACCGCGAGCAGCAAGGCCACCGGCCAGAAACCGGGGAGAAGGCCCATGCAGGCCATCGCCGATCCGAGGGTTCCGCTGGTGCCCAGGAGCAGAAGCCCGCGACGACGCGACTTGAAGACCCCGGCGAGCAGCATTCCGACGAGCGTTCCGGCGGCCACGCTCGAGATCCATCCGCCGAAGGCGGTCGGCGAGGAGAACCTGCTCTTGGCCATGTAGGCCAGCCCCACGCTCAGGGGGCCCGACAGGCAGAAGTTCAGCACCGCGGCCAGGAGGATGAGCGATCGGAGGGGGACGTCTTTCATCACATAGGCGAGGCCCTCGCCGATGGCGCTCCAGACGCTGGGCTTTCCCGGCGCGGTGGCCGGGGCGCGAGGCGGATCGGGGACCTTCCACAGCGCGGCGATGACGAACACGAAGCTGAAGGCATCGAGGAAGAAGGCCCAGGCGGCGCCGAGCGCTTTCGTGATCATGCCGGCCGGGGCCGGGCCCACGATTCCGGCAAGGAGCGCGCTGCTCTGCCACAGCGAGTTGGCCGCCGGCAGCTGCTCCGGCTTGACCAGCGAGCGCATCAGAGGCCCGGCCGACGGCATCGCGAACGCATCCGCGACGCCGAACGCCGAGGCGAGCAGATAGAGGTGCCACAGCTGGAGCGCGTTGCGCGAGAGTAGAACGCCGATCGCCGCGACGAGCAGGGCCCGCGCCGTGGCCGTGACCATGAGGACCCTGCGCGGCGAGGTGCGGTCGGTGACCGCGCCCCCCATCAGCATGAGCGCGGCGCGCGGGATCCCGGCGCACATCGCCACGGTCCCCATCGCCACCCCCGAGCCGGTCAACTGCAGCACGATCCAGGGGAGCGCGACGAGGTAGAACTGGTCCCCGAGCAGGGAGGTGGTCGCGCCGAGCCACCAGAGGACGAAGTTCGAGTTGCGCAGGGGATGAGCCTGCACGCCGGGTTTGGCAGCGGCGGGAATGCTGGCAGCGTTCATTTCGAGGCCTCCTCCGGAATCGGCGCCCATCCGGCGCCGTTTCTCTTGATGCAAATGTAAATTTACATTTACATACCATCGCCGTCAACAAGTCTTTTTTTCGCGGCGTTTCTCGCGGGAGGCCGGTATAAAGGTGCCGATGCCCAAGTCCAAGAAGACCCTGGAACCACAGCAAGAACGCAGCCGGGAGTCGCTGCGCAAGCTGCTCAAGGCCGCCGCCGAGGTGCTGGGGCAGCACGGCGTGGAAGGAACGACGATTCCGCGCATCGCGCAGCACGCCGGGCTCACGCCGGGCGCCGTCTACCGCCGGTTCCGCGACAAGGACGAGCTGCTCGAGACGGCGATCATGGGAATCCTGGAGCGGCAGGACGAGAGACTCAAGGAGGGGATGACCCCGGCGATGGCCGCGCAGATCCCCCTGGACGTCTTCGCCGAACAGATCGTGGGCGGCATGGTGGTGGGCTACCGCATGAACGCCGCCTTGATGCGCGCGCTTCGCCAGTTCATCCAGGGCCGGGCCGGCACGGCCTTCTTGAAGAAGGCCGGCAAGGTGGAAGTCCGCACCTACGAGCGCCTCGTGAATCTCTTCCTTGCCGACCGCAAGGACATCCGGCACCCCAATCCCCGCATCGCGGTCTCGCTGGGGCTCATGATGGTCATCAGCACGCTCCACGAGCTCGTCGTGATGCCGGTCACCGTGAAGGACTGGAAGGGGCTCCTGCCGAAGGACGACCAAGCGCTCAAGCGTGAGCTCACGCGGGCCTTCCTGAGCTACCTCGAAGTGGACTCCAAGCCCCGCGCGCCTGCCGGCGCCGGGGATGCGGGCCGAACTTCACGACGCCAAACCTGACCCGTGCCACCGCGGCGAGCCGCGAACCGTCGCGTGATAGTTGGGCTGCCTCGCGTTATTCTCGGTCCGATGAACCGACGCGACGCCCTGAGAGCCCTGATCGCCGCGGGTGCCGGAGCCGCGATCGGCGGACCTCCGATGGGCGCGAAGGAGGGGACCGTGGGAATGACGCGTCCGATCCCGAAATCCGGCGAGCCGATTCCGGTGATCGGGCTGGGGACGTCCAAGGTGTTCGACGTCGGCTCGGGCGCCACCGAGCGAGCCGCGTTGAAGAACGTGCTCGAGGCGTTCGTCGAGACCGGCGGTCGTGTGGTGGACTCGTCACCGATGTACGGTCGAGCCGAGCGCGTCGTCGGCGAGATCGTCGCGGCGGCGGGCTTGCGGAACCGCCTCTTCCTCGCCTCGAAGGTCTGGACCACGGGACGCGATGCCGGAGTGGAGCAGGTCGAGAACTCGCTGCGCGTGATGGGGGACGGCCGCATGGACCTGATGCAGGTCCACAACCTCGTCGATCTGAAGACGCAACTGGCCACGCTCCGGAAGCTCCGGGACGCCGGCCGGGTCCGCTACGTCGGCGTCAGCCACTGGATCGCTTCCGCGTACGCCGAGCTCGAACGGACCTTGCGCGAGGAGGAACTGGACTTCGTTCAGCTCAACTATTCCATCGTCGAGCGGGAGGCGGAGACGCGCCTCCTTCCTCTGGCCGTGGAGCGCCGCGTAGCGGTGCTCGTGAATAGGCCGTTCGCCCAAGGCGGGCTCTTCGACAAGGTCAAGGACAAACGGCTCCCCGACTGGGCGGCGTCGTTCGACGCCACGAGTTGGGGCCAGTTCTTCCTGAAGTTCGTCGTGTCTCATCCGGCCGTGACGTGCGCGATCCCGGCGACCGCGAACGTGGAGCACCTTCGCGACAACATGGCGGCCGGATTCGGCCGTCTCCCGGATTCGGCGATGCGAGAGCGCATGGCGGCGATCGTTCGATGATCGAAGCGCTGGCTTTCTGCGCCGTTTCCGTCCTGCTCGCTCAGGCGATGGCGTATCCCGCCGGCGACCGGGCTCCGACCCCGGCGGAGACGCGCGCCGCGATGGGGATCCCGTCGACCGATGCCCTCCGCGGGCAGCAGGACAAGGTCGGCTTCGCGTCGACGGCCGAGCAGATGCAGAAGACGTGGGATCTCTCCGCGGAAGGTCCGGCGCCCGAGCGGCTCGGCCCGTCGCCGCCGGCGGGCGTGATCGCGGTGCTCTCGCCCCACGACGACTATCTCTACGCGGGGCGTGTCTACCGGAGCGTCCTGCCCCTGGTCACGGCGAAAACCGTGATCGTCATCGGCGTCTTCCACCAGTATCGAAAGTACCGCGTCCGCGATCGGATCGTCTTCGATCCCTACGGCGCGTGGCGCACGCCCGATGGGCCCGTCGCGATCTCGAGCCTTCGGGAAGAGCTCCTCGCCGCCATGCCCAGCGCGGACGCCTCGCGTGACGCCGCCGCGCACGACGCGGAGCACTCCATCGAGGCGGAGGTGTTCTGGCTCAAGCATGCGAATCCGTCGGTCGAGATCGTGCCGATCCTCGCCCCCGCGACGCGATTCGAGAGGATCGAGGAGATCGCGGGGCGGCTGGGCGACGCTCTCGCGGCGTCGATGAACAAGCGCGGCTGGAAGCTCGGACAGGATGTCGCCGTCGTGATCTCGGCGGACGCCGTCCACTACGGCCCCGACTTCCACCACGTGCCGTTCGGAGACGGAGGGATCGAGGCGTACACGAAGGCCACGGCGCAGGACCGGGAGCTGCTCCTGGGGCCGTTCGCGGGACCCGCGGAGGTCGACAAGATCCGGATGCTTTACGGCTCCTTTGTCGATCCGGCCGACCCCGACACCTACCGGCATTCCTGGTGCGGCCGGTTCTCGATTCCGTTCGGCATGTTGGTCATGCGCCGCACGTCGACCGCGCTCGGCCTGGGTCCGCCGGTGGGGCTGCCGATCGCGTACGCGACGTCGGTCGGTGCGCCGGAGCTGCGCGTGCGCGCGGTGGGTCTCGGCGAGACCGCCCCGGCGAACCTTTATCACTTCGTCGGATATCCGGCGGTCGCGTGGGTTGCGCCGTGAATAGGGAAGCGGAAGTGGCCCGCAGCCCGGGATCGCCGCAGGCTCTCGGAGTTGAGCACGGCCACGATTCGACGTTTCGCCGTTGCCTCCGCCACGGGCGTTCGGCTCGTCGCCCCGTCGCCGGTAGTGGCCCAATCCACCGGCGACTGGACCCCGTACCGCTACGGCCACGCGCACATGGGCGCGACCCCCGCGGAGACGATTCGCAATCCGAAGAACGTCTCGGGCTGGGGCAGAAGCAGTCGGCCACCCTCGGCCCGGGCGGGAACGCGTTCCGCATCGGTCTCGACGCTTCCGCCGCGTGGTGGACGGCGTGATCTACCAGCACTCTGACCGGAAAGCTTTACGCGTTCGGGCTGCCTGAGGGACGGCCAGGCAAGTCGGAAGGCCCGTCGAACCGTGCATTCGCCGGCCGGCGGGCCCTCCTGAGATTCGATCTGTACGTCAGGCCGACGAACTAGGGCGTCGGCGTCGGTGTGGGCGTCGGCGACGGAGTCGGCGGCGGCCCATTCGGGCAATCAGACTTCGAAAACGGCGGAGCCGGGCCAAGGAAGAAATCGTCCTCGTGCCCCGACAGCGTGCTGCCGTTCGCGTCCAAGTGTCCGTTGTTCGAGAAGATGGTGAGCGGCGTGCTCGTGTCGATGCCGACCACGACGCCGACGAACGGATTGCCGGCCGATCCGGTGGCATGACAGATCACGCCCTTCGTCCCATCGTCCTTGGCGCTGTGAGCCAGCGGAATGAGCCCGCATATCGCCACGGCGACGAGCCCGAGATTGAATATGACCTTCCAACGTGTCTTCACGTTTCCCCTCCTTTGCGTTCGCGACCCATGCTCGGTCCCGGAACTGAATGCACCGGGTGAGGTTGCCTTGATCAATACGACCGCAACGCGAGGGAAGCAATCGGCTTTTGCCGGGTCGACGCTCGAACGGGACCGGGTTTTCAGCGCTTTTCCGGGATGTTGCGCTAACTGCAATCGCCGGTGTGACCTGAAGTACGAAACGGGCTCGGTCCCCTCCGCATTCACAAGCCGTCCGGAATCCCTCTCCGAAGATCGGTCCATCCCGCCAGGGTGCCTCGTCCCATGCGAGTCGTGTAGCATCGGCCGGAAGCGGAGCCTCCGCTTCATTTCGATGCGGCTCGCGGCCGTCGACGACGAGGAATCCCGATGCCCTTCATCCCGAAGACAACGATCTCGGCGGCAGTTGTTGCATGCGTAACGTTTCTTGTCCCATGTGCCGTCCACGCCGCCGATACCGACCTGAGCGACATCCGACGTGAGGTGGCGAAGCGGCACGACGAGGCGGTGAAGCGGCTCCGGGACTGGATCGCGGCACCGTCGATCGCGGCCGAGAACCGCGGCTATCCGGACGGCGCCCAGCTGATGGCGCAGCTCGCCCGGGACGCCGGCTTCCAACAGGCCACCGTGATCGACACGGACGGCAAGCCGGGCGTCTTCGCGACCCTCGACGCGGGCGCGAAGAAGACCGTCGGCCTCTACTTCATGTACGACGTCAAGCAGTTCGATCCGAAGGAATGGACCTCGCCGCCGCTCGAGGCGCGGTTCGTCGACAAGCCGGGTGTCGGCAAGGTGATCGTCGGGCGGGGCGCGGTGAATCAGAAGGGGCCCGAGGCGGCGTTCTTGGCGGCGCTGCATGCGATCCGAGGCGCAGGAAAGAAGATGCCGGTGAACCTCGTGCTCGTCGCCGAGGGGGAAGAGGAAATCGGCTCGCCGCACATCGGGCAGCTCGCCCGCCGGCCGGAGGTCGAGGCCGCGCTGCGAAACGCGGTCGGCGTCTTCATGCCGTCGGCGGAACAGGATCTCGACGGTGTCGTCGCGGTCAGCCTCGGATCGAAGGGGATCGTCGAGTGCGAGCTGGTGTCGAGCGGCGAAAAGTGGGGACGCGGTCCGGCGAAGGACGTTCACTCGTCGCTGAAGGCGATGGTCGATAGCCCCGCGTGGCGTCTGGTCAAAGCGCTCGACACGCTCGTGTCGGCCGACGGCAATACGATCACGATCGACGACTACCCGAAGCCCCGACCCCTCACCGCAGCGGAGAAAGCGATGATCGACTCGGCGGCGAAGCGAGGCGACGAAGCCACGATGAAGAAGGAAATCGGCGTGCAGCACTGGATCGACGACCTGCCGTGGGCGGAAGCCAGCGAGCGGCTCGCGTCACAGCCGACGGTCAACATCGAAGGACTCGTCGGCGGCTACACCGGACCGGGGGGCAAGACCGTCCTTCCCCATCGCGCGGCGGCGAAGCTCGACCTGCGCCTCGTCCCTGACATGACCTTCGCGGGTGCCGTCGCGGCGCTCAAGGCCCACCTCGCCAAGCACGGTTTCGGCGACATCGAGGTCAACGTCACCGGCGGCTACGATCCGACGAGCACGTCCCCGGACACGCCCCTGATCCGGTCGCAAGTCGCGGTGCTGAAACGCGATGGGATCGATCCCGTGCTGTGGCTGCGCAACGCCGGCTCGTACCCGGGTTACGTGTTCACCGGGCCCCCGCTCGACCTGGCTGCCGGCCACTTCGGTCTGGGGTACGGGAGCGGCGCGCACGCTCCCGACGAATTCTACGTCATCGAGTCGCAGAACCCCAAGATCCAGGGATTCGACGGCGCGGCGATGTCGTTCGTGGAGTATCTGTACGAGCTCGGCAAGTGAGCTCCATTCGGCATCCGGCCGTCGGCGTGTGGAGCTGAAGGGGAATCCATGAGACCCGGCGTCGTCGCCGCCGCACTCTTCGCGGCCGCCTCGGTGTGGGCGCCGGCGGCGGCGAAGGACAAGCTCGAGAACTCCTCCGGCATCGGTCCCGGCTCCACGTCGATCTCGGAGGAAGAAAAGGCGCTCGCGCCCAATCCTTCCGAGGGGACCGAGCACGCGCTGATCCTCGTCGAAGAGACCGAGCTCGACGAAAGGCTCGGGTCGAACTTCCAGCTGACCTACCACCTTCGCGCCAAGATCCTGTCGAACGAAGGACGCGACCTCGCCAGCATCGACATTCCGATCGTCAAGCAAGGGACGAAGCTGAAACGCTGGTGGGGGCGCGCGTTCGCCTCCGACGGCAAGGTGTTCGAGCTCAAGGAAACCGAGCTCCAGGAGCGGTCGGTCGCGAAGGCGGGATCCGCCGAGGTCCGGGCCCTGAAGGGCGTGATCCCGGGTGTCGAGCCCGGGACCGTCATCGACTACGGCTACGTGATCGTCGGGGCCGGTTACCACGGGGAGAACGTGCTCGAGCTGCAGCGCCGCTTCGCGATCAAGAGGCTGCGCTACCGGTGGTTTCCGTTCGCGCGGTGGGAGAGTCGGTTCGTCGTGCACGGCAGCGAGGCGAAGAACGTGAGCGCCAGGCGCGACGGAAGCGTAATCATCGTCGAGGCGCACGATATGCGCCCGGTCGCCGAAGAGCCGTACATGCCGCCCCCGGCCGAGGTGCGAACCAGCGTGACCTTGTTCTATTCGGGGCTCGGATCGCTACAGCAGTACTGGATCCTGATGGGGGGCGCGATCGACGCGATGGTGGCCGAGTACGGACCGAAGGACAAGACGCTCCAGCTCGTGCTGTCTCAGATGGCTTGGCCCGGGGGCTCGGACCTGCGCGGAAAAGTCCGGTTCGTCTACGACTGGATCGGCCGCAACGTCCGGAGCACCGGGTCGATGAGCGCCGAGGACTTCGAGACGGTGGGATCGCTCGCGGGGGAGAAACGGAAGCTCACCGCGCGCACCGTCCTGGCCGACCGCTACGGCACGCCGGTCGAGCTCAGCCTCCTCTACGCCAGCTTCGTGCGCGCGCTCGGCGCCGATGCGCGCCTCGTGCTCGCGGTCGATCGCAGGCGGCGTTACTGGGACCCCCAGATCCAGTCGATTGGTCAGTTCACCTACGTCTTCGTCGCCGTGAAGATGCCGAGCGAGTCGGACGCCGCCGCGGTCATCGTGGATCCCTCGTCCGGCCTTCCGTACGGCGAACTGCCGTGGCCGGCGACCGGCACGCACGCGGTGGTCGCGATCAACGCCGGCTTTCGCGCGATCGCCTTGGAGCCGACCATGGCCGATCACAACGTCGGAGAGACCGACGTCGCCCTGAGCTTCGCGCAGGACGGGGGGACGATGGTCGGCCACTGGTCGTTCGTGGGCCAGGGGCAGCAGGGCCGAGACTCACGCGGAACGCTGCGCTCCGCGTCGAAGGACGAGCGGGCCAAGACGCTCGATTCCATGTGCGCCTCCCACGGCTGGGAGGCACGTCAAGCGGAGGCTCCCGGTCTCGAGGAGCGAACGGCGCCGTTCAAGCTGACGTGCGAGATCGAGACGGACGCCACGAACTTCGACGCATCCCTCGACACCTACGCCGTGGCGCTGTCGGGACCGTGGTGGCCGGAAGTTTCCGATTTCCCGGAGGCCACGCGAAAGCAGCCCGTCATTTTCCCGTTCCCCCGCACGGATCTCGTCCGCGCAGACGTCGATGCTCCCCCGGGCTTCGCCCCCGGGGAACCTCCCGGACCGGTCGTGATGGAGACGCAGATCGGCTCATACAGGATGACGGTCACCGCAGGCCGGCGCGGCTATCACGTCGAGCGCTCGCTCGTGATCAAGCCCCTGCGGGTTCTACCCGAGGGGTACGACATGGTCCGGAAGTTCTTCGCGGACGTCGCGCGCGCAGACCGCACGCCGTTGACGTTTCGCCGCGGGTCGCCGGCGTCGTGAGGGGGCTGCGAGCCGTAGCCGCTGCCGCCCTCGTCGCGGCGGTGGGCCGTGACGCCGCCGCGGCACGACTCCCCGACTGGGCGCGCCAGATCGCCGAGGCCGCGCCGGCGATTCCCGACGGCGTGCCGAAGTACTCGATGCGCGTGCTCTTCCGTGGGATCGATTTGGAGATCCTCCGCGAAGGGGAGGCGATGATCGTTCGCGAGCGCATCGCGATCCAGGTGCTCAGCGCGCGGGGCGAGGACGCGAGGCTTCGGACGTTTCCGTTCGACGACACCGGGAAGATGAAGACCGCCCGCGGCTGGAGTCTTCCCCCGGGCGAGAGCGCCTCGCGCGCGGGGCAGGAGCCGCTCGAGATCACGGTGTCCGAGTCGTTCCTCACGGATCAGAAGGAGCGGTGGGTCGTCACGAAGGGCGTCGGCCGGGGCGCGCTCGTCTTCTTCGAATTCGAGGCGACCGAGGCGCCGTACGCGCTCACGTGGCGGGGACATCTCTACGAAGGCGTGCCGATCGATCGCGCCGTGGTGGAGCTCGTGCTCCCGCCGGGGTGGAGCGTGAAGTCGGCCTGGCTGCCCGGTCCGGGGCCGGCGCCCACGCTCGACGGTCTGCGATGCCGCTGGGAGATCTCGGCGCTCCAGCCGGCGGACGTGGAGCCGCTCGGCGACGAGCCTTTCGTCCTCGCGCCCACGCTCGTCCTAGGATTTCAGCCCCCCGGTCCGGGGCAGTCGAAGCGTCCGACCTTCGCCGCGTGGGCCGACGTCGCCGAGTGGTACCAAAGGCTGGCGGCCGGTCGGGCGACGCCTTCCCCCACGATCCGCGCCGACGCGGCGGTGGCGATGGATGCGGCGGGGCCGGACGCCGTCGCGCGCACTCTCGCGGCGGCTCGATTCGTCCGGGATCGCGTGCGGTACGTCGCCCGTGAAATGGGGATCGGCGGGTATCAGCCTCACGCGGCGGAACAGACGTACGCGGATCGCGCCGGCGACTGCAAGGACAAGGCGACCCTCCTCGAAGCGGTGCTGGCGGCCGACGGGCGCACGTCGTACCCGATTCTCATCAACGCGACGACGCAGGGGACCGTGGCCGAGGACGTCCCGGACACGTGGGCCTTCAATCACATGGTGCTGGGCGTCCTTATTCCGCCGGACGCCAAGGTGCCGAGCGCGGCGGCGATCGTCGATGCCGGCGACCTCGGGCGCCTCCTCGTCGTGGACACGACCGACGAGGACGCTTCGCCCGGCACGTTGCCCGCGTACCTTGCGGGCAAGGTCGGGCTCGTCGCCGCTGGCCCGCGCGGCCGCCTCGTGCGCCTACCGCAGGCCAGCGCTTTCGAGCACCGCGTCGAGACCACGCTGGACCTGGAAGTGCGCCCGAACCGCTCGATCTCCGCGCGATTGGTCACGCGCCGGCTCGGGCAGCCGGCCGAAGACGCGCGCGAGCACGCAAGGATCGATTCGACGAAGCGCGAGGCCGACGTGACCCGCGCGCTGCGCGAGGCGATCCCGGAGGCGGTGGTGAAGGCGTACGCGATCACCCCTGAATCCGACGACGGGGCGTTTCTCGAGTCGGTGAGCCTCGAGGTGCCGGCGCCGGCGCCCGACCGCAAGATTGAGCCGATCGTGTTCTTTCCGCAGGCGCTCGTTCCGCTGCCCCGCGTTCTCCTGACGCGCAGGTCAGGTGCCGTCGTCTACGAGTACCCACGCACGCTGACCTACGCCACGACGGTCAAGGGACTTCCGGCGAACCGCCCGCTGCCGGAAGGGCATCGTGCGGCGGGTGAGGGCTGGTCGCTCGAGTCGTCGGTGACGCGCGACGGAACCGGGGTGCGCGCCTCTTGGACGCTCGACCTCACGCGCACACGATTCGCCCCGGACGGATTCCCGGAGCTCAAGCGGCTTTGGTCGACCGCCACCCAGGCGGCGTCGCCGCTCATCCCCGTCGAGTGACCCGGGGAGGCTTCCCCGGCCCCCACCGCAGCAGAGTTCCGTGATGTTCTGGACGAGAGTGTGCCAGTTGTCGATCTCCGCCCGGTAGACCTTGTATCTCATGAACCGCTCCGACTCCACGACACGAACGTTCGTGAACAGGAGCTTCATCATCAGCTCCCCGGTCCCTGGCTTGAGCAGGCTCACCTCGACCCACTTCGCGGCGGCGCGGTTCGCCATCAGGAGCTGAAGGGTCGCGTCGTCGTGCGGATGAACTACGAATTGAACGTGGTCGTCGTCGTTCGTGACGATCACCGCCGAAAAGGTGAAGAGCCGTTTCAGCGTGACCACGACACGAAACTTGGCCAGCTCCTTGTACTTGTTGATCGTCTCGAGGAATTCCGCCTCCGCCGCGGTCTGGGCGAACCTGATGGGATCGAACAGAGAGTCCTTTGCCGCCCCCGCGGGATCGTCCTGACTCGCCATCGTCTCGGCGAACGCCATCATCCAGTTGTCGGCCATGTCATCCTCCTCGTCGAAACATGCCGCCTCATCGATGAAGACGGAATCGAGCGGGAGGACCCGCCACCTGGGAATCGGCGGGCGGGCGGAGCGGCCTACGCTATTGAGGGGTGGGCCGCTTGAACGCGCCGTGCAGCACGAGCAGACGAGTCGTGCCGATCTGGATCTCGTCCAAGTGCCGAATCCGCAGCGCCGTCTCGTCTCGCAGCTTGCGGCTGTTGACCTGGGTTCCGTTCAGACTCCCCAGCTCTTGGAGGGTGCAGACGGGACCTTCGACGCGAATGAGACAGTGCCGCTTGCTGACCTGATCGTCGTTCAGGTCGATCTGCACACCGTCGCCCCGGCCGATCAGAGTCTCGTATTGACCGAGGCGATAGACCTCGTTCGAGCGCTCTCCGTCGATCGCGGCGAGAACCCAGACGTAGGGCGCTCCGAACGGCGGGCGGAATCGTTCCCGCTCGGCGGTCTTGGAGTCGCTCCGATCAGCCTCGTGTGTTGGCATGAAGTGGAATCTGTGGAGGCGGCCCGGGGTTGTCAAGTTGCCCGGGGACCGAAGTCACCGAAGGGCAATTCGAGAGCACGGAGCGGATGAGCGGCGAGATCAGGTCGGGGTCGAAGCTCGCCGGCTCGGCCGGCGGCGAGCCCGCTCGGTAGGCGGCGCAGGCGTCGTCGTTGCGGTCCAGAGCGATGTACACGAAGGCCATGAGCTGACCCCACGCGCGCCGATCCGATACGCCGCCTCTGCTGGTGACAGGCTCGCGGAGCGCTTCCAACACCTGCTTCGCGTCGTCGTACTCGCCGTCGGCGAAGTGCCGTTCCGCCTCCGCGAGCGGGGTCTCGAATCGCCGCTCGTCGGCGGGAGGAAGTGGAATCGCGGCCTCCGACGCGGGGGCCGCGGTCGCCTTCTCGGGTGGCCGCGCCGGTGGGGGCGGGGGAACCGCGACCGCGGCCTTGTCCTTAGGCTCGGTACGGATGGAATCCGCCTCACCGCGCAGGGAGACGATCAGAGGAATCTCGAGCGGCGTTCCCGCGGCCAACCGCGTTGCCTCGACGGTCCGGCTGAACGCCTGGATCGTCGCGGCCTTCTTCGCGTCGCCGTAGTAGCGGTCGGCGAGCGAGGACAAGGATTCTCCGCGCACGAGGGAGTGGTGAAGAACCACCGGAAAGGCGATGCGCGCGCCGGCGGGAAGCGCCTGGCCGGCCGCATACCCATTGAGCTCGGCGAGAACCGGCGAGGCGGAGGCGCGGCCGAGGCGGCGCTTGGCGAGCACGGACCAGGTATCTCCCGGGCGTGCTCGATACACCTCGGAGTACGGGATCGTCAGCCGCTCCCCGGGTTGAAGCACCGTGCCGGCCTTGTCGTTGTAGCGCAGGAGCATCTCGCCGAGCTTCGGTTCTCCATAGTATTTCTTAGCGACCGAAGCGGCCGATTCGCCGGCGGCGACGATGTGGACGCGTTCGCCCGCCGCCGCCGTCCCCACGCCGACGAGGCCTCCCGCGAGCACCAGCACGATCGGCCACCGTCCGAGCGCGCTCACGACGGCTTCTCCCTCGCGAAGGAGTGGCGTACCGTCCGCGATTCTCCGGGCTCGAGGTCGAGCGTCAGCTCGCTGCGCCCGAAGCTCGGATGCTCGAAGGTGATGCGATGGCGACCCGGCGAAAGCTCGAGCGGCGCGGCGCGCGGAGTGAAGAAGGCTCGTCCTCCGTCGACCGTGATCTCGGCCCACGGGTCCGCGACGAAGCGCACCCGCGCCGGGGCCGCCGCCGCTGCCGGAACGGCCGGCGGCGCGGGCCTCGCCGGATCTCCGCTCGCCTCGCTTCCTCGGAGGTGCTGCGCGTACCCGGTCAGACCGACGATCGCCAGCAGCGCGGCAGCAGCGGCGGACAACGCCCAACGGATGTGACGTCGGGTGGCGATCCGGGCTCGCGCAGGAGGCCCCTGCCTGACGGCCGTCCGTCCGTCGGCCGCGCTGAAGACCTTCTTGGCCCAAAGGCGATGAGCGATCTCGCGGCGGCAATCGTGTGGGGAGGGGCGGCCCAGAGTCCGTTCGAGGGACTGCCTCAGGTACGTCATCGAGGAGATCCGGCGAGCCGGTCGCGCGCGCAGGCAACCGCGGATCAGCCGGGAGAGGACGCGGGGCGTCGCCGGCGCGATCTTGCGTACGGCCGCGTAGCGCTCCCCCTGCATGCGCTCGAGGAGGCTCTCGATGGTCTCGTCGTCCGGGCCCCGGTAAGGGGCCGATCCGGTGAGCATCTCGAAGAGAAGGTTTCCGAAGAGGAAGATGTCCGTGCGGTGATCCGCTCGCTGACCTAGAATCTGCTCGGGAGCCATGTACGGGATCGACCCAACCATGATCCCCGGCCGGGTCAGCCCGTCCGCGGTCGGGACCACCGCGATCCCGAAATCCGCGATCTTCGTCTCCCCCGTGGCGCCGATCAGAATGTTGGCCGGCTTGAGATCTCGGTGCACGATGCCGCGGGTGTGAATCTCTTCGAGGCCCCGCGCCACCTCGAGCGCGATCAACGCGGCGACCTCCGCGTCGAGCCGACCGAGCAGGGTCAGGATCGACCGTAGGTCGTGGCCGTCGACGTACTCCTGGGCGATGTAGTGGTCTCCCCGCGCCTCGAAGGAGTCGTAGACGCTGACGATGTTCTGGTGGTGCACGGCCGCGGCGGCTCGCGCCTCGCGCTGGAAGCGCTCGACGATTCCGGGGTCGACGAGAAGCTCGCGCCGGATCTTCTTGAGCACCACCATCCGATCCAGCGTCGGCTGGCGGGCCAGGTACACGACACCCATCCCACCCTGGCCGATCTCGTGCTCGAGCTCGAAGCTGCCCACCCGCTTCGGCTGGGCGCCGGTTGCTGTGGCGCTCACGGCCCACCTCGACGTCGTGTCGCCACTACGACTTCAGCTCGTAGGTTTCGGGCTCGCTCTCGCGCTCCTCGATTGCGAGCACGAAGCGCCGTCCGCCTATCTCGAAGCGGTCTCCGTGGTGCAACTCCGCGGACTGAACCGCCGTGCCGTTGATCAGCGTCCCGTTGGTGCTCCCCAGATCGCGAAGTCGGAAGCCCGTTCCGTGGAACTCGATGACCGCGTGCTGGCGGGACATATCCGGATCGTCGAACGCCCTGTCCACGCCGGGCCCCCGACCGACGATGACTCGCTCGCGATCGATCGCGAAACCGGTCCCCGCGCCGGGCCCCGAAACGATCATGACCTTGACCGCGAAGTGGTCCAGGAATTCCTGCACGGGCGGCGTTCCGGCCGCCGAGCGTCGCTTGCGGGTCTTTCCGTCTCGCATGTGTGGTCTCCGGGGCGCAGAGTTCCGCCGACGTTATGGCTAATTCCTGGGTTCTGCGATGTCAAGCCAACGGGACGGTGCCAAAAAGAGGCCGCCCGATTTCGGAATCGTGACTCGAGACTTGGTGGTCGATCGCATCCTTCGAGCCCGCCACGCTCGCGCGCAGACGGTTCGTCTCCGATCGATCCCGGGGGTGCGCCCGCGGCCAATTCGACCCGGTGAAAACGTGCCCGACGTGTAATTCTCGCTCCCCGGAATCAGCCTCTCCAACGAAAAAAGGGGCAGAGCACCGTGCCTGGCACCGTCATTGCCTTGTGTCCGTGAGGCCACGGTCGGCCGCGATCGGCGAGCCGGCCGTCAACGAGGGAGGAATGACATCATGGACAAACGACTCGCCTCGACTTGGTGGGTTCTCAAGATCGCCCTGGGAGCGGCACCGGTTCTGGCTGGGCTCGACAAGTTCTTCAACCTGCTTACTCGCTGGACCGACTACCTCGACCCCGTCGTGCTGCAGATCGTGCCCGTCAGCCCCGAGATCTTCATGCGCGGGGTAGGCGTCGTCGAGATCGTCGTTGGACTCGCAATCCTCACGCGCTGGACAAAGCTCGGCGCCTACGCGGCGGCCTGCTGGCTCGTGGCAATCGCCGCGAACCTGATCTCGTTGGAGAAATTCTACGACGTCGCGGTCCGCGACGTGCTGTGGGCGGCGGCGTACTTCTCCCAGGCTCGACTCACCGCCGTGCGACAGGCCGGAGCGGCCAGGGATGTCCCAACGCCGATGGAAACCTCCCCGCGGGGTATCTTGCGCCTCAATCTCTGACCGAGACCGGCGGATTTCCGCCCCGGCCTGACGCTATCATCGGAACCGAGGGAGGGGCCATCGCATGCGGGTGGTGTTCGTCCACGGCTGGAGCGTCACGAACACCGACACGTACGGCGCGTTGCCGCAATACCTGAAGCAGCAGTCGGTCGCCGGTAAGCTCGACGTGACGGTGGACGAGGTCCTGCTCGGAAAGTACGTGAGCTTCGAGGACACGGTCAGCGTCGACGATATCGCACGCGCGTTCGATGCGGCCCTGCGGGACCGCCCGGCGCTGGCGGCAGTGTTCAACGGACGCGAGCGCTTCGCGTGCATCACGCACTCGACCGGCGGGCCGGTCGTGCGGCAGTGGATTCGCCGCTTCTACGGGCGGAATCTCGCCACGAGCCCGATCTCGCATCTGATCATGCTCGCCCCGGCCAACCACGGCTCGGCGCTGGCGCAGCTCGGGAAGAGCCGCCTCGCGAGGATCAAGACGTTCTTCGAGGGGGTCGAGCCGGGGCGCCGCGTCCTCGACTGGCTGGAGCTCGGGAGCGACCAGAGCTGGACGCTCAATGAAGAGTGGCTCGACTACGACTGCGTCAAGAGCGGCGTTTACCCGTTCGTGCTCCAAGGGCAGAGCATCGACCGGAAGCTCTACGACGTCCTCAACACCTACACCGACGAGATGGGGTCGGACGGGGTCGTGCGCGTGGCGGCCGCGAACATGAACTACGCGCTCGTCTCGCTCGCAGAGAAGGACGAAAAGCTCTCGTTCGACGACCTACGCCGCTCCGGTCGGACCGCTCTCGCGATCCTCCCGGACCTCGCGCACTCCGGGGAATCCATGGGCATCATTCGCAGCGTGACGCTCGACGGCGCCGCCGAGCATCCAACCACGATAGCGGTCCTGAAATGCCTGGCGGTCGACAGCGCGGCCGCCTACGCTCGGCTCGCCGACGCATTCGACGCCTCGTCGGCGAAGACACAAGACGCCGAAGTCACCCGCCGGGCCAAGATCGGTCCGTTCCATCGGACGTTCAAGACCCACCGATGCTCGATGTTGGTGTTCCGTTTGTTCGACGATACGGGTTTGCCGTTGACCGACTACGACCTGCTGTTCACCGCCGGCGCCGCGTACGACGAGAACCACTTGCCCCCCGGTTTCTTCGTGGACAAGCAGCGCAACCAGTTGAATCCGGGGAAGCTCACTTTCTTCCTCGACTTCGACGTGCTCAGCGAGGGCCTGAGCGACAAGCTGCAGAATCGGCTCGGGCTCAAGCTGACGGCACGACCGGCCCAGGGGTTGGCTCGCTACGGCGCGGTGAGCTTCGAAGGCACGGGTGCCGACATCGTGAAGGCGATCCGTCCCAACGAGACGCTCATGGTCGAGATCATCGTGAGGCGAAGGATCGATCGGCGGGTCTTCACGCTCACCGACCAGATCGCCAAGCCCGAGTCGATCGACGGCAAGCCGTCCGGAACCATCTTGCCGCCGCCGGCGTAGGCCTCCGCTCGGGCCGGTGACTCAGTGGAGGCATTGGCAGACGCCGGTCCGACAGCTCGCCGTGCCGCCCTGAGCGGCACACGCGACGCTCTGCTGCGTTGTGCAGCAAAAGCGAATGCCCGAGGCGGACGTGGTCAAAGCGGAGGTTGCTGCGAACGCTGCGCACGCGGCAAACGCCATCACACCAATTCGAAGCTTCAGGTCTCTCATCTCGTGCTCCTCCCAAGTGGTGCCGGCTCGCGACCGATCCTACGCGCGAACGGGATGGAGAGCTAGATCTACGCGACTACCCGGCGGCGTCGCCGGCGCGTCACACTCCGGCCGAGACCACCGACGCCGCGACACCGGCGCCCCCGGGGTCGGCTGCGGCGAGCCGCTCGCGGAAGCGTACGTGGCGGTGGCGGGTCCACGCGACGAGCGGTCGCCAGACGGTTCCGGTCAGGCGGAACCGGATCAGCGGATACCAGAAGCGATTCGACCGCTTGTAGAGGTACGACATCGCGAGGTAGGGGAGAACCGCGGCGCGGTCTTCCGGGCGGCGCCGCCAGATCGACCGGTGCGAGAACAGGCGCTCGTAGCTCCAGGCGTAGCCGCCGGCGAGTTGTGCGGGTGTCATGTGCCTCGGCCGGAAGACGACGTGCGCGGTGTCGTAGAGGTCCCAGTCCTCATGGAGCAACCGGCCCTCCCGCTTCATCTGCGCGTGAAGGGGCGTTCCGGGATACGGAGTCAGGACGTGGAACGTCGCGCATTCGAGCCGCTCCGACTCGATCCAATCGCAGGTTCGCTCGAAGACGTCGGGCCGGTCGTGATCGAACCCGAAGACGAAGCTCCCGTTGACCTGGATCCCGTGGGCGTGAAGGAGCTTGACCCTGCGCGCGTACTCGTCGGGCCGCGGACTCTTCTTGCGGGCATCGAGGATGTTGTCGGGGTGGAGCGACTCGAACCCGACGAACACGCCGGTGCATCCCGCCAGCGCCATCTCGCGGACGAGCTCGGGACGGTCGGTGACGTCGATCGAGACGGCGGCGCTCCAGATCTTCTTGAGCGGAGCCAGCTCGCGGCAGAGGCGGTGCAGATAATCGGGGCGCGAGCCGAGATTGTTGTCCACGAAGACGGCATAAGGCTGGCCGTCCGCCTCGAACTCCCGGGCGATCTGCGCGGGCTCGCGCATCTGGTACGGCATGGAGAGTCCGTCGGTCGAGAGGTAGCAGAACTCGCAGCGGTTGTGGCACCCGCGCGTAGCGATCAGGCTCGTCGTGGTCAGGAACTGGCCGCGGGGGAGGATGTCGCGGCGCGGTGGCGGATCCTCGCGATACGACGGCTCGCGGTAGCTCCCCTCGTACCGGGGCTTCAACCGGCCTAGATCCGCGTCGCGCAGGATCCGCCCCCAGAGCTGCACCCCTTCGCCGATCGCCAGCGCATCGGCGTGAGGCGCGCAGTCGTCCGGACACGACAGGACGTGGAGCCCGCCGAGAACGACCGTGGCACCGCGTTCGCGGTACCAGCGCGCGAGAGCGAACGCCCGCCGCGCGAAGGTCAGGTGAACGGTGATGCCCACCACCTGCGGAAACGGGTCGGCGGGTGGCGGACCCTGGAGGAGGTTCTCGTCCCAGTACGCCACGGTCCACTCGGGAGGCGTCGAACCCGCGATGCTCGTGAGCGCCAGCGTCGGCGTGAGGACGTGCTTCCCGAAGCTCGCGTGCTGGTCCTTCGGATAGAACGGGTTGAGCAGGAGAGCGTGACGAAGACGGACGGGGCCGGGGCGAAAAACGGGGTCGAGCCGAGGGGCTTCGCGCATCGCCCGGGGAACCTTGAAGGGAGGCATCACCGGGAGTGTACGCGCCGAATTCTTTGTGTCAAGTACTTTTCACAGCAAAGTACAGTCGATCCGATCGTGTCAAAGCTCCGATATGTTCTGAACGAGGGTGTGCCAGCGATCCATCTCCGCCCGGAAGACCTTGTACCTCATGAACGGAAGGCACTCGGTGACACGAACGTTGGAAAACAGGAGCTTGATCAACAGCTCTCCCGTCGAGGGCTTGAGCGCGCTCACCTCGACCCACTGGGCGGTCGCGCGGTGTTGCAGCAAGAATTGAAGGGTCGCGGCGTCGTGGTGGGGGACCACCATCATCAGATGGTCATCGTCGTTCATCACGAGAGCAACCGAAAAAGTGAATAGCCTCTTCAGCGTCACGACGACACGGAACTTGGCCTTGCCCTTCATGCTGTCGATCGTCTCGAGGAATTCCGCATCCGCCGCCGTCTGCGCGAAGCGGAACGGATCGAACACGAAGTCTGCTGCCGCCCCGGCGGGATCGCCCTGACTTGCCACCGTCTCGATGAATGGAGTGATCCAGTTGTCGGCCATGTGTCCCTCCTCGAATCCGGAAGTGCGCCGTCGAACTCCGCCAACTCATCGAGGAAGACGGAATCGAGCGGGACAACCCTTCACCGAGTCGGGTGGCGGACCGGCGGTCACTTCCGCCGCAGGATCGCCGCCGAGAGCGCCGTGAGGGCGAGCCCGACCGGAAACGGCTCGATGAAGGTAATCGCCGCGTTCGTCAGCGGGTTGGCGTACAGCTTCTTGAATGTCTCCGCTTGACGCGCCGCGGCGTCGATCTTGTCCTGGGGGGCGCCGGAGGCCTTCAACCTCTCGACCTGCCCCGCGAAGATCTTGTCCCCGATTCCGGGAGAGATCTTGAAGTAGATCAGCTCCCAGGTCCCCACATAGCAGACACACGAGATCAGCGTGATCAGGATCCCCACCGCGAACCCGCGTCCGAACGAGATCCGTCCGTCGCCGACGTTTTCGCGATACGACCGCACGCCGAAGAACACCAGAAGCGCCGACAGGACGATCCCCGTGTAGCCGACGATCTCCCCCTTGCGGCCGTGGAGAGAGTCGACGAACGGAAGGGTGGCGAGCATGAGCGCGGCGGCCACGCCGCCTGAGATGAATCCATAGGTCAGAACGGTCTTCTTCATCGAGTTCGAGCCTCCTCGCGCGAAACGTACCGGGTGGGCCGCCTCCGGCGCGTCGTGCTTTGGGGTGATTTTGCGGCATCCGGTGAGAAATCATGCTTTCGGGCGACCGCCTCCGGGGACCGAGTTCGAAGACTTGGCGATCCGTCTACGATCCCGTCGCCTCCCGAAGCCTGTCCCGAACGCGCGTCGCGCCGGAGTGGTCTGCCCAACCCGAAGGCGTGCCGTGGTAGAGCACGTCCTCCAAGCGTGGGTCCGCCCCGTGCTCGAGGAGAAACTCCACCATCTCGGCATGATCCCCCTGAGCCGCGAGGTGAAGTGCCGTGACCCCTTCCCCGTGCGCCGGTCCTCCGAACGTGGCGACCCGGTTCACGTCGGCGCCGTGATCGAGGAGCCACCGCGCGGCGGCGAGCCGCCCGTTCGCGGCGGCCCAGATCAGCGGAGTGCCTCGATAGGGGTCGGCGTCGACGTCGGCCCCGCGGGCGACGAGCTCGGGCATGACCGCGACCTGGTCCGACTTGGACGCCCACACGAGAGCCTCGTCGAGGATCTGTTGCGAATCCTCCGAAGGATGCCAGAGCGGAAACCCGCTGTGCGGACGATAGAAGCCGCGGCCCGCGCGAGAGGTCGGCGTGAGGGTTCCGCCCGAATCGAAGCACGCCCGGACGAGATCGAGCCGCCCGAGGCCCGCGGCGACCCGCAGGTTCTGCGGCACGACCTCGACGGCCGCCAGGACCTCGGCGACCTCGCGATGGCCCCAGAAGAGCGCCACCGCCAGCGGGGTTCCACCTTCGCCATGGGCGGTACGGCCGACCGCGGCGCCGGCTTCGACGAATCGCACGGCGAGCGCGACCTGGTTCGAGTACGCCGCCTGGTGCAATGGGGTCCAGCCGCGATCGTTCGCCACGTCGACGGCCCCGCTGGAAGCCAGCATCGAGTCCAGGATCTGCGACGCCTGCGGCGGCAGCGGCTCGCGCGTCGATGCGGCCAGGCTGGCGGCGAGGTTGAGCAGCGTATTGCCGTTGGTGCCGCGGGCGCGCACGAGCGCCGGGTCGTCGCGCAGGATCGAGGCTAGCCGGTCCCAACGACGGCTTTTCATGGCCTCGAACGCGTCCAGGAACGGCTCCCGTTTCCGCCCGGCGGCGAGAGCGTGCACGTAGCGTGCGAACGCGGGCCAGCTCTCGAATCCGTGCTGCCTGGCGTAGACGAGGCGTGCGGCCGGGAGGTCGAACGGCGCGGCTCGGAGCCGCTCCTCCGATGCTTCCGCGAATTCAGGATGCCACTCGCGGATCTGCGCCAGGGCCTCCGGCACCCCCGCCTCGCGCGCGCTGACGAGACCGGCTGCCCGGTCGTCGTAGAACGCGAGATCGCCGACGAACGCCCGCGTCAGGCGTGACGCCCGGCGCGCCTCGATCTCGTGCTTCAGCTTCGCCCAGCTGGGAAACCCGTAGTCCCGCGCGAGCACGAGCTGCGCGTCGTGCAAGGCCAGCGGGGTCGCGGCGATCTCCTCATCGGACCGGCCGAGAAGCCGCGGATGATGCTCGCGGAAAAGGCGGAGCGCCGACGGGTCGTGCTCGCGGGCGGCGCGCAGGATTTCCCGCGCCTGCTTCTTCTGTTGTTCGAGATCGGGATGGACCGGTAGGGTGGACATGGCGACCTCCTTCATCACGCCCGGCGTCCGCATCGCGGGCTGAAAGAGGTTCGTCGTCGGGACCGGAAAGACGAACGACAGGTGGGCGCGGCCCTTTCCGCGGACTGGGCGCGTCCTGAACGCGCCCAGCGACGATACCACAGCCCTTCCTGCGCCGCAGCCGGAAGCGACTTGTCACGGCGACCGTTCCCGAGCGAGAATCCGCCGATTGACCACCAGCGAGACTGAAACCGACGAGCTCCGGCGCAAGCTGGATGCGCTCAAGATCGACCGCGAGGACCGCCCGCGATCGCGGAGCGGAGCGACGTGGTTCGTGGTGGCGGCGATCGTCCTCGCCGTCGCGGCGACCGCGGCCTGGTGGGTCCTGCGGCCGCGTCCGGCCCTGGTCCGCACCGCGGCGGTGGAAGAGGTGTCCGAACGCTCGCGGGGGGGGCCGACCGTCCTCAACGCTTCGGGCTACGTCACCGCGCGGCGCCAGGCGACCGTCTCGTCGAAGGTCACCGGCAAGGTGGTCGAGGTGCTGGTCGAGGAGGGCATGAAGGTCGACAAGGACCAGGTCTTGGCCCGACTCGACGCCCGCCAGGCGAACCAGGCATTGGCACTGGCGCAAGCGCAGCTCGCGGCGGCGCAGGGCGCGAGGCTCGAAACCGATGCCCAGCTCAAGGAGGCAAACCTGAGGAGGCAGCGCGTCCAAGACCTCCTCGCGGGCGGGATCTCGCCCCCCTCCGACCGGGACGCGGTCGAAGCCGAGGTGGCCGTATTCCAGGCGCGGCGGGCCGTGCAAGAGGATCAAATGCGCGCTGCGGAACGGGCGGTGGACATCGAAAGGCAGAACGTGGCCGACTTGGTGATCCGGGCGCCGTTCGCGGGGGTCGCGATCTCGAAGAACGCGCAGCCGGGGGAGATCATCTCGCCGATGTCGGCGGGAGGCGGGTTCACGCGAACCGGGATCTCGACCATCGTCGACATGTCCTCGCTCGAGATCGAGGTGGACGTCAACGAGGCGTACATCCAGCGCGTGTCGCCCGGCCAGAAGGTGGAAGCGACCCTCGACGCGTACCGGGACTGGACGATCCCGGCGCACGTGATCACGACCATTCCAGCCGCGGACCGGCAGAAGGCGACGGTCACCGTTCGAATCGGCTTCGATCAGCTCGACCCGCGGATCCTCCCCGAAATGGGCATCAAGGTCGCGTTTCTCGGCGACGCGAACGCCGCGGCGGGGCGGAGCGCGCCGGTCGTGCGCGTCGCGCGCGCGGCCGTGCGGGGATCTGCCGGCGGGGAATTCGTGTTCGTCGTGAAAGGGGGCGGGATTCTCGAGCGCCGCGCCGTGAAGCTGGGCCCCGGCGCCGAGGACCCGGCCGAGGTCATGGCGGGGCTGTCCGCGGGAGAGCGCGTGGTGACGGCCGGCCCGGCCGAATTGAAGGAAGGACATGTGGTCGCCGAGCAGCCGGCGACCCGCTAAGAAGCGACGAGAAGCGAGGGGACGATGGCCACACTTGTCGACGTGCAGGACATTCACAAGACCTTCTTCCGCGGCGGCGAAAAGATCGACGTGCTCCAGGGGCTCGCGATGACGGTCGCCCGCGGGGAGTTCCTGGCGCTCATGGGGCCGTCGGGATCGGGGAAGTCCACGCTCCTCAACCTGATCGGCGGGCTCGATCGGCCGACCGCCGGCTCGGTCACCGTCGACGGCGTCAAGATCTCCGCTCTCTCCGACGGGAAGCTGACCGCCTGGCGCGCCCGCCACGTCGGGTTCGTCTTCCAGATGTACAACCTCCTCCCCGCGCTGACGGCCGAGCGGAACGTGGAGCTGCCCTTGCTCCTGACCTCGCTGTCCGGGGCGCGGCGGAAGCAGCAAGTGGCCACGGCCCTGTCGCTCGTCGGCCTGTCGGACCGGACCAAGCACTACCCGCGGCAGCTCTCGGGCGGCCAGGAGCAGCGCGTCGGCATCGCGCGCGCGATCGTCACCGATCCCACGCTGCTCCTCTGCGACGAGCCCACGGGCGATCTCGACCGGAAGTCGGGAGATGAAGTCCTCGACCTCCTACAAGCCCTGAATCGCGAGCACGGGAAGACGGTCATCATGGTCACCCACGACCCCCACGCCGCCGAGCGCGCCACCCGCGTCCTCCACCTCGAGAAGGGTGTTCTCGTCGAGTCGGCGGCATGAAATTCTGGCCGCTCCTCTGGAGCAATCTCAAGCGCCGCAAGGCGAGGACGACCTTCACGCTGCTGTCGATCGCCGTCGCCTTCATCCTCTTCGCGTACCTGGCGGCGGTGCGCGTCGCCTTCGGCGCGGGTGTCGAGGTCGCCAACGCCTCCCGCCTGCTCACTGTCAACAAGGTCTCGATCATCCAGCCGCTCCCCGTGAGCTACAAGGACGAGATCGCGCGCACGCCCGGCGTCGCCGCCGTGACCCACGCCTCCTGGTTCGGCGGGATCTACCAGAATCCGAACATGGGATTTCAGGGAGTGTTCCAGGGTCCGGTCGAGCCCGAGGCGTTTCTCGCCATGTATCCCGAGTTCAAGGTCCCGGAGGATCAGAAACGCGCGTGGATCGCCGACCGGGAAGGCGTCCTGGTCGGCGAGACGACGGCGCGGAGGTACGGTTGGAAGGTCGGGGATCGGGTCCCGATCCAGGGCACCATCTGGCACAAGAAAGACGGCTCGAAGCTCTGGGAGTTCAACGTCCGCGGCATCTACACGGGGGACCGCACGGTCGACAAGACCCAGTTCCTGTTCCACTACGACTACTTCGACGAGGCGCGCCAGTATGGCGGGGGGATCGTCGGCTGGTACATCCTGCGCATCGCCGATCCGTCGCAGTCGGCGGACGTGGCCAAGCGCATCGACAAGCTCTTCGCCAACTCGCCGGCCGAGACGTCGACGATGACGGAGAAGGCGCTGGCCCAATCGTTCGCGAACCAGGTCGGCAACATCGGGGCGATCATCCAGTGGATCCTCACGGCGGTCTTCTTCACGCTCCTCCTGGTCAC
>JBGQLU010000017.1:0-37286 GCA_041500265.1 Acidobacteriota bacterium | reverse complement strand
TTGCCCGGCTGCGGTTGGGGAAATGCCGTCGAGGCCGCGGTATGGAACGTCACGTTCCCTTCGACCTTCTGCATCGTCTGGTGAATGTGCCCGTTCAGCACGGTCACCGAGCCGAACTTCTTGAGGTAGGCGAGCGCCTGCGCGCTGTCTTCCGTTCCCCAGCCCCATTCCGGATAGACCGACCACAGCGGAATGTGCGCGAACACCACGATCGGGGTGCTGTGCTTCAGATGCTTGACGTCCGCTTCCATCCATTCGAGCTGCTCGTGGCCGAGCGTGCCGAGCCCTCCGGCCTTCAGGTTCAGCACGTTCACCAAGCCGATGAAGTGCACCCCCTTTTTGTCGAAGCTGTACCAGCCTCCGCCCTTGGCGTTCTTTCCGTAGCGCTCCAGGTACTGCGCGCCCTCGTCGTTGAGCACGTCGTGCTCGCCCGGCACGAAGAACACGTCCTTCGCCTTGGCGCCTTTCAAGAGCTGGTCCACGGTGTCGAATTCCTCGGGCTTCGAGAGGTGGGTGATGTCGCCGGTGTGCAACATGAACTCGGGCGGCACGGCCAGCGCGTTGACCTTGTCGATGGCCGCCTGAAAGGTTCCCACGACGTCCGTGTTCGCCGCCTTGTTGAATCCCATGTGGCTGTCGCTGATCTGGACGAAGCTCAGCTCGCCGGTTGGCTTGGATCCCGACCCCGACATGCCGCCGAGTGCGAACGATTTCAGGACCCCGCCCTGCATGACGAAAAGCGCTCCTGTTCCCGCCCACGCCATGCACGTCAGGAATCCCCGCCGGTCGATCCCGTCGTGGTTGTGATCGATCAGGAGCTCGTCTCTTCTCCGCTTGGACATCGTTTTCCTCCTCGTCCGAGGCTGTTTTTCCGTCCACCGTCCGCGTTCCCGTCATTGGGGCGCGGTGCTGGTGTGCACGTAACTAACGCCTGCGACTCCCCCCATGCCGTGGACTCCCGGTTCCTTCCCGCTGGACTGAGGGTCCCCCGGTAACTCATGCTCGATGAATGACTTAGGGGGCTCGATCCCCACCGCGAAGGCCCTGAAAAGAGGGGCCGGTGGTAAACTCGTTTGGATCGAGGTTCAGGTCTCCGTGCAAGAAGACCATCAGGTTCGTGGACGGCTCCGTTTCGGGGTCTTCGAAGCGGACCTTCGTGCCGGCGAACTCCGAAAGACCGGGCTACGAGTTCGCCTCCAGGAACAGCCGTTCCAGGTCCTGGCGATGCTGCTCGAGCACCCTGGCGAGCTCGTCACCCGCGAGGAGCTCCAGAAGAGGCTCTGGCCGGCCGACACGTTCGTCGATTTCGACCACGGCCTCAACAAGGCGATCAACAAGCTCCGTGAGGCCCTCGGCGATTCCGCCGAGAGTCCCCGCTTCGTCGAGACCGTGGCTCGCCGGGGCTACCGGTTCCTCGCGGACGTCAAGGGCGCCGAGGCCGCCGCTCCGATCCCCGAGACCCCCCGCCCGATCGCATCGCCCCGACCTCGCCTGCGGGCACCTGCATGGAGAGGCTCCGTGCTCGGGCTCCTCGCGGTGATGGCCGCTCTCGCGACGTGGAGATTTCTTTCCACGAGCCGCCCCTCCCCCGTCATACGCTCTTTGGCCGTCCTCCCGCTGGAAAGCCTCTCGAGCGATGCGTCCCAGGATTACTTCGCCGACGGGATGACCGACGAGTTGATCTCGGACCTCGGCCAGATCAGCGCGTTGCGAGTGATCTCGCGTACCTCCGTGATGGCTTATAAGCACGCGCGCAAGCCCCTGCCCCAGATCGCCCGCGAGCTGAACGTGGACGCGGTCGTGGAGGGCACCGTGCTCCGCTCCGGCGACCAGGTCCGCATCACCGCTCAGCTGATCGATGCCGCAACCGACACTCACCTGTGGTCCCAAAGCTACGAGGGTGAATTGCGGGATGCCTTGGCGCTCCAGAGCAAGGTCGCTCGAGCCATTGCGGAGCAGATTCGGATCAACGTGAATCCGAAGGAGCAGGCGGCCCTGCGGCACGTGGAGGTCGTCAAGCCGGAGGCTTACGAATCGTATCTGAAAGGGCGCTATTTCTGGAACAAGCGGACGGCCGAAGGCTTGAAGGTCGCCCTGGCCTATTTCAATCAGGCCATCGAGGAGGACCCGGGCTACGCCCCTGCTCAGTCCGGTCTGGCCGACACGTATGCGTTGCTGGCGGACTGGGAGTACGGGGTCATGACCCCCAAGGAGGCGCTCCCCAAGGCCAAGGCCGCGGCTATCAAGGCTCTCGAGCTTGACGGCACGCTCGGTGAAGCCCACACGTCGCTTGCATTCTGTTTGGATGTCTTCGACTGGGACCTCGAGGCCGCCGAAAAGGAATTCCGGCGTGCCATCGAGTTGAGCCCGAGCTATGCGACCGCGCACCAATGGTATGCGTCTCATTTGCTCGTCGTGGGCCGCACCGGCGAGGCTCTGGCGGAAATCAGGAAAGCCCAGAGCCTGGATCCGCTCTCACTCATCATCAGCGCCGATCTGGCGGACTTTCTCGTCATCGCGCATGCGTACGACGAATCGATACGAGAGAGCCGCAAGGCGATCGAGCTGGATGCGGGTTTCGCCCTCGCCCACGACCAGCTCGGCCAGGCGTACCTCGAAAAGCACATGATCGACGACGCTATCGCAGAGCTGCAGAAAGCCGCGCAACTCTCCGCGGGCAGCCCGACCATCATGGCCAATCTCGCTCGCGCCTACGTCGCTTCGGGGAAGAAGGACGAAGCGGAGAAGCTGCTGAGCGCCTTGCGGAAGAGCTCGAACCCCGGAAATTCGCATGCTTCGGAGATCGCGATGGTCTACGTCGCTCTTGGGGAACGGGATCAGGCGATGAGATGGCTCGAGAAGGGATACGAGGAGCGATTCAACCCCAGCGTCCTCTTGCGGCCGGGGTTCGATCCCCTGCGCTCGGACCCCCGCTTTCAGGACCTGCTGCGCCGAACCGGCCTCCCTGCCGGGGCCCGCTGATTTCGCCGGCCATCCTTCCGGATGGCCGGCTCATCCCATTCTCAGTAATGAAACCGCTGCACCTGGACTCCGCCCGGCCCGTAGGTCCACCCCGTCCTGGTCGCAGGATCGAGCTGGATGCCGCGCTCGTTGCCGACGAGCCCGTTGGGGCCGAAGAGCTGCGCCAGGTAGTTGAAGGTCGGGTACAGGGCGACGCGGCTGCCGGAGTTCGCGTTGAAGACGCCGATGGCGCTCATCGCGTTGTTGTCGACGAGGTAGGTATCGGTCGCGAGGAAGCCCACGACCAAGAGATTGTTGACGGGATCGACGACGGGGAAGAGCGGCGAGCGCGGGCCGAACTCGGAGACATTCGACGCGTGGAGCGACCCCTGGTCGATCGTCTGGAACCGGGCGGGAGGGAACAGGCGCGGGAAAGCGAACATCGGTCCGAGGGTCAGATAGCCGATGCGTCCTCCCTGATCCGCGGCGAGCCCGGACACGCAGTTCTGGACCGGCGCGACCGGCGTGGCCGTCCCCGTGTCCGGATCGGCCGACCCTGCGAACGTGTCGAAGAACATGCAGAGGTCGCCCCAGAACATCGAGGCGAGAAACGCGTTCCCCGACGACGCATCGACGTCGAGGGTGGTGAACACCCCGCGGTCGTCGGTGCCGTTGTCGGCGAAGATCACGGGGTCGAGCGTCCCCGTGTCGGTGTGGAACGGCAGGACGTTGTCGGAGAAGTCGTCGGCGCTGTTCGCGAGGAGCGACGCGCGGTGCCGGCCGGAGTCCACCCGCCCGCCAATGATGGAGAGCTGGGTCGCGGCGTCCACCGGGATGCTGGCGACCCTCGCGCCGGTCAAGGAATCGTACGATTCGAGGTTCTGGAGGGTGCCGAACCAATCGTAACGAATCGTCACCGTGCGGTGCAGCGACGTGTCGCTGCCGAACATGTAGTAGATGCTCTGCCCGGAAGCGTCGTCCGCGATCGGGGCGCCGTAGGACCCCTTGACAGGGTCGTACGGCAGGAGCGCGCTGTCGGCGAGGTTGCCGGACGCGTCGAACCCGGCGGTGGCAACGATCGAGCCCCCGCCCGGGACGATGTCGAAGTCGTTGATCGTCGCTGCACCGGGCGTGAAGCCGTCGTCGAACTCGAGGCCCGAGACCGCCGACGCCGCTCCGACGACACTCTTTCCGCCGGTCGCCAGGATGCGAGCCGAATAGAGGAGCGAGGACGGGAGCCCGAGCGCCGCGGCGTCGAGGGTCACCGTGCCGGCCTTGCCGGGCAGCGGATACCAGAGCGTCGAGCCCGCGTCGACGCCGTTATTGTCCCTGCGGTCGCCGTTCTGGTTCGTAAAGGTGTTGATCGAACCCCAGAGCGTCTGCCCCGGAGCGGAGATCTCGAGGGCCGCCCCCGTGGCCCCGGAAACGCGGCTTGCGTCCCATTGAACCGAGAACTTCGGCGCGCCGCGCGAGACCTCGACGTTGTAGCCGGGAGCGCCTCCGGCGACCGCCAGGATCGGCGCCGGCGGACGCACATCGCCCGCGGCGCCGACGATGCGGATCGGCGCGAACCAACCGTAGGTTCCGTTCTCCGAGTCCTCCTGGATGCCGATCCCGTAGAGCCCTGCGCCACCGGTGAAGGCGCTGGCGGGGATCGTCACCTGCGTGGCGTTCTGGCTGATCGGGATGACCTGCTCATTCCGGAAGAGGGGAGCCGCCGCGGGGCTCCAGTGATCGACCGACGAGATGACGAGCCGCGGCTTGTTGACCTGCCGGACGTGGGAGAGGTCGTACCCCACCGTGAGAGACTTCCCCGCGGTCGCGACGGCGGGTCCGGCCGGTGGCAGCGCGTCGACGTACGTCCCGTCGCTCGGCCCAAAGGTGAGCGTCAAGGTCTGGGAAGCCACGAGTTGCTTCCCGTTTCGGATCTGGTAGGTCAGCGGCACGTCCCGAGAGCCGGTGGAGACGACGTTCAGCCCCGCCGCCCCCAGGATCTGGGAAGGAAGCAGGCGGAAGACGGGATCGCTGCGCAGGAACGTCTGCGGACCGATCGTGAGCGAGTAGGTGGGATTCGTGATCGCGCTTTTTCCCGTGACGTCGGCTGCGATCGTGATCGGTCCGGTCACGTTCTGGCCCGTGGGAGGCTCGAAATCGGCGGGTGGGCCGGTAAGGTCGATGGCCGCCGGGTCGGTGGCTTCCGTGAACGTGGCCCCGAGATCGGAGAGCGCCTGCCTGTGGGCGACGGACATCCGCACGATCGCGGGGGTGGGGTCGGCTCCGAGCATCGACTCGACGGCGGCGGTGACGTCGATCTGGCGGCCGACGTTGAGTGCGACCACGGACTGGGGTGGGTTCGGCAGGCTCCGCCCCGTCCGCGACAGGAGATCGCGGACCTGGAGCGGCGCCAGCGTGGTCCCGGCGAGACGGGCGCTCTGGATGGCGACCGCGGCCGCCGCGGCGACCATCGGCGCCGATGCGGAGGTTCCCCCGTTGAGAACGGGGATCACGGCGTTCGGTGGGCAGTCGATATCGAAGCAGGCGTGGACGAACGCGGGGATGTTGTCGCTGGGGGCCGAGAGGTTGACGCGCGTCCCGAAGCCGCTCGAGAACCCGGTCGAGCCGTTGTAGCGCGTGGCGGGGAACGCTCCGGTCGCGGACAGCGGGGTCCCGGTCTGCGGCGGAGCGCTGAAGATGTCGTCGAGGGTCGAGCCGCCGACGTCGATCGATCCGCTGTCGTCGAGGCGCGAGGGGGCGGTCGAGGAGGCGATCTGATTCACGGAGGTCGGTGAGGATCCCGCGGTCGGGAGATCGGTCGGGGCGCTGCCGCCGTCGGGGCCGATGGCGGCCGGAGTGAAGAGGCGGGTGCCGTCGTTGGCCGAGATGCAGACCACGATCCCGAGATCGTGGACGATCGACCGGATCGCGGCGCGGACGACCGGGTCGTCCTCGAGGTAACGGCCCGGGAACCCGGTTGCGTCGAATCCAAAGCCGAGGCTGGCCGTGATCACGTCCGGGCGCGGCTGCTGGTTGGCCGCGGCGACGATCGCCGCGAGGATGTTCGCGATCGTCGGCTCCTGAGGCACGATGAGGCGGTACTGCGCCCCGGGGGCGATGCCGAGAAGGTCGGTCAGCCCGTCCCCTTCCGAGCCCGGGCGCTGCCGGTCGTGGGGTAGCGGCGCCATCACGGAGAAGTCGAGAAGAACTTCGCTCAGGAACGGGTCGACGAACTCGACACGGGCCAGCGGGTCGAGCGTGCCGTCGAGGGCGGCGCCCCAGGCCGGGATCAGAGGCATCGAGGGAACGTCGAGGTACCGCTGGCCGCCCGAAACGACGGTCGTCGGTCCGAAAACCTGCACGTAGAAGTCTCCGTCGTCCGCCATCGACTGGTCGGTGAGATCGCCGATCGAGACGTTGGTCACGATCACGCCCTCGCCGGGCAGGACTCCGTAGCGGCGGTTCAGGATGTCGAACGCGCCGACGGCGTCGACGCCACCCGCGTTGAGATGGGCCTGGAACGACGAAGCGAGGCCGAAGTTCGAGGGGAGCGGCGCCTTCGGACCGCCGGCGACCTTTTGCGCCCCCTCCGGCCGCGCGCTCGCGGAGCGAGCCTTGTCCACGGCCCAGGCGGGAATCGCGTGCGGCTCGAGCGCCATCGAAGAGACGGTCCAGTTCGGCCCGGCGTACGTGATGCCGGGTGCGCCGCGAAGCTTCCGCGCCGCGGTGACGGGATCGGCGCCCTTGATGCGGACGATGAAGAAACGGGAGAGATCGAGGCTCGCGCTCGCCGTGGTCGTGCCGGCGCTACGGTCGGGCTTGCTTGCGACGAGCGGCCGCGCGGAAATCGCGCCCACGGCCTGAAGGGCGGCATCGGCGGCAGCGTTGCCGGTGAAGGCCTGCGCGTTCGGGGCCGCCTCGGCGTTCGCCGAAACACCCGCGGGTGCGGCGGCGAGAGCAACGAGGATCTCGCCCGGCACGAATCGCCCGCGCTCGGGAAGCGAGGCGCGCTTGATGATCGAGCGAGAGTCGGGCCCCCATCCACCCATCGCCGAGCGACCCGAGGGGCGCATCATTGTAAAAGGATGCTGCCGGCCGTTCGCGTCCGTGCGCGCTCCGAACCCGTCCGCGCCCAGCGTCACGGTGGAGCCGTCGTACAGCTTGAGCGTCTCGGGGGCCTTCGCCGCCGGGTGGGCGGCGGCCGCCGCCGCGGAGCGCTGGGCGAGCGCCTTTGCCACGGGGCCGCTCGGCACGGCCGCGGACACGGGAACGGACGACAGAAACAGACCGGCGAGCGTCATGACCGACAGCAGCCGGCGTGGCGAAAACGATGTCATCGGGAGCCTCCTCAGGGTCCTCGGGCTTGATACTCGGTGAGTTACGACGTGCAGCGGACGATGAGTCCCAGCCTCATGAGCCCGTGCCATAACAGAGTACGACGGTCGTCCGGCTCGGGCCATACCGTTCGGTGTTCGACGGCGGACCGTGCTTCAACCTCACCGCGGGCGCCGCCCGCGGGTGGGACAGAATCCCTCAACTTGTATTCCCGTCCCAGCCCGCTCCGAAACCATCTTCATGCCTTGGGCGTGATCTTCCCCGCGAACGACTGCGCGACGATCTTGTCGTTCCGGACGACGAACGTGTCGGTCGCCAGCTCGTAGAAGTTGTCGGCAGTCTCGGCGGTCCACAGGATGAAGGCGTGATCGCCCTCGACCGACGCCAGCTTCATGCAGAACGATGAGTCGGGTTTCGAGAACTCCGCGAGCAGCGACTGGAAGAACGGCCTGATCGCATCCTTCCCCTTGCGTGGTCCGTCCGGGGTGAAGAAGACGGCGCCCGGCGCGTAGTCGGAAAGGACGCCCTCGAGATCCCGCTCATCGAAAGACTTCAGATGGCGGGCCAAGACCTCTTTCGTCGTAGCCATGTCGTGGTTCTCCTTTGTTGGTTGCGTTCGTCAGAGGATGCCCGTTCCCGGGCGTCGAGGTCTGACGGGGCGTCGGGAGAACCTTGCCGATCGTCCGAATCGGGGACAGCAACCGTATTTCGGTCGCCGACGCCGGCCTAGTAAGGCGACCGGCCGGAGCCGCCGCACATCGTACGAACGGCGGCCGTGCGCGGACCGTCGGGCGGCGCCTGCATCGCGGGTCCCGCCGATCCTCCCTGCGGGGCGACCTTGACGAAGCGCAGGACCAACCAAGCGACCGGATTGAGGTTGAACGCGTTCGCCATCATCAGGATCCACCCGACGACCGTCCACCCGAGGAAGAGGTTGAACATGAAGATGGAGCCGAGCGACCCGAGGATCGGCTTCCCCATCGTCTGTCGAATCCACGCGACGATCGTCGTGATGACTCGCATCATGGCCCCGCCCCCGACGGCCCGTGCCCCCGTTGCGTCGGGTTCTCACCCGAAATTCGCATGAACACCATCGGAACCGGAGCCCCGCTCCGATCCTCGCCTTCGCGGCGAACGCGACGAGGCCGAATCCGATGCCGGCGAGCCACGGTGTCGCGCGGACCCAGTCGGCGCCCGCCCTACTTCCTCGGCGCCAGGATGTCGTCCAGCCGCGCCGGCCGCGCAGGATCGCGCTCGAGGTGCGGGTAGCGCAGCCCGTCGTGGTAGTCGAGGCGCACGGTCCGGTAGCGGTCGTCGTTTCGAACGAGCAGCTCCAGCGGCTCGCTCGCCCCCTTCCCCCGCTTCACCGCATCCGTCAGCTTTTCCGCTTCGAAGGCCACCCCGTTCACGGCGATGAGCTTGGTGCCCGAGGTCAGCCCCGCCTTGAACGCCGGACTGCCCCACGCCACCGTGCTCAGGGCCGCGTCCTTGTCCACGACGAACCCAAGCGAGTAGGTGAGATCGGTGGTCTTCCTTCTCGCTTCCCTCGACTTCCAGATGTCGCTCGGCGTGTCGTTGAAGACGAGCTTGTACCCTCCCCGCCGGATCCCATCGAGGGGAGCGGTCGATGTGCCGCCATCGAGGCGCGCATGCAGGAAGCCCGCCCAGTCGTAGGGCTCGACGCGGTTCAGGGCCGCCACCACATCCTCGAAAGTGTAGACGACGGGCGTCCAGCTGCCGTCCTCGACTCCGAAGAACGCGCGCGCGAAATCGTCGAGGGAACGGGCGCCCTTCGACCGCTCGCGGATCAGGGTGTCGGCATCCAGCCAGATCAGGGCGCCCTCGTCGTAGTAGTCCTCGAACCGCTGCCAGCTGTCCCACGACATGGGGCGCCGCGGATTGATGATCTCGTCGTTGGTCGTGTCGCGGAGCGCCCGCCATGACCGCCCGCGCTCGGCGTCGAGCGCGGCCGCGATCATGGCCAGCGCGTCCAGTCCCTGCTGCGGGCTCCACAGGCCGGCGCGCGCGGTCAGCAGCGTGCCCCAGTACTGCGTCCCCCCCTCGTAGACCCAGAGGAGCGAGTTGCGCATCGGGACGTTGTAGTTCGGCGTCCAGAGATCGGCGGGACGCCGGAACTTGCCGTCCCACGAGTGCACGTACTCGTGCGCGTACACGTCCCGGCCGGCGGTGGTGTCCTTCCAGTGGGCAAAGTCCAGGAGCGGAGCTCCGTACTCGGCGCAGCGGTGGTGCTCGAGGGTCGTGTCGATGCCGATCGTGTCGCTCAGCGAGAGCAGGAAGTCGTAGTGATCGTAATGATGGGAGCCGAAGAGAGCGTACGCCTGCCGCACGAGCTGCCGCAGGGTATCCACGATGGCCGGATCGAGCTCGAGCAGGTCCGGCCGCTCGGAGAAGAGGTCGAGCCACACCGGCGCCGCATCGCCCGGTGCCAGGTCGTACCGCTTGAGCCGGCGGCCCGCGCGCACCGGGGAATCGATGAGCGTTTCCAGCGAGACCCGCTTGAAGGTGGTGGCCGGCTCCGCCTGCGATGCGGTCTCGAGCGCGCTCGCAAGCTTCCAGCCGTCGGGGAGCTTCAGGGTGGCGTCGATCGAGATCCCGCGCGCGAAGTACCCCGCCGGATACAGCACGACCGATTCCCAGTCGAGCACCAGCAGATCGGGCGTGACCTCCGTGCGGCCGACTGCGGTATTCACCGGGGAAAGGTACTGGAAGTCCAGCTCCACGCTGGTCGCGCCCTCCGGCACCGCGACGTGGAAGGCATGCACGTCCACCGGGTCGCGCACCCACTCGATCCGCGAGCCCTTGGCGTGCACCACGAGGCCCGCCAGGCGATCGAGCGGACCGACCGGCGCGTGCGTTCCCGGCAGCCACTGCGGGTAGAGCAGCACCAGCTCGCGCCCCGCGGTCACCGGGATCGACTCGTGGACGGCGAAGATCCGCCGATCCGTGTCGGTCGCATCGACCGACAGTCCGATCGCTCCCGGGAAAGGAACGTCCTTCGGCGCCGCGATCGCCGGCACCGGCTTGGCCGGTTGCGGTCCGGCCCCCGGCGCGGCGTGGGCGGAGATCGCCAGACAGCAGAAGAGTGCGACGGCGGCGCTGCGGTTCTTCACGAGACCTCCTCGGGCTGAAGGGGCGTTAGTACACCACAATCCGGCACGGACTCGCCTTTTCGCCTTGCGCGTTCGACCCGCAGCCACAATGTTTTCTGGAGGAGGTAGCACCCCATGACCTGGTTAGGGCAGAAGCAGGAACCTGAACCCAGCCTCCCGATTCGTCCCACAGCCGCCGCGAGCCCGCAGGCCGCCCCCGAGCCGATGCGCGCAGTGCGGGGAGAAACCATGGAGACATCCAAAGTGGCAAGTATCGGAAAGTCCCTTCACGTCAAGGGCGAGCTCAGCGGCAACGAGGATCTCGTCATCGAGGGCAGCGTCGAGGGGAAGATCACCCTGAACGGCCATAGCGTGACGATCGCGCAAACCGGGCGCGTGGCGGCCGAAATCCAGGCCAAGTCGGTCGTGGTGGGCGGCCAGGTCAAGGGGAACATCACGGCGGAGGAACGCGTCGAGGTCGCCGCGACCGGAGCGATGGTGGGTGACGTCCGCTCTCCGCGAGTCGTCCTGGCCGACGGCGCCCGATTCAAGGGGAGCGTCGACATGGACGGCAAGGTGGTGGCGGGAACCTCGGTCGCCGTGCCCGCGACGAGCAGGGCTGTCGCCACCCCATCCTTCCTCCCCGAGGACACGCCGGCGTACGCGAGCAGCACGAAGATCTAGGGTCTCGTGAATTAAGATAGCGACTCGGCATCGGATGGATCGCCGAGGAGCCCGTCATTCGTCTGGCCACCTGGAACTGCTGCCGCTCGTCCGTGGCGAACACGGCCGCGGCGGTCGCCGCGCTCGACGCGTCGCTGACGGTTCTGCAAGAGGCGCGGCGGCCCGCCGCTCTGCCCGCCGGCACCCTCTGGGTCGGCACGAACCCTCAGAACGGCTTGGCCGCCGTCCCCGGAGAGGGCTGCGAGGTCGCACTCGGTCCGTTGGCTCGCCGAGCTCCCTGGTCAATCGTGCCGCTAAGGCTGACGCGACCGGCAGAGATGCATCTCCTCATGGTGTGGACCCGCAAGGAGCACGAATACGTTCAGGGGTTGGACGCTGCGCTCACCCGGTACGCGCGGTTCCTGCTTGCGGCCGAGAGCGTCGTCCTCGGTGACTTCAACGCGAACGCGATCTGGGACAACCCACGGCGCCCGACCGATTTCTCACGCGTGGCCGCGCGCCTCGGGGACCAGTTCGGCCTCGTCAGCGCGTACCACGCTCGCTCCGGCGAGGCGTTCGGGTCGGAGTCGGAAGCGACGCACTACTTCTGGCGCCGGCGTACTCGACCTTTCCACATCGACTACTGCTTCGTGCCGCGGGGCTGGGTGCGGGGCCTGAAAAACGTCGCCATCCTGGATCGCGCCCCGTGGGACGCCTTGAGCGATCATCGGCCGCTCATCATGGACTATGAGGACGGGGCTGGTCGACCGCGGCGCGCGGGCGCGAGACGCGGGTAACACGGCGGCCCGACCTCATTTCTTGACGGGAGGCTCCGTGGGGACGTTATGGATGGCCGCATCCCCCGTCGCCCAGTACCGCGCCTCGCGGAACACGAACGGGGAGTACCAGTACGAGGAGGCATCCGCATCCCAGCCGCCGCCGAGGCGCGTCAAGGCCTCGTGAGCGACCGCGTGGTCCTCGAAGACGCGCGCGAAATGGCCGAGCAAGTGATAGGTCCGCGCCGAATCCGGATACCGCTTGTCGATCTCGCGCAGACCCGACTGAATCCGTTCCCATTGCAAGCCGGGAAACGTCTTGCGGAGATCGTTTCCTTCGGTGAGCAAGGCGACCGTCGCAATCCGGGCGTACACGATGTTCCCGAGCGCCTTGTTCTCGTCCGAGGATTTCTCCGCAAAGGCGACGAACTCCTCGGGGCTCCCGAGCCAGCGCGGAAGAAGGTAGTTGGCCATGGAGATGTACACGGAATCGTAGTTGGGATTCATCGCGGTCGCGGCGGCCACCCATCGGGCGGCTTGCTCCCGGGGACAATTGACGCTCCGGCACACGCCGATCATGTGGGTGAAGATCTCGGGATCCTTTGCGCCGTCGGCGAGCGCCTTCTGTCCCCACTCCCACGCCGCCTTCGCGTGCCGGTCGTGCTCGTTCCATTGATCCGGCGAGACGTCGCGAGCCAAGGCGGGCCCCCGCGCCGTAGCGGCTCGCAAGGCTTCGACGACCGAGAGCCCCACCTTGGGCCAATGCGACGACGGCTTCTCCTTGGCCCACGCGGTGAACGCGGCGGTTCTCGCGTCGGGACCGTCCGGCCCGACTCCTCGGGTGGGCTCGAACGCCGTGTAGAGGTCAACGAGCTTCGAGACGCCGGAGCTGAACCGCGGGTCGTCGGAGGTCAGGCTCTGGGCGATCCGCTCGAGCTCGTCGAACTCGCCGCGCTGCAGCAGCCCGCGGATCTGCGTCCGGAACGCCTCGCGCTCGGGGCTTTCCGGATGGAGCGGGGCGACGGCCGTAGGCGCCGCCGCGGCTGTCGAAGGCCCCGCGTCGCCGCCGGCTCCGGCAAGAACCATGATACCGACCAGAAGCGCGTGGGTCATGGGCCTCTCCTTCGCTCGCTACGGTTGAGGCGAACTTACGTGCCTGAAACGGAGGAAGCAAGCGGAGCCGCCCCCGATCGGGCGCGCGCGAAGGTGCGGCGGTTCGTCAGCTCTTCGAACGCAACTCCGTGACGTGAATCTCCACCCATCCCGGCGAGCTGGCCACCGAACCGACGCTCAACTCGATCGACGTCTTGTCCTTGGCGACCTTCATTCGGGACTGGCTGCTTCCCCCTCCGCTCTCGCTCAGCAGCTTCCACGCTTTGAGGGCGGTCCTGAGCTTGCCGAAGACTTCCGCGATCGTCCCGGGAGCCACGTAAAAGGTGTTCCACTGTTCGTGCGGGCCGATGTCGCCCAGATACTCCGAGAACGCCCGGACCGAATTCGGCGGCCGAACGAAATCCGGCGGGTCCTGCCCGGGCACATCCTTGCCGGGAAGCGGCGGCGGCAGCGGCTCCTTCGTCGTTTCACCGCTGAAGTCACGGTCGAGATTTCGAATGCCGACGAGTTTCACCTGCGAGCCGTCGATCTTGTACACCGCGAGCGACTGGCGGGACGCGTCGGCGACCACGAGGGTGTCTCCTTGAGCGTCCATCTGGATCGTCAAGGAACCGACGCTCGTGGCGAAGGGTTGCGCCGACGGCGGACGTACCGCCTCGTCGGCGCGGACCGGTGCGGCGAAAGCGATCGGAAGCGTCGCGGCGATCACGAATGCATAGGAGATTCTCATCGTTCCACCTCGGGCGAAGCCCATGAAGCCACCAACGCGAGTTTACCCGCGCGTCCCATCCGCCGCAGCGCCGCCTCACGCTTCTGCGCGCTGGAGCGGTCGGGCTGCGATTCCTGATACGCGAGCGCGACGGGCCGCCGGCTGCGTGTGTACTTCGCCGCGACGCCCCTCTCGTGCGCGTCGAGGCGACGCCGGAGATCGACGGCGATCCCCGTGTACAGGGTGCCGTCGCGACAGCGCAGGATGTAGACGTGCCAGCCCGGCATCCGCGGAACATACCACCCGCCGGTCGGCCTCCGAGCAGCCTGTTCGTCCGCCCGTCCGTCCGTGCACTCGAGGCGTACTACTCCCACGAGATGAGCGCGCGCGGTCGCCGTGGACGAGCGTTCTACGCATTTCTGGCGTTAGCCGCGTCCGCCGGCAACGCTCCCACCGTTCCGGCGACGGGCGAGCGCCCGGAACCCGTCCTCGAGCTGAAGGAGACGTCGGTCCTCCCGAAGGACTGGGGAACGACCTACTCGGGCACGATCCGCTCGCAGCGGCTCGGTGCTGTGCGCACGGTCGACATCTACGTTCCCCCAACCTTCTCAAAGACGAGGCGGAAGTATCCCGTCCTCTACCTGACCGACGGCGAGTACAACTTCGAGCGCGCGGTCGTCGCCGAGATGGAGCTTGCCCGATCGGGTCACATCCCCGAGAGCCTCGTCGTCGCGATCGAGACTCCGGAGAGGCGGCAAGACCTGACGCCGCCCGGCTTGAGTGCCATGCAGTCCGACGGCCCCGACCAACGAGGCGAGAAGTTCGTCCATTTCATCATGGACGAGTTGCGGCCCCAGCTGGAAGCCAGGTTTCGCGCGGGCGCACCGAGCGTGCTCATGGGTCACTCGCACGGAGGGATCCTCTGCGCCTACGTGGCCGCGAAGTGGCGCAAGGAGATTCCGTTCGTCGTCGCTCTGGATGCCCCGGTCCACATCGACGACGGTTGGCTCGCCAAGACTCTCGCGAGCTCCGCCGCGGAGCCGGGAAACCTCCGGCTGGTGTCGCTCGAGGTCAAGTTCGGTTGGCCGGACGACCTCTGGTCCAAGCTCGTGGCGGTCGCGCCGAAGGATTGGAAGCTCTCGCGGATCAAGCTCGCGGACGAAGATCACGAGTCGATGGTGTTCGGCGGTTTCTATCGTGGCCTGAAGGAGCTATTTTCCGATTACTCCCAGGTCCAGGTGAAGGGTCTTGGCGGGCCCGCCGCGTTCGATCATTATCTCCAACTGGAGCCGCTCTACGGCGGATCGGTGGCGCCGCCTAGGGCCGTGCTCGAGCACGCGGAAATGGATCTCTGCGCACTCGGCACGCGCGATCTGGCTCGAAAGGCGTTGAACGCGTGGGCCGAGGACTACGGCGAGCCCGAAGACTTTCAGGATCGCCTTTCCGAGATCGACGAAGCGGCGGAGGCGCTGAAAGGGAAGGAGACCGTGGAGCAGCTCCTCGCCCTCGATCCCCCGACCGCGGTCCAGATCGCTCCCTACCTCGGGGTCTGGAAGGGCCACTCCTGGGTCGACGTCGACGAATCACGAAAGTCGGACATCACGGTCACGTTTTCCGTCGAGAACGGCCGGGGCGTGGCGAAGATCGTAAACGAGGGCGCCCCTCCCGAATTTCGCTCCGAGACCTGCCGGTATCTCCGGGTCACGCCGGCCGGGATCGAATTCGGGAACATGAACGGCATGTTTCCACCGGGGATCGTGGCGCGGATCGGGCGTCTCGAGGGAGCGACGCTCGCAGGCGAAGCGGTGTTCAAAGGCGTCTACTTCCGTTGGCCCAAGGATCTCGGCCGCCGCCCCCATCACATGTTCGCCCTGGAGCGTGTGACGGGTTGACGGTCAGAAGCCGCGCGACGGCTAGGCTTCGGAGGTCGATCACGGCTGCGAGAGAGCCTCGACGATGGCCCGCCGCATCTCTTGGTAGTCCTGCCGCGCCTTTGGGTCCGCGGCGTCCTTCGCGTAGATGCCGCCCTCCTGGACGTGGCGCAGGATTCCGTGACGATCGATGAGAAGCGACGACGACGTGTACTCGGCGTCCGGCACGCGGTCGAGCCAAAGCCTGTGGAGCGCGCTCCAGTCGGCGTCGATCGCCACGGGGAACTCAAATCCATACGCCTTCACGCATTCGCGGACTTCGTAGAGGGGGACGGCGCGGGGTCGCGGCTTGGGCGTATAGATCCCGATCACGACCAGCCCGCGCGCCGAGAACTCCTCGTGAAATTCGTTGAGGCTCGGCGCGGTGCCGCGGCAGTACGGGCAGTCGGCCCCTGTGAAGAATCGGATCAAAACGACGTTGCCCCGCAAGTCGGCGAGCGTGTGGGGCCCCCCTTGGACCCACTGCTCCGGCGGTTTGGCGGGCCACTCGGGCACGGCGTGACCGACGAGCGCCCGCGCCGCCGGCACCAGCGCCATGAGGAGAATATCCAGGACCATGGACCGATCATAAGCGATCGGTGCGGGCCCTTGGCGGGAAATAGCCGGCTTCTGAGCCCTCTTTCAATCCCGGCGACGTCCCCGATGGGGTGATGACCTCATGGCGCCGCTTGGTCACGCGGCCCACACTCGTTGGTGTAGAAGAGGGGTGCGGTCATGACCACAGTGGCGAGCAGACGATCACGGACCCTGGGTGGGGTCGTATTCGCCGTGCTCGGCGCTTTCGTGGCCGCCCGTGCGGCGCCATCCGAGGTGTTCGCGGCGGTGCGCCCGTGGGATCTTCGCGCCGGCCACCGCCTGGAATCTCTGAGGGGGCCGCCGAGGAGCGCAACGGGTCCGCAGTTCCCGATCGCGCTCCCGCGAATGCAGCCTGTGTCCTCGACAGCCGATGAATTCTACGAAGGCTACCTAGCTCGTCGGGTTTCCGCTCTCTATGGCGACGAGAAGACGGTCAGCGCGTCGGATCTGGCGAACCCCGCGTCAAGGCCGTGGACGGGAGATCCCGCCACCGCGCAGCACCTCGAAAACCTCGGCATGCGAGCGATCGGGGACGCCGTCAAGCAGTACGCGGTCGAGCGTCTCGGGATCGACCGCTGGTCGCTCCCCTTGACGGGACGCCGCGGAGGCGCCGCGGCTGTCGACGACGCCCCCCGCCTGCGGTTCCGTCTCGGCATCTCGCAAATGGCGCCTCGGGCCGACCTCCTCATTCCCGTCGCGGCGGGTCGCGTCGCGGTGAGCGCCGATGTGCGCGGGCGAATCGGCACCACGTTCGAGCCCACGTCCTCCGCGCTCCGAGTCGCCGCGGGCGTCGATGTTCGCGGTCGGACCGCGACGGTCGGGTTGAGCCTGAGGTTCTAGATCATCCTCGCTCCGGGCGCCCTGCCCGGCGAGAGCCCCAGTCTGAGCGAAGAAGGAGGTGAGCTGACAATGGCAAAGAAGAGCAGAGGCGGCCGGATGACCGCGGCCAAGAAGCGCGCCGCGAAGGCCCCCGGTGGAAAGGGCCCCGTCAAGAGGCGTAAGGCAGGCGAGAAAATCATGAAGACGTGAGACCAGCTCGAAAGGAGATCCACTAATAGGGAGGCCGTTTCGTGACGGCCTTCCTTTTCTTGGGGGCCCGCGTCAGGATGACGATCGCGCGCCGCGTTCGGGCATCTCCCCGACGCCAAGCAGCTCGGCCAGGTCGCTGCACAGAGGGGAGGCCTTGATCTTCGCGAGCGCGACTACTTCGATCTGGCGCACCCGCTCGCGAGACAGGCGCAAGCGCTCACCGATTTCCGCGAGCGTCCTCGCGGACTCCGGCCCGAATCCGTAGCGCATCCGGACGATCGTTTCCTCTCGGGGCGTGAGCTCTCGAAGAACCGACTTCAGGCGGTGCTTGATCTCGCGCTGGGAGGCATCATGGAACGGAGAAGGCGCCGTCGCGTCGGCGACGAACTTCGCCACGTCGGTGCCTTCGCGATCGCCGACGCCGCCCTCGAGAGGCAACGGCTCCCGCACGATGGAAAGGGCATGCTCGACGGCGTCCAACGGCATGCTCAATTGTCCCGCGATCTCGCGCGGCGTCGCCTTTCTTCCGAGGTGATGGCTCATATCGCGCGCGGCGTACTCGATCTTACGCATCTCGGCGTACACGTGCCCAGGAATCCGGATCGTTCGGGACTGCTCCGCGATCCCGCGCTCGATAGCCTGTCTGATCCACCAGCACGCGTAGGTCGAAAACCTGTTGCCGCGCTCGTGGTCGAACCGCTCCACCGCCTTCAGCAGCCCGAGGTTCCCCTCCTGAACGAGATCCATCAAAGGCAGCCCTCGCATCGCATACTTCGCCGCGACGTGTACCACCAGGCCGAGGTTCGCAAGAATGAGGCCGTCCCGAGCGTGATCCAGCGAGACCTTGTGAGCCCGGATCTCGCGGAGCGCTTCGGCCGCGCTGGGGTCCGGGTGTCGGGCCGTGAGTTGAACAAGCTTGGCGATGAACGACTCGAGGCGGCTCAGCGGCCATACGGCGCCGAGACTCGAGCCGGACGCGTCTCCGGCGGGGGCGAACTCGCGGCAACTCGCGGGGAGACTCTCTGCCAGCTTCAGGATCTGCAGCCGAGCGGCCACGAACTGGGTTGCAAGCCTGACTTCCGTCGGCCTGTCGAGCAGCGGGGTCATACGGGTCTCTTGTAGGTAGAGCCGCTGCACCCGTGACGCGTCGGCCACCCTCTCCCTGGCCGCCGGGGATCTGGATTTGGGATCGTGTGCCTTCCTTCGAGAGCATCCTTTCGTCAACGCATGGAGGGGGGCCGGCGGCTGGCAGCCCACGTGCGGCCGTTGATGCTTGTCTCTCGGACAGTGGTGTCGTCGGAGACGCGTCGGGGCCTTGGAAGGGTGTGTTCGGGAGGGGCGAATCGGAAACTGGCGAACCGGGTTGACTACGCGGCTTTGATCTCGACCGTCTTCGGTTTGGCCGTCTCGGCCTTCGGAACGGTCACCTCGAGGATGCCGTCTTTATACGTCGCGGCAACGTTCGCGGCATCAATCGTCGTCGGAAGCGAGAAGCTCCGCATGAACTCCCCGTACACCCGCTCCATCCGGAGCGCGCCGTCTTCGTTGACATCGGTGTCCTGCTTGCGCTCGCCGTGCAACGTCAGCACGCCGTTGTCGATCCGGACATCCATGTCTTCTTTCTGGACGCCCGGCACCTCGGCCCGGATGACGATGTGATCCGGTGTTTCGAAGATGTCGACGGGCGGTGCCCATGCACCGATGAAATCCTCGGCGCCAGGCGCGTACGAATCATCGACCGTGGGGTCGAGGCGACCGGTCATTGCGACCAACCCTTGCAACGGATCCCACCGTACGAGTTTCATGGCGTGTTCCTCGTGCCCCCGTGACGTGTTATTCGCTTCGACGTTGCTTCGGTTAAGACGCCGCGCTTCGGGTGTCAAGCGCAGCGCACCTCGAGCCCGGAGCGCTTGGGACGGAATAGCGCCTAGGAGTCACTCTTCTCGGTATTGGGCGGTACGAGAATAGGCGCCTCGAAATCGGTTCCTGGGTCGGCCGGCGCGCTGACGTTGTTCATAGCGGACCTCGAGTCCGCTGAGTCGAGATCGCGAGCAGGCACGAGGCGACAAGCGGCGTATAGCGTCACCCACGACCTCCTCGGGGCATGGCAAAGCCGGTGCGAGGGCGGAGACGGAAGGAGTCGACATGAGCGAAGTGCAGTTTTATCGGACTCGCGCGGGGAGGGACAGCTTCCAGAGATCGTTGCCCGAGCTCCTCGAGCAGATCCGTGGGTTGACCGATGTCGTCGAGAAGCTGGTCCGCCGGCTCGACGTCGGCGAAGCCGACAGGAGCCGCCGATCCTCTCTTCATTCGTGGACGGTGAACTTGTAGTCGACCGTCTGCGTCGCTCCCCCGGCGACTACCGTGATTCGGAGCGTGAGCGGATATCCGAGAGACTTCGACGGCGAGACGATGAAGTCCCTGAACGTCCCGGTGAAGGAAACGTCCTTAGCAAACCGCGTGCTTGCGGCCGATCGGGTCCACGACCCCGGCGGTCAGCTTCGCCGCCGCTCCCCTCGTGCGGCCATCGCGCACCGACCTTCGGCAGGTTGGTCGCGGCGGTCACCGTCCGGGTAGGCGTTCGGGTCGAATCGGCTCCACGCTGCTCGATGTATTACGCGCCAGCGAAGCAAGAAGTCGCGACGAGGTCCGGGAATCCGGCGGTATGGATTGCGAGAGTCAGCCTCGATTACTGCCGACGGCCTGGTCGGCGACGGGCGATCTGTTTTCGTCCGGAGCTCCTGCCGTCTATCGGCGTATAACTACGGCACGTTTCACCTCGTCGGGGGTCCTGGTGCGCCACGCTCTGCTTGCGGGATGGACGTTGCTTGCCGTCGGAACTTCCACGGCGAGCGGCCCTGCGGAGCGCACGCTGACTTTCGAGGATCGCGTCAGGGCGCAGGAGGCGATCGAGCGTGTCTACTACTCCTACCAGCTCGGCGCGGGCAAGCCGTTCGAGACCGCGGTGCCGCGGAGTGTGCTCGAGGGGAAGGTTCGCAGGTACCTCGAGGAGTCGGCCGTGCTTCAGGCCTTCTGGAAGATCCCGGTCACCGACCGGATGCTCCAGAGCGAGCTCGAGCGCATGGCGAGCGGGACGAAGATGCCGGCGCGGCTGCAGGAGCTCTACGCCGCGCTCGGAAACGATCCTCTCCTGATCAAGGAGTGCCTCGCTCGCGCGACCCTCGTGGATCGGTTGACTCACAATTTCTACGCATTCGATCCGACCCTCCACGCGGTGGCGCGGCGGCGAGCCGAAGACCTCCGCCGGCGACTCGTGTCGGGCGACCTGAGCCCCGCCACGGAGCTCGCGAACCGCGCCGAGTCCCGGATCGTGCTGAAGGAGAAGGTCGTTCGCCTCTCGCACGAACCCCAACCGTTCGTCCAGGAGTTGGGACCCGATGAATTCGGCAAACGCCGGGCGGAGCTGCAGGTCCTCGCCGGCGGACCCTCCGCGCTCCAGGAGGCCTCGGACTCGTTCTCGTTCTCCGTGCTCCTGAGCGAGAGTCCTGGCGAGCTTCGCCTCGCGAATTACTACGTCGCGAAAACCGCATGGGACGAGTGGTGGATCGGCGCGTCGTCGACGGCACGTGGGGTGACCGTCCCCGTGGTCGCCTCGGGCGCCGCCGACGTTCCCTTGCCGAAGACGCTCGGGCAAACGAGGACGACCAAAGGATGTCCGGACGACGACACCTGGAATCAGTGGACCCTGCGCGAAGTGCCGACACCGCGACGAAATCACACGGCGGTCTGGACCGGGAGCGTGGTGGTGATCTGGGGTGGTATCGGTCAGACGGGTCTGGTCAATACCGGGAGCCGGTACGACCCCGCGACGGACACGTGGCTTTCCGCGTCGACCGTCGGCGCGCCTTCGGCGCGACAACAACACCGCGCCGTCTGGACCGGATCGTCCATGGTGGTCTGGGGGGGCCGCGGCCCGATCAATTCCGTGCTCGCCGACGGCGGCCGATACGATCCGGTCACGGATTCGTGGATGCCCGTCTCCATGACCGGGGCGCCCTCGGCACGCACGGGTTTCACCGCGATCTGGTCGGGAACGAGGTTGGTCGTCTGGGGCGGCTCGAACGCCACGAGCCTCATGTCTTCGGGGGGGAGGTACGATCCGGCGAGCGACATCTGGACCCCCACGTCGATGACGAATGCTCCGGTCCCGCGATCCGGCCATTCGGCGGTATGGACCGGCTCCAGGATGATCATCTGGGGCGGGTCGGGCGCGGCGGCCGGCGCGAGCGGAGGTCAGTACGACCCGGTCGGAGACTCCTGGGCGGCGACGTCCACGTTGAACGCTCCCGCCGCCCGATCCAGTCACTTCGCCGTTTGGACGGGCAGCCTCATGGTCGTCTGGGGAGGAAGCGGCGCAGGCGTTCTCAACACCGGCGGGCGGTATGACCCGGTCAGCGACACGTGGACGGCCACGTCGACGACGAACACGCCGGCGAACATCTTGAATCGGACGGTGATCTGGGCCGGCACCGTAATGATCGTCTGGGGTGGGAGCGTCAACAATCCTGCCGATGGAACATCCACCTACCCCACCGACGGCGGGCGGTACGATCCGGTCAGCGATACGTGGGCACCTACCTCCCTTGTCGGCGCCCCGATCGGACGAAGCGGTCTCACGCTCGTCTCGACGGGAAGCTCCGCGATCCTTTGGGGAGGCGTCCGGGCGGAGGGCCCGGAAGGGGATCTTCACTACCAGGATTCGGGAGCGAGATACGACCCCGCGTCCGACACCTGGACGCCGACGTCCTTGGCCGGCACGCCGCGCGCCCGGTACGTGCACAGCGCGATCTGGACCGGCAACGTGATGGTGATCTGGGGCGGAACCGATGCCGACACGGATTTCAACACGGGCGGACGGTACGACCCCGTCACCGACGATTGGGCGGGGACGTCGACGATCCATGCACCCTCGGGACGCTACGGCCAAGCTACGGTCTGGACAGGCTACGCGATGGTGGTTTGGGGCGGCGCGAATCGACTGAATCCGCCCGAGTACTACCTCGACACCGGCGGCACGTACGATCCGATCGCGGACGCGTGGGCTCCAATCTCGACGCTCGGAGCGCCCCCGGGACGATTCGGACCGGCGGCCGTCTGGACGGGACGCGAGATGTTGGTTTGGGGCGGATATGCCGACGGCAAGCACGTGGCCACGGGCGGACGGTATGACCCGTCCACGGACTCGTGGAGGCCAATGACGTCCCGAGGGGTTCCGTCGGCACGCTACTACGCGCCTGCGGTTTGGACGGGACGCCTCATGCTCGTTTGGGGTGGTGAAGGGGACGGCCCGTCCTACCTCGGTACGGGAGGACGCTACGATCCCGCGAACGACCGGTGGACCCCGATCTCACTTGCCGGCGCGCCCACTGGACGATGGACTCATACCACGTTGTGGACGGGTCGAGTCATGGTCGTCTGGGGCGGCGACAGGTTCGATGCGAACGGCACACCGACCTATTTCAACGACGGAGGCCGGTACGATCCGGATGCGGATGCCTGGACGCCGACCTCGACTGTCGCCGCGCCCTCCGCTCGGGAGGACCACTCGGCCGTCTGGACCGGTCGAGACATGGTGGTGTGGGGTGGCTACGGCGGCGGCTTCCTCGCGACCGGTGGCCGTTACGATCCGGCCGCGGACACGTGGACGGCGACGTCGACAGCGGCTGCTCCTTCCCCGCGAGCCAGTCACTCTGCCGTCTGGGATGGACGCGAGATGTTGGTTTGGGGCGGCTGGGAATTCGTGGACCCCTACTCCATCCTCACCGACACGGGCGGGAGCTACCGTGCCACCCCGGGAGAGACGTGCAACGGATTGGACGATGATTGCGACGGCGAGATCGACGAAGGCGGAAACGCACTGTGTGACGACGGCAATCCGTGCACCGATGAGTTCTGCAACGGAAGCGAGGGGTGCGTCTCCAGGCCGAACCTGCAGCCCTGCGACGACGACAACCCGTGCACGGCGGCGGACACGTGCCGCTCCGGCGCCTGTTTGGGCAAGCCGCAGACCGGCACCTCCTGCGACGACGGGAACGCCTGCACGACCCAAGACGCGTGCGCCGCCGGGGAATGCGCGGGCGGACCGGCGCTCGTCTGCGAGGACGGAAACCTCTGCACGGACGACGCGTGCGACCCGGCGACGGGGTGCATCGTCCTGGGTCCGCACACCTGCAACGACTTGAACGTCTGCACCGACGATTCGTGCGACCCGGCGAGGGGTTGCATGTTCACCCCCAACACCAACGCGTGCGACGACGGGAGCTACTGCACGCACGACGAAACCTGCCAGGGGGGCCGGTGCCTGCCGCAGACGATCCCCTGCGACGACCACAACCCGTGCACAGACGACATCTGCAACTCCTGGGGCTGCAGCCATCTTTTCAACTCCGCCCCTTGCAACGACGGGTACGAGTGCACGGTGAACGACACCTGCGGGCAAGGCTACTGCAACGGCACTCCGACCTACGGTACGACGTGCGACGACCACAATCCGTGCACGACCGACGACGTATGCCAGGGCTATTTCTGCTACGGCACCTATCGCGATTGCAACGACGACAACCCGTGCACGGACGATGAATGCGACTTCTTGAGCGGCGTGTGCACCCATCAGATCGTCGCGGACGGGAGCTACTGCTCGGACGACGACGCCTGCACTCTCGGCGAGGCGTGCCACGGAGGCGTGTGCTCGGGGGCGGCTCCGGTCGACTGCTTTGCCTGCCCGGAGGGGATGGAACAGATCGGCACGACGTGCCGGTTCACGCTCGACGTGACCGGCGACTCTCTCTTCAACCAGGGCTATTCGTGCGACGCCGACGGCACCAACAGGTACAACGACTGCGTTGGAAGCTATGGATTCGGCTATTTCGATCGAGGCGTCAACCTGATCCCCGTCGAGGTCAACCTCCAATTCGAGTCCGGGGTCAGCTGCTCTCCGAGGGTCAGCCTCGTGTGGTTGAACGGACTCTCCATCGGCTTGTTCAGGCCACCCGGGACCTGTGCCTGCTACCCTCTGACGCAGTTGGTCTCGTTTCCGAACATCGACCCGACCTACTACCTTCCGGGAGAAGTCAACACGATTGCCATCACTCCGCTCGGCGGGTGCGAGGGTCTGAGCAAGTCGCCGGACCTCGACGGCTATTACGCGCGGGTCACCGTCACCTACGTGCGACACGACCAGCGGTGTGAGGCCGGGTCGTGCCCACCCGCGACGGGGGTCTGCGATTATTCGCCGCTCCCCGATGGGACCGCCTGCGGCGACGCGTGCACCGAGGGCGGCTCGTGCGAAAGCGGCTCGTGCATGGCGACCGCCGAGAACTGCGACGATCATAACGCCTGCACGACCGACAGCTGCGACCCCGCGATGGGGTGCGTGTTCACCGCCAACTCGGCTCCGTGCGACGACGGCAACGCGTGCACCACCGGAGACACGTGCGGCGGCGGGACCTGCTTCGGAACGCCCGGGCCACCCCCCGGCGAGGTGGCCTCGGTGTCGACGTCGAAGTCGGGCACGATCGCGACCTTCATCTGGGATGCGACGGCTGGAGCGACATCGTACGACGTGTTGCGAGGTCGAGTGCTCGACTGGCCCGTGGGATCGAATCCGCCCACGGAAACGTGCCTCGCCGACGCCGCGGCGGGGACGGCCGCGAGCGACGGCGCCGTGCCGGCGAGCGGAGACGGGTCCTGGTACCTGGTACGTGCGCGCAACGCATGCGGGAGCGGGGGCTTCGGCTGGCAAGAAGCGCAGGGCGTGCCGACGGTCCCGCGAGTGAGCGCGACGTGCCCCTAGGGAGTACGTCGCCCTAGCATGCGTTTTCCAGCGTTGCGCCCCCTAACCGAACAGCATCCGATCGACGTAGTGGAGATCCCCCTTGTCGAAGTAGGGTTCGATCCATTTGCTGTCGGTGCCGAGATACCAGTGAGCGTCGAGCGCCGCCTGTTTCTTCGAAGCGGGGGGAGTCTGGGTCTTCTTGTCCGAGGGCGACTGTGCTTTGTCGAGAAAGTGAAAGTGATCCACCAGCACCAGCGCCTCGATCGCGAACACCGTCGCCACGTCTCCGTCGTGAATCGCGATCAGATTGTCCCCGTTGGCCATTTCTCCTCCGGTCGCAAGGTTCGATGATCCGCAATAGACGACCGGGTCGGTTCCGTTGAAGCCGCAGACCACGAACTTGTGGTGGACCTGGTGTCCCACGCCGCCGATGTTCCGAACCTGATCGAACGGGGCTGGAAGCTGGGTGCGAACGGGCTTTCCCGTCACGAGCACGCCGGTCTTCCGTCCCGGCTTGAACAGCTGGATCCCCGACTTGCTGTCCGAAATGCCGTAGCTGAAGATGCTCTCGTCCGCGTGGATGTTGGTGAGGGCGGTGTAGACGGGGCTGCTTCCGGTGTCGAGGTTCATGACCGCGAAGAGGACGCTTCCCACCGTGCTCCCCTTCTTGCCCTCCTTCTTGATCCGGGCGGTCATCGCATCGAGGATTTCGCCGGTCTTCGCCTCGGTATGGGGCGCGAAGGTGATCTCCGTCGGAGGGACGTTCTTCGACGTGGAAGCGAACTCCTCGTCGCTCAGGCCGGTTTTCAGGTAGGCCGGGAGCTTGACGTCGCCGTCCCAAGCCGCCTGAAACAGATCCGCATACTTGCCGGCAACCTCGGCATCCGTGAAGACGAGAACGTGATTCGAATTCACGTACATCCCCGTCACGGAGAAATTCGTCGAGCCCGTCATGACCTTGATCGCCTTGGCGTTGCGCGACACGACGAACACCTTGTCGTGCGCATACCGGCCGAAGTGTCCGCGGAGAATGTCCGCCGATCCCTTTGCCGCCTTGCGGAACGAAGCCTCGAACTCGTCTTCGGGCTTCGATCCGTCGGCCGCGTGATGCAAAGACGCGTTGTCCAGGATGACCCGCACTCGGCCCTGCTTCGCGAGCTTCAGGACGATGCCGACGACGTCGGGCTCGTTGAGGTCGTAGGCGAACATATCGAGCTTCAGCGTCGTGTCGTCGAGCACCTGGTTCAGCACGGCAAAGATCTTCTCTCGCGCCGTGAAACCGGACCACCGGTACTCGTCTTCGAAGGTGAAGCTCGTCCCTTCGGCGTTCGTGCCTGCTTCCTGCCGAGTGTCGTAGACGAGGTCTTCGCCGTCGGGCCGTAGGCCCGCCTTCAACCCGAAGTGATGGACGAATGCCTGCGACTGGGTGAAGCCGCGCGTGAAGCCGAGCTCTAGATTGTCCTTCTTGAAGGGCTCGACGCGAACGTCGATCGAAGCACTGAACGTCGGGTCGAGAGGCTGGAGCGACTCGTTCTCGTCGAAGTAGCGCGGCGTCACGACGTAGGTATAGAGCCCGTAGAAGGGGGTCATGCCTTGATGCGCCGTGCCCGGAGCGTGTAGCCAGCGGAACTTGTGAAACGGCGCGTTGATGCTGGAGTTCGCCGGTTGCTTGGGATCCTGCGCATGATCGCCGGGCCTCTCGAACTGAAGGGTGTTCAGGAGGTAGTAGGCGTCCATCCCGCTCGGTTTGCAGCTGATCGTGAAACCCGCGAGATTCTTCGCGCTCGCCTTGTCGGGCAGATTGAACGCGAGCAGCGTCTTCGCATCCCCACGGTACGCCTTGAGGGTCAGATTCTTTGCGTTCGTCTTCGCTGGCATCGGCAACCTCGAGGTCGAGCTCTTCGGCTCCCCGCCGCTGCCCAATCAATCCTGTTGAGACCATACGGGCGGCTGCCGGTGGCGGCCAACGCATTTTTCAACCCGAAGCGGAGCAGCTCCGACGCCGGCCTTACAGGCCCTGGGTAACGCCCAGCTGCGACTTCGCGGTCCGCTCGCGAATGGCGCGCAATTCCTGATACTCCGGCGATGACCACCACGCCCTGAACTTTGCCATGTCGGGAAACTCGACGATGACACAGCGTCCCGGCGGCCACGTCCCCTCGAGCACTTCGGTTGTCCCGCCGCGAGCCAGGTAACGACCGCCGTGTTCGGCGATGGTGGACGGCACGCGCGTTCGATACTCCTCGTATCCGGTGCTGTCCAGAACCTCGACTGAGGCGATCAAGTAGACGGCCATGTTTCCTCCCCGGTACTCTACGCTCCCGGCCGTGGTAATGTTCAGCCAACACTTCCCGGTGGAGGATCTTGCCCATGAAGAACGTCATCCGCATCGTCGCCGCATCGGCGCTCTTCGCTACGTTCGGCCTCGGCCTCGCCGCTCTGCTGAGCCCCCCCGCCCGAGCCGTCGACAACCCCTGCGATCCGACCTTCCAGATGCTGAATCGGTGCAAGGCGCAGCATGGCCGTTGGGACACCACGTGCTGCTGCTGCAAGCTGCACTGACGCGGACGCCGCTCGGCTACCTTCGAACGAGACTTTCGGTCGTCCGGCCGGCGCAAAAGCGTCGCGCCGACCGTCTAATTGCCGATCGAGCAGGTCTGATCTGATTGCCGCTCGATGTCCGTACTTTCTCGTGTCCCCCGGCGCTTCGGTCGACACCGCTCCGGTGGTCGCTGGTTGCGACGATCCCCTCCTATCGAGGCACCGCGACGCGCTGTAGTGCCTTCGCATGAGCCAGTCTCTTTGCACCGAGGGGAGACGCCTTGATCGTTACGGCATCGGAATAGGACTCGACCGCGGCTCGTCGATCGCCTTGGGCCCAGCGCACATCGCCTCGCAGACTGGAAGCATGCGCAGCGAGCCCGGGTATTCCTTGCATCTTCACGGCGACGTCTGCAGCGCGCTCCAAGCTCGCGGGTGTCGTGAACGGGGTTGGCGACAATGACATCTCGTCCCAATTGAGGTGGAGCGGCGGAACCGCCGCCAGGACCTGCTGCTCCCCCGACAACCCGCTGGTTCTTGCCGCCAAGCGCCGTACGCTCGCTACGTTTTGGAGATCTGGCTGAACGCGAACGGCGTTCCGAATGGCGCGGGTGGCGAGGCCAGGCCAGTTCACCGCATTCATCAGTTCGGCAGTCTGCAGCCACTGCCCACCCTCCATCAGGCCAGGATCCTGCTTCGCCAGGGATTCCCGAACCGCTTGAACGATCTGATCGCTCGGGTCAGGCCCACCGCTCGGCGGCTGCTTCAGTTGCTGCAGCTTCGCCGGATCGTTCAAAACCCCTTGCAGATCCTTGAGCACCTTGTTCGCTGCGTCTCCCTGCCGCGCGATGATCGTCGGCAAATCCGGAAACTTGACGACCACCGGCAAGTCCGGCGCGGCATCGGACTGGAGCACAAATCGATATTCACTTTCCGTCGCGCCAAAACCCAGCACGAACTGAAGGATCTGGGTGCTGTTGGCGCCAAGCTCCGAAGGGCCCGGTCCGGGTGCCACGTAGAGCGAGTGATCCGGGAATTCCCTCAGTGTATAGGACAGTTTCGTCCCGCCGGCATTGACGAGTCTCACGTCGCGCCGACCGAACGGACTGCTGATCGTCAGGACCGCCCGATCGTTGTCGATGTAGAAGTCGGGTGTTTCGAGCTTGGCGACCAAGCTCTTGTTCAGAACGAACTTGTTCAGCGCATTGCTGAACAAGACATAGGAGTCGTGCCCCCTACGATCGGGCTTGACGATGCCGATATGATCCTCGTCGATCGGCAACGGCGAATCGTCACAAAATCGCGTCGCACTCGACCACCCCACGATCATGAAGCCCTTCGTCTTCCTCTTCTCGTAAGCGCACTCCACCGGCGGACGCTTTGGAAGCGCCTTCCATTCGTCATTCAGCAGTCGTAGGTAGCCATCCTGATCCGCGGGAAGCATTTGGGCGAGAGCTGGATTGTTCGCCACGTGGCTGGCGATGTTCGCGATCTGAGCGCCTTCCTGGGGGGTCGCAAAGAATACGAGGGCACGGACGCGCTCGAGAACGTCACGGTGTGTCAACAACTCGCGCATCACCACGAGCCCACCCATGCTATGCGCGACGAACACAATTGCCGGATAATCCGTGATCTTGTCGCTTTGCAGACGCGAGTGCAGGCGACTGGCCGCCTCCTGAATGTCAAACGATCCAGCCCGGACCATCTTGGAGGGATACCCAAAGGCGTAGGTGTCGACTTTCGACCCGAGGTCCGGATCCTTCTCTATGAGGTCGAAGAAACTCGTGCCGTTCGGATGCGTCCAGGTGCCAACCGTGTCTCCGAAGATCCCATGGACGAACACGACCGCCACTTGGGCCTGAGGATTGTGGTGTTCGACCCAATGAGGATCGGTTGAATTCGTGAGGTCGCCCTCACTCGCTCTGCCGCATTTGGAACAGCCGGCGAGGGCAACACTTGCCGCAATTGCCAGGACGAGCGTACCGATTCTTCGATTGGGCGGTCGCATCCCCGGGTCACTCCGCCTCAGACCATCGCCACACTCAAGCGATGGGAAATACTCCACTTCCAGGCGTCCGTCTGGGCAACCGCCCCGGATCGACTACCCACCGCTGGGGGGCGCTCCATGCTCCTGCCGAATCGTCCTTGAATCGTAGGCTGGCGAATCCGGTAGCCGTAGACAGGCTCTCCGGCGCCGTTCGGGCCACGCGCGCGAGTACCAACCAGAGGGCGAAGACGGGGCTGTCCCAGAAACTCGGGGAGACCGCGTCTCCCGCACGCGCGAACCGTTCCGCGAGTCGGCTCAGACCGGGGTGATCGGTCGGAGCGGAACTCGACGCTTGGGCGGCCGCGCGCATCGGAGGTTGAGACTCGCCACGCCGAACGATCGCGTCGCGCACCATGTTGTAGGGGCTCCACGACGCCGGAGCCGGCGCCATGGCGAAGACCAGTCGCACGCCGACGGTAGTTCCATCCGGGAGGTGAACGGGGAACTCGTGATTCGTGAATGCTCGTTCAAAGTCCGGCTGCGACATCGTCCACCCGGTCCTGAACGACGGCTCCCTCATGAGCCACGCGAGGACCGTCCCACGCGGAACATCGGACGCGTCCAGTTCCGGGCAGAGTGCATCGTCGAACCAACGGCGAGCGGCGTTCAGAAAGTCGAGGTCCCAATCGGCGCCGTAGGTACCGTTCCCGAGAAACCCCTGGACCGCAGGGCCGCTGAGCTCGAGGCTGATTGCCAAACGAGTGGCGTGATTCGCGGCTTGAGGGACCGGCGGAAGGCTGAGGTCGAAGCCCAGGTCGGTCAGCAGTTGGCCGATCCCCGCGAGCTCCTCGACTGTGGTCGCGTCGTCGTCTCGGGTGATCGTCAGGCGCAGTCTCTGATCGAGGTGCGAGTAGGGCGCGGCGAGGTCAACACCGGCGCCCTGAGCCGAGGCTGCCCAGCCCGCGCCGGCCGCGAATTGCGCCGTCGACGCATGGCCGCTCTTCCTGATGACGGCCGTGGTCGAGCGGGTGAACACCCCGCTGTAGCTGGCTTGCCGCGTGATCGTGTTTCCGACCTGGCGCACGTCGATCGCACTTTCAGTCAACCTCTGGCGCGTGTTGCTCGTGGTGCCGAAGAGAGAGCAGAAGAAGCTGCGCGTGCTGGTTCGCAGGCGTTGCGAGGTGAACGTGCATTCACGCAGCATGTACGGTAGCGGCTCACGCGCCGTGGAATTGTCCCCGTCCGGCTTCAGGAGAGCCTGCAGAACGGTGACCAGGGTGAGTCCTTTCAGCCCTGCCATCGCCTTGACGATGGCCTTGTTCCCTGGATCGAACTCCAGGTCCAGCAAGGCCGAGGTGCGGGAGACGCGATCGACCTCCATCGCCAGCTTGAAACCGACCGTGCCGTCCAGGCGCGCCAGCTTGGCCTTGAGCTCGTCCTCGTACTTCCCGGGCAACGCGAGGATTCCGTTGAGTGACGTCGCCCAGCTCTGGATCTTCTGCAGGTCACCCGCGTCGATCTGCGCGAACGCCTTGTTGAGCAGCTTTTCGATCAGCTTCTGGATGCGATCGTTGGCGGTCGCCTTCAGCTGGGCGACGGACGCGGCATGGGCTCGCAGCCAGTCCAGAGTCCCCTGAATGCCGGTTCGCTTGGCGAACTCCGTGATCCGCGCCAGCGCCGTGTCGGGGAGACTCTCCAGGGCATCGAGGAAGCTCAGGGCCCGAGCAGCCTCGGCCTTGACCTTGTCGAGCACCGCGCTCGCACCGCTTCCGAGCCAAATCTCCTCCAGACTGTGACCGGATATCGCCTCGATCAATGGAATGAGGTCCTGCTCGTCGGTCGTCAGGAGGGACTGCGGATCGTCGGGCAGGCTCGTGATCCTCGTCAAGAGCGCCCGCAGTTTGGCCCGTTGCAGGGCCAGATCACCTCGATTGAGCAGGCCATCCCAGAAGCTCTGCAACGTCTCGCCCAGATTGTCGTACGCCTGAACGACCTGGGAACTTACCCCGACGATCTTCTTGAGCTCGGCCGAGTTGGTGAGAATCGGGTCGAGGAAGTCGGCGATTCGGCCCGCCACGGCCTGATCGAGTTGATCCTTGACCGCGGCCCAATCGCCGGCGGCGAGCAGCGCGCTGTTCTTTTGGACGTCGCGTAGCGCATCCAGGGCTCGCGCGACGGGATTGAGTTCGAGAGCGCGATTGAGCAGCGCCTCGAGCGTACTGCCCAACTTGTATTCGACGTCCAGGGCGAACTGCGCTCCGAGGGTCAGGCGGTGCTGACTCTCGCGCATGGCGCGCAATCGCACCCATCCCTTCGTCATGGTGAACGCGTCGCCCTTCCCCGCGGTCCAGTTCAGCGTTTCGTAGAGCGACGCGTTGAGCGAGGCGTTGACCGTGCATTGGAAATGGACGCTCATCTCGGGGGCGAGATCCTTGAAGAGGTCGGTCTTGAACGTCAGATCCTTGCCCATCGCGGCTTCGGCCCCGAGAGAAAGGGACAACAGGGCTGAGAACTGGTGGACCTCGTCGTCGCTCAGGCCAGCGAACGAGACCAGCTGCGGCAACTGCGACCCACCGACGAGCCCCTCCAATGCGTGGAGTCGGGAAACAGCAGCGGGAACCGAAAGGAGATGCCGGTAACGCAGCTCTCCAGAGGCGTTCAGCTTGAAAGACAGCGAGGTGACCGAGACGGACGTTGATGCTTGCGCCGCAATCCCAAATGCCCCTTGCAGGTCGAGGATCGCCAGGCGATGGTCCGCAAGAGGAACCCAAGCATCCCCTTCCTGAAAGACTGAGTGCTCCTGATCGCCCGCCGCCGCGAAACTCGCCGTGAGTCTCGCGCTGGAGGTGATCCGGACGGCCTGGCCAAGAAGGGTGAGCCCGGTTCCGCCGGAGAGGTCGAAGCCGTCGACGCTGAAGGCTCCCGAACCCACGGGGGCATTCAACTGCGCGAGCGCCGCGAGACCCTTGGCCACCTTGGGCCCGGTGCCGCCGAGGAGATTTCCTAGATCAGGCATGCTCGTTCTCCGGCGCACACCTCGGACCTCGTGATGGGGTGGATCTCCCAGATCCAGCTCCCGCGGCTCTACCCATGACCCGTTCCGTCCGCGAACATGCCTCCCGGGAGGCCTAACCGCCTGACGACCAATCCGATCGCCGCGTGCCCTACGCGTTCCAAGACTTTCCGTCGAAACCATGATGCTGTCAAGCAACATTTTCTGGCGACGTTTGGCATCGAGCCGTATTCTCTCTCTTGGTGCCTAGCAAATCGGTCCCAGCATCCCCTGCCGTCGCGCGGCTTCTGCGGGAGCGTCGCGAATCGCTGGGCCTGACGCTGCGGTCGGTCGAGACGCTCACCGGCGACGGCGGTAACCCTATTCCGCACAGTACGTTAGCGAGGATCGAGCAGGGCCGCCTCGACCCGGGCGTGCGGCGTCTCCAGCAGCTCCTCCGCCTGTACGGTCTTTCATCCCAGGCGGCGGGAGAGTTGCTGGATCTGGAGGCGCTGGCCGGCGCGGTTCCGTTCGAGCGCGATCCGATCAAGTTGCGTGACCTCGCCCTCGCCGCGTGGCACGACGGCCGGGTTTCGGATGCGCTTGCTTGTTTCCTGGCGTTTCGGGAGCGCGCATCGAGAACTCCGGCCGATCGCACCATGCGCCACGAGGCCATCCTCGCGTTCGCGGTCGCGGCCGCCAGTCTCGGCAAACACCAACTTTCGCGGCAAATGCTCGATGAATTGCTGCTGGACCGCCCAGAGCCGGGCGTCCTCGCGAAGGTCCTGGTCCAACAGTCGGTTCTGTGGCGGTCGCTCGGATCGCAGGAAGCGGCCATGGCGTTCCTCGATCGTGCCACGGCCCATCTGCGCCACGGCGACTATCGGCAGGCGGGGTTGGTTCACCACCAGCGAGGGCTGATCGAGATCGACCTGCTGGCCTTCGATGCCGCCGCCGGCAGCCTGACGCGCGCGCTGCGGAACTACCGTCGTGCCCCCGCGAACTACGATCAGGCACGGGTCCTCATTTCGATCGCGAATCTGGAGTACCAGCGAGGCCGAGCGGAGCGCGCGGCCGCTGCGGCTCGCCGCGCCGCTCGTTTTGCGCGATCCCACGGCTTTGCTCGACTACGGCTGTTCGCGCTCCTGGAAGAATCACGGGCCCTTCAGCTCGGGGGCTCCGTGTCCGAGAGTCGCCTACTTCTTCGAGAAGTCCTGGCCGACTCGGTGAGCGACAACGACAACGTCATCCGTTTCCACGCTCACTACTACCAATGGAAAGCAGAACTGACCGGTGGGGACTCCGCCCGCGCCGAGATCGAGCTACGTGAAGCCGGCTATTTTGTCCGCTTCGTCGATCAGACGAGCGCGGAGGCTTCCGAGGTGCGCACGCGCCTCGCGATTTCGAGGAAGAAGCTAGGCCGCTAGCGCTTCTACACGCGCGTCCGGACGATTCGATCCCCGCCCAAGCGGTTCGCCGTGGTGTGGGGGCGGCGTCCTGCGCACAGACGTCATCTACTCCCTCGGGGACGCACCGCAGCCGCGAGTCGCGCGGCGCGTCGAGCGCCGTGCGCGCCCACCGACGGGCCCATTCGTCGCCTCGTACTCCGAATCGCCCTTTTTCCTTTTCCATTGGAGGCAACGAACATGTTCAAGCGAGCTCTCATCGTCTGCGCGATTCTCCTGTCACTGCTGGCGGTTCCTTCGGCCGCCGCCTACCCCGACATCCAGGTTGCCGTGGCCGGGTTCACCGACAACCACGTGACGATCTCCGTCCACAATCCCAACTCGAGTCCGGAGACCGCAAGGGTTCAACTTTCCGTTTCGTACGGCGACGGCACCCAACAGACGCTGACGACCTCGAACATCACCGTGGACGGCGGCGCGACCGTGACGATCACCCTCGCGGGCGCGCACGCGATCGTCGGCATCGGCGACGATCCGGAGCCCTTCTCCCCGGCATTGTAAGCAAGAGTTGCACGACAGACCCCCGTCGAGAACGATCTCGACGGGGGCGCGGACGATCAGCGTTGCTCGTCGTCGTCGTTGTTGTGGTGCCCGTCGCAGTCGAACTCGGGGTGGAATCCCCACCCGCTACCGAGCCAGCTGAACGACTTGTCGGGACGGAACTTGATGGTCACGCTGGTGGTCTGGCCTTCGACGACGGTGAACGGTGTCGTGACGGAGATCACCGAGGTCCAGCCGCCGCCGGGTGGATCGATCGTCACGATGGTGCCGTTCGCCAGCGTCAGCTCCACCTTGGTCATGACGATGACCAGCTGGTCGTAGGTGTCCGGCGGCAGGAACCCGGCGGGAAGCGTGAACGACCCACTGGTGCCGAGCCCGAGCACGTCCACGGTGATGGGCAGATCGATCGTGACGTTGATCAGCTTGCCGTCGAGGTTGCGGGCGAGGATGCTCGCGAAGGTGACATTCGCCGCCGTCAGCGACTGGTCGGTCGAAGATCCGCTCGCCGTGGCCGCCGATGCGACCGGCGCCGTTGCGGACGACGCCATGACGAACTGCACGCGCCCCTTGCCGCCGTTCGTCATGCCGCTCGATCCGTTGGAGCACGCGACCATGCCGAGAGCCATCGCCAGGCCGGCGAGAGCGAATCCGCTTCTGATGGGGTTCATCGGGTCCTCCTGGACGCTCGGTTCAGCCGCGAGCGACTGGGCATGCGTAGGATTCAATGTACGGCGATCCCGGGCCGGGTGCCGCACTTTGGTGCGCCCACAAGCCGACCGAAACAGTAGGAAAAAGGGCGCCCAAAGCGACGGCCGCGACTTCTTGCCTTCAGACGCGCCGGAGTCGTTCCTTTGGCGTTTCAGTCGCCGGTGTCGCAGGGCTGGACTCGGAACGCGCGAGGCCAGGGGCGGGGTCGACTTGACCATCCGCCGGGAGATTCGACGCGCGAAGGCAGGTCATCGCCCAAATCAAGATCGGAACGACGTACGTGCCGTGGAGATCGGTCCCCAGGATCGCGTTCGCCAGACTCACAACCGGACGCAGCGGCGCCGATAACTCCAACAGGTAGTGATCTCCGACGCCGACGCGCGAGAACCCGTAGACCAGCGCGACCCATAGGCGCAAGATGACGAATCCTTCGGTCGCGGCGATCGCGATCAGCACGGGGCTAAGGCGCGGTCGGCGGACGAAGAACAGTCCCGCGCAAAGCGCCACGACGACCGCGATCGGCACGTACCCTTCGCGGACGCTGTTGACCGGCATCCCTGAGGCGATCTCGTCCCGGCCGCCGGCGCGGAGGCCGATTTCGATTCGCGTGTCGTGTAGACCGCCCCCCCCTGGCACCGGTTCGAACCGGACAATGCGGTCGCCGCCGAAGCTCGAGAACAACGTCTGTCCTGTCGCGCGATAGACCGGGGGATAGAACAACCAGGGACCGGCGAGCATCAGAACTGCAAACGCGACCACGGCGATCGCGATCAGACGCGCGAGAAGTCTGCGAGGGAGCACCGTCAAGCCGTCTGAGGAGAAGAAGTCGCGCGCGAAGCCCATGCGGCCCAGAGCAGGACAGCGCAGAGGATCAAGAGCGCGGGCCAGACCTGGACATGAGCCGATTCGAAGTGCTGCGGCCACTCGGCGCCGACGAGAAACAGTGTCGCGATCCGAACGATGTTGATTCCGAGAAGCGACGCTACGCCGGCGAGCAGCCCCTGCGTCCGCCGTGTCCAAGACGCCGGGTAGGCGACGACGGCGCTTGCGAAGATCGCCATCGCCTGAAGGCCATCGCAGCCGCTGCGAATCGACATGTCGAAGCCTCCATGAAGCATGTCGAACTCACACGTCACGCCGCGGCCCAACAGACGCAAGACCGCGGCCGCGGATGCGGCGACAAGATGGAGGTAAACCTGGAATGGCCGGCTGTTCAAGAAGAGTCCGTAGTAGAGCGCTTGCGTGGCGACCTGAAGCGCGACGAAGACGGCGCAAAAACGAATGATCCGGTCCGTGGAGCCGTTTGCGGTCAGGCCGACGCCGAGGCGCTCCTCGCGCCGCCCTCGCTTCGCTGCTGCCGCTCGACCCACCGATCGTGCCCCGTCCTTTCCGGGATCGACCCTACGAGAGGCCTCGCCGAAGCAGGAACGCCCCGATTCCCGCGATCAGAGTTCCAAGGCCGATCAGCTCCCAGGTACCCAGCGCCGGGGTCGTCGTCGCGCCGCTGCTGATCAGTGTGATCGTCGGATTGAACGTGCAGCCGCCGCTGGCGTAGACGTCGCAGTTGGCGATCGGGGTGATGTTCGCGCAGCCGGCCGGATCGCCGGCCCCCGTTCCGACCCAGAGGTGTTGCGGAGAGGTCTGGGTGAATATGACCGAAAATGTCGAGCCGCTGGCGGTCGCGGTCGCGACCCCTCCGCACTTGGCGGTGATCGCAGCCGCGAAATCGCTTGCAATCGCGGTGGCGCTCTCACCCAGCGTCGTGAACGAGACACAGTTGTCGAAACAAATCGTCGCGGCGTTTGCGTTGTCGATTCTGTACGCGAACGTGGCGGTATTGGCCGAGCCGTTGACGCCGTACGTCGCTACTGCCGCATTGCACAGTGGCAGAACGCAGTTCGTGTTCTGAGTGGTGTAGGGCTTGGAGTTGACCATTGTGACGATGTAGGCCTCGCCGGGGGATCCGTCCCGACTTCTGTGGAAAAAGGAAAATGGCGTAACCTCCTGTTGAGCAAACAGGGTCCTCACAACGAGGACGGAGGGCTACGCCGTGAGGAAAAATACCACGACGAGTGAGGAAGCGACCCGGTTCCGGCAGG
>JBGQLU010000016.1:0-38018 GCA_041500265.1 Acidobacteriota bacterium | reverse complement strand
CAAGACCTACGGGGACACGATCTTCGTCAACGCCCATCGCTCGAAGCTTGCGGGGGTGGCGTCGATCGAGGCGGTCCAGTGGATCACCGAGGATCTGCCGATCTTCATGCTCGGCGAAGAGACGACCTGCACGATGCAGACGGGCCGCTACACCAGCGGCGCGATTCCTTACCACGATGCGGGCGTCGACGGGGGCGGCAACGGGGGCTCGATCCCGGCCCAAGTCCTGATGGTTCTCGACTCCGGCATCCAGGTGGACGCCGGAGATCTCTCGAACACCCGCACCGACGCGGCGTCGACGACGCCGATCGGCCCGACCCACCGGAAGGTCCTCTTCTATGGGACGACCAACCCGTTCGGCGGCTCGGGGGACGCCCTGGGGTGTGACGCAGCGGTCTCGGGTGGCTTCACCCACGGGCACACGGTCTCCGCGATCGCCCTTGGGAACGCCACCCACGTACCCGGCAGCTACGGCGCCGGCTGGACTGCTTCGGACACCAACGGCAACCCGTGGAAGCTAGACGGCGTGGCCCCGCGAGCGAAGCTCGTTGCCTACGACGCCTCGGTCACGGCTCTTTCCGGAGGCTGCGACGATCCGCTCACCGGGGTCGGACTGAGCCCCGGAGACCTCTACAACGGCCCGAGCGCGAGCGCGCTCCTCGACGGGTACAACCGTGGCGCGCGGGTCGCCAATCTCTCTTGGGGTTCGTTGGGCAATGTCTACGATTCGAACGCCGCCGACGTCGATCAATTCATCTTTGAGCACAACGACGCGACCGTGTTCGTAGCGGCGGGGGACGTCAGCACCGACACCAATTTCGACGGGATCCCTGACACCAACACCACGGGCGCCCCGGCTAGCGCGAAGAACGCGGTGACCATGGGGGCTTCGGTGGAATCGGACGACCAGTTCGACGTCCGGGCCCCGAACGATCGCGCCGCCTTCTCCTCCGTGGGTCCGGCTTCGGCGACCAGCGGACGCATCGCTCCGATCCTGATGGCCCCAGGCACCGACGCCGCGGGCGGCCAGGGTATGGATTCGGAATACAACTGCCGGTCGAACGACAACGACCAGAACAACCCGGTCGAGTGCGACATCGTGCAGAACCTCTCCGGAACGAGCTTCTCGTCGCCCGCCGCGGCCGGCGCCGCCCTGCTCGTCCGCGACTACTTCGCCCAGGGGCTCTATCCCGACGGCACGGCGTCCAACCCTGGCAACGCCGCCGACCTCGTTCCGAACGTCTCCGGCGTGCTGGTCAAGTCGGTCCTGGTCGCCTCGGCCCAGTGGATGAGCCGCCCGACCGGGCTCAATCCGAACGCGCCGGGCGCCGGCCTCACCAAGCTCTTCCGCTTCAACAACGAGCAGGGATACGGGCGGATTCAGCTCAGCAACGCCCTACCGCTTCAGAACTACCCTGCCGCGGTGACGGGATTGATCGTCGCGGATGGAGGCATCGGTGGGGGCGTGAACAGCACGGCCCTCAATACGAACCTCGCCAGCGGCGCGACGACGAGCACCACGATCAACGTTTGCGATGCCTCCCAGCCCTTGAACATCGGGATGGCGTGGGCGGAGGCTTCCGGCGACCTGCTCACCAAGAACCTGGACCTGGAGCTGGTCTCGCCGTCCGGACGCAAGTACGCCGGCAACTTCTACTCCGACGATACCAACCGCAACGGCACGCTCGATGCGGGCGAGAACTGCGACTACAGCGGCCTCCCGTGGCCCCTGAATTCGACCGGAACGGTCGATCGCGGCCCGTTCAGCCTTCCGGTCGCCGGCACGGGTGTGAATTGCGGCACCCGCACGGTCTTCAACGAGACGCAGAACCCGGTCGAGGGGATCCACCTCTCGCCCGACCCGGCGGGAAACGGAATCGCCGACGACCCGAACACGTTGGGGACGAACGAAGCGGCCGACAACCAGATCGAAACGGGGGCGTGGACGCTGACCGTCAAGGCCGGCGCGTTCACGGGCACCCAGAACTACGCGGTCGCGATCGCGGGGGGCGTCTGCCTCGGCTCGTCGGTCCGCATCCAGAAGGTCGCGGCGAACGGCCAGCTTACGGGCGGCACGTTCGTCTGCAACGACCGCGCGGTCGTCACGATCGACGAAATCGCGACCGCGGGCGACCCGGCCCTCACGCTGACTCCCGGCGAGATCTCGAGCCGCACCCGTGTCGACGTCATCGACGCCGGGGCGGACGGCGCATTCGGGACCGGCGACGACACGATCACCGATACTGAGCAGAACCTCTCGTTCACCGACAACGATGGAGCCGGCGCGGGCCTTCGCTTCGACTCCAGCGCGATCCTGCTCACCGACGGGACTGCGCCCGACACCGGGAACGGCGCCTTGGACGTCCGTTCCGGCCAGCAGATCCGTGTCACCTATCAGGACGAGGAACCGAACGGGACGGCGAACGCCAACGCCAAGCGCGTGAGCACCGGCGCCGTCGACTGCCGGGCGGCGATCAACGCCGGTGGCGTCGTGTTCGCGCAGTTCGGGAAGGACACGTTCACGCTGGTATCGGGCGGCTGCGAGCGCGATGGCCGCGGCTACTTCACCTTCGGCTTTCCGGACCGCTACATCGACGCCGGCGAAACGGTCGGCTACCTGGTCGCGTTCCAGTCGGCGGAGAGCAGCGCGACGCTCCAGGGCGTCAAGGTCAGCCTGAAAGCGGTGGACACCGACGCCGACAGCCCCGTCACCTGCAAGCCCGGGTCGACGGATTGCGCGGATCCGAACCGCGCCAACAACGTGGCCAGCTCGTTTGTCACCGTCCTAGACTCTCCGAAGACGATCGGAACGGTCGCCCCCTCCACCGTGGCCACGGTCACGTTCACCGTGCAGGGGAATTCGGTGATCTCCGGCGTGCAAAAGGCCGACATGGTGATCGGCGTCTCCGCGAAGACGGCCGGCAAGGCCGTCGAGAGCTTCGCGGTTCAGCGAGAGACCCTGAATGCCGACGAGACGTCGTTGTTCTACTCGACCGATTTCCCGACCGGCGGCGCGGCTCTGAACTACGACATCAACAACAACGAAATGCTCGAGACCGTGACCAACGATCCGAGGAGCTTCGTCAAAGACTACGTCTTCGAGACTCAGTCTTACAGCGACATGACGGCCGGCGGCTTCAACACCACCGCCGCGCTCATGGCTCCCTGGAACTTCGACACGAACAACGGCGGATTCACTTCGGGGCTGAACAACCTGTCGACGTCCACGGTCAAGACGCTGTCGTACTGGGGCGAGGACAAGAACTTCAACGACAAGCTGGACGGGTTCTGCACCACGAACACCACGCTCCCGTGCACCAAGGGAGACCCGTCGCAAAACTGCAAGTTCTGCAACAACGACAAGACGCGCGTCTGCTCCCTGGACGGCGATTGCGCGGCCGTGGGCGGGACCTGCGGATCGTTCGGAACGTGCAACTACGATCTGGGCGAAGACCTCGATCCGAACCAGGCCACCGGCTCGGACGCCCTCGACCAGAACTGGAGCACCAACGGCGGCTGCGGCTGGCAAACGAAGGGCGCCGGCGCGACCGGCGGAATCTGGCACACGGGCGGCATCCGCTCGACCACCTTCACCGGCTGCCTGGCGTCGGGGGCGGCTTCCGGCCGCTGCCAGAACTACGAGCGAATCGTCGGAGACCTCAACGGTAAGGACTTGTACGAGGAGCTGGTCGTCACGCCGATCCTGAACAAGGTCAACCAGTGCCCGGCGGCCAACGGGACGAACTGCCCGCGGGCGGACGCCACGGGGGATCCGGTCTATCAGGTGGCGATCACCGACTGGGCCTGGAACCAGGAGATCGACATCAGCGACCTGAACACATCGCCGACGGCCGAATTCGATACCGACATCGACAAGGCCACCGGCGCCGATCTCTACAACGATCTGCAGACCACGAGCATCTACCTATTCGGACACCTGGGTGCGATCAACGGTGGCAACAACGCGCTCATCGGCGGCGCTTCGATGTTCGCTCCGGTCCGGAGCTGTGTGGACACCGACGGAAAAGGGAACTGCAGCGTGACCACGTCCACGACGTGTTTCGCGAACAGCGATTGCCCCGGCAGCGAGTCCTGCATCAACTTTCCCGACCACTGTGGAACGGTCGCCGGCGCAACCTGCCAGCACGACTACAACTGCGCGGGGTTTGGCACTTCGATCAACGGAACTCTCGGCGGGAACCGCGTCGGCGTCAACAACTGCGCCTTCGAGGGAACGATCGAATCCGACTCGACGCACGCGGGCAACGACAGCGTCAAGGCGATCGCGCCGTGGGCTCTGGCGACTCCGCCGGACGACGACGCCGCCAACGGGTACTGCCTCCGGAGCGACTCCCTGAACAACGTCGACAAGAGCGTGTCGTGCACGAGCGACAACCAGTGCCACCTGGCGGGCGCGCCGTACACGACCTGCAACAAGCCGGACAGCAACGTCGACGAGTTCGTGACCGCCAACGGTCCCGGCCGGAACTACGGAATCAAGATTCCGAACGGTCCCGACATGCGCTTCACGACGCTCGAGGACATCTACGGCGATACCGGACCCCGGTTCCGCGCCGCCGTCGGGTTCATCAACCTCGAGCCGACCAGCGGGACGTTCAGCAGCAACGTATCGAGCTACGGCCTGGGGATCGACGACATGTTCGTGTCGTGGAAGGAGACCAGGCTCGACGAAGACTCCCACACGCACTGCGCGGGAGGCCAGTGCGCGGACATCGAGGTGGTCCAAAACCTGAGCTACGATGCCAACGGCGTCCTCGCGCTCACGGTGACCGACACGTCGCCGTACGATCCGGTCAACGCCAAGAACGACTGCAACGCCAACGGCCTCTATGGCGATCCGGGCGACGACCAGGACTGCGACAACGATGGAGCCCGGGACGTGACCGTCCAGGTGTTCTCCGCAGAAGAGTCTCCGGGTGAGATCGTGGTCCTGAACGAGACGGCGCCGGGGAGCGGGATCTTCCGGGGGACGATCCCGTACTCCACGACGTACGACTCGCCCGGAACGATCTTCGCCGCCAAGAACGGCACGGTCGATCCGTTGCTCACGGCGACCTACGTCGATCGGAACGACGGCACCGGGAGTGCGTGCAAGAAGGGCCTCGATCCGGCGACGTCGGGCCGGCTCCAGGCGACGACCCGTCTGATCGTCGCATCCGGGAAAATGACGCTCGCCGGGACCGACATCCACCTCGTCGGGACGCCCGGGGTCAACGGCGACGACGACGGCTTTGCCGACCCGAACGAAACCGTCGACATGTTCGTGACCTACGTCAACAAGACCGGCTCCCCGCTCGAGAACGTGGTGGTCACGCTCGCGACGACCGACCCGAAGATCGAATGCATCGGCCGGTCCGTCGTTTCGATCGGCTCGATGGCGAACCTCGAGATCAAGCGTAGCGCGACCGCATTCCGCTTCAGGGTGGCCGCGAACGCCAGTCGGGTCAACGTCAACGACGTCTACCAGGCCCTGTTCTCGCTCACCGTACACTCCGACTCATTCGATCTCACGACCCGCATGCAGACTGTCGCCATCGATCTCGACCTGTCGGGATCGGGCGGTGGGGTCACGCAACCCTTCATCGAGGACTTCGAGGACGCCAGCGGCCTCGGCCAATTCACGCTCGAGACCATGGACAACGGGAAGGCCAGCCTTCAGTTCTCCGATGGATTCCGTTGTCAGTACAACGATCCGGACCTCAACGTGTGCGGTAGCTCTGTCTGTCAGAATCAGGACTGCTTCCTCGGCTTTCCGGGATTCGACACGTTCAACGATTGGCACGTCCACAAGTCGTCCTCGAACGGCGTAGCGCGCGCCTTCACCGGAGTCCAGTCGCTGCACTACGGATTCCACCCGAGCACGACGAGCGCTCTTCGAGACACGTACCACTTCAAGCAGCTCGACGGGATCGAGACGACCAACCCGATCAACCTCCCGTTCCCGTCGGCGCTACCTCAGCTCTCGTTCATGCAACAGGTGTCGTTCATCGACGACCGCAACATCCTCAACGTCACCCCCGGCGAGTCCCTCGACCGTGGCGTGGTCGAGGTCAACGCGGGTGGGGTCTGGACGAAGATCTTTCCGATCGTCAACGTTTACGACGAACAGGGCACCGACGACTTCAGCAATTGCACGTTCGACCCCACCGACGACGGGAACAACGAGGACAGCTACTTTCCCCAGACGGATCCGAAGCGGCCCCACGGCCCATCCTCGACGTGCTTCCCCGAGTTCAACTTCGCCTTCCAGGGGGATACCGATTGGCGGAATCCCTTCAACGCGACTCATATCGGTCGCGCCGAAGGTCCGGCCCTGCAAGGCTCGGTCAACGTCGGGACCTGGGTGCAGCCGATCTTCGACCTGACCCCCTTCGCCGGCCGTCAGATCAAGCTCCGGTTCCTGGCCAGCACCGCGGAAGATGGAGAAGTCCAGACCTGGGACGCCGCGTTCCACGCGGACAACATCCTCGGGGACGACGGCTGGTACATCGACAACATCCACATCGACCAGGCCCTTTCGGCGCCCGTGGTGCTGTCGGTCGACAACAACGCCAACACCCCGTTCCCGGGAACGTGCGCCTCCTGTACCGACATCACGGGGGCGCTCACGGGCACGCCGAACCCGACGGCCGGCCCCGGCCAAGTCGTCACGCTCGACGCGAGCGGCTCGGCGATGGACGCCTGTCCTAACGGCATCGCCCAGTACCAGTTCTGGATCGACGCCAACGGCAACGGGACGATCGGCGACGCGGGCGACACGTTGCTCCGCGACTTCACCGACAACTCCAGGTTCGTCGATGCCCCCGCGTTCACGACGGCCTACGGCGTCAAGGTGAGGTGCTCCACGCAGCCCGGGTGCGATGCCGGCGGAAACGCAGCATCCCTCACCGTCGGCGTCACCTGTCCGTCAACGGGGAACGCCATGGTCCGGTTCACTCAAACCATAGGATTCTCGAACAAGACGACCGTCTCGTGGGGGTTACCGGCGACGGTCGATGTGATCCGGGGCGATCTCGCGGTGGTCAGAACCACGGGCACGTACACCAACTCCGTGCTCACGTGTCTCGCCGACAATCAAAACGTCTCGTCGATCGTCGACACGACCGCGCCCGCGCCGTCGCAGCTGTTCTACTGGCTGGTACGGCCGAGCATCCAGCAGTTCTGCAACCAGCCGATCAGCTGGAGCGACGGAACGGGGACGCAGCTCCCGGCCATCGACGCGCAACTGGCCGCCGCGCCGCACGTCTGCAATTAGTGGGGTGGAAACCCCCTACTTGCTCTCCCCGCCCTGCAGCGTATTCTCCCGCCGCTTCTGCGCGACGACCTCCGGCTGGAGCATCGAAACGGGCAGACGATGCTTCACCGCCTCGACGGCGGCGAGCAGCTGCTCCCGCCAGCCGGGGCCGCCGCCACGGGAGACGTCGCGGATGAAGCCGTCTCGATCGACGATCCAAGTGGTGGGGAGGGACTGCGGCCGGAACCGATCTCCGGCGAGGAGAACGGGAAACGAGTACTCCTTCCTGAGCTCGCGAAGCCATTCGCGGAGCTTGGGCGAATCGTCGTCCATGTCGAAGGTGACAAAGGCGACCGAGGGGTCGGACCGGAGGGACTCGTACAGCTTCTGGACCTCGGGGAATTCTTTGACGCAGGGGCCGCACCAGGAGGCCCACTGCTGGACGACGAGCGTCTTCCCCTTGAAGTCCTTGTCCGTCCAGGTCTTGCCCTCGAGGTCTCGGAGCTCGAACGGCCCGATCGGATCGAGCGTTCCTTTCCACTGCCGGGTGTCGGGATTCGCGGCTCCGAGCAAGACAACCATCGCCAGAATCCACGAACGCTGAGACAATCGGAGCGTCATCGACGTGAGGATACTCCCATGCTGATCCCGCTCCTCCTTGCCGCCGCGACCTCGGCACCCCTGAAGCCTGTTTCCGCAGCCGACGTCCGCGACATCGACGCGGCGCTCGTCTCCTGCGGGACGCGGCAGTCGCTGTCGGGATGGGACGATCCGAAGCGGGGGATCGGGTGCGCGCGGGACAAGATCGTGGCCTTCTTCGAAGCCGCGGCCAAGGGGGATGGTTCGGCGCGGGTGGTCGTGGACAAGTTCGACGCGTCGTCGCCGCGCACCAAGGACCAACCCGCGCCCCTCCAGAACGTCTACCTGGTTTCCGAGGGGAGCGATCCGGTTCTCAAGAAGACGGTATTCCTCGTGTCGGGGCATTTCGATTCGATGGGGACCGACGTGATGGATCCGGTGGGCGACGCTCCCGGCGCGGATGACGACGCCTCGGGATCGACGGTGTCGATCGCGTCAGCCCGGATGCTCTCAGGCCGCCCGCATCGCGCCACGATCGTCTTCGCCACGGTCGCGGGGGAAGAGCAGGGGCTCCTCGGCGGAAAGCGATTGCTCGAATGGACCAAAGCCCAGGGGTACGTCGTCGGCGGCCTCCTGAACCACGACATCGTCGGGGCGGTGAACGGCTCGCAGGACGGACGGGTCCGCGTCTTCTCGGGCGACGACCCGTTCACGCCGGGCCGCGAGCTCGGCCTATGGCTCGACGAATTCCTGGGGCAAAACGCGGTCCGGGTGATCTTCCGCAAGGACCGGTTCGGGCGCGGCGGGGACCACCTGCCGTTCGTCGAGGCGGGGGATCCGGCGGTCCGGTTCACGGAGCCGCGCGAGGACTACCGGCACCAGCACCAGAGCCCACGCATCGAGGACGGAGTCGAGTACGGCGATCTCCCGAAGTTCATGGACTTCGAATTTCTCGCGAAGGTCGCCGGCCAGAACGCCGCGGCGCTGATCCGGCTGGCCAACGCCCCCGCGCCACCGACATCCGTGACCGTCGAGGGCGCGGTCAAGCCCGACGCCACCGTGACCATCGAGGCCGGCGAGGACGCCGAGCGCAGCGGGTTCGAGATCCTGGCGCGGGAGACGACCGAGCCCCGGTGGAAGGTCCTGCGCACGGTCGATGTGATCGGGAGCATCGTGCTTCCCGGCTCGACGATCGACGACTGGATGTTCGCCGTCCGCTCGGTCGGGAAGAACGGCGAGCGCTCGATCGCGATGGACGCGAAGCCGGTCATCCGCCGGCCGGCGGCGTCCCCTCCGGCGAAGTGATCTCGGGACCGACCGCGCACGCCAGGACCTGTCCCGCCGCAGGCTTCCTGTGACGATGCCGGCAGGCGGCAAAGTCCTCGTGCACGGCATGTTCCGATGAGACGGCGCGCGCCTCGGCGTCACGTCCCTGGGCCGGACGTCCCTCGAAGACGTCGAGCACGTGGGTGAGTTCGTGAGCCAGGAGGACGGCCTGTTCCTCGAATCGTCCCGGTGGGATAAAGATCGTCCCGGAAACCCGCTGGGGGGAGACGTCGAGGCGCGCGTGTGCACGAAGTCCCGGCGGCTGTTCCCGAAGCTCGACCACGAGCGAGACTCCGGGGGCCCACCGCACCGCCTGGGCAAGGCGTCGAAGCGATGGGGACGCCTCGAGCGCCGACGCGAGGACCGTTCCCACCTTGGGGCCCGGAGCGAGCTCTCCAGAGAAGGCGGGCACGGCCGCAAGGGCCAGGATGAAAGCGGCGAGGGGGTGATTCCGCATGGGATCCTCCGCATGTCGTCATCACCACCTACGAACGAGCAGACCTCGAGTTGGGTTGCATTCGACCGGCGGCGGAGCGCGTCGACGAGCGGCGATCAGGTCAGGCGAAACTTGAGCCGCGCGGCGTGGCGGCGGCTCATGGGGACCGGGCGGTCGATTCCTCGCAGGATCACCCGGAAGGACTCGTCGCCGTGCGGCTCGATCCTCTCGACCCACTCCATGTTGACGAGGGTCCCGCGGTGCACGCGAGCGAACATCGTGGCCGGAAGTCGCCGCTCCCAGTCCTTCAGAGCCCGCAGGACCAGGGTCCGCTTGCCGTCGCCGGTGACGACCTCGGTGTAATCGCCCGCTCCGAGGATGCAGGCGATCTGCCGCACCTTCACGAATCGCGCCGCGCGATCCGACTGGATCCAGAGGTGGTCGTCGCCACCCAGACGCTGCGGCGAACGCGGATCCCCGTCGCCTCCCGCCAGCCGCGCCACCGTCGCCGCCAACCGCTCGGGATGGACCGGCTTCAGCAGGTAGTCGAGCGCGTTCACATCGAACGCCCTGAGGGCGTGGGTGTCGTAGGCGGTGACGAAGACCACGCGCCCGCGGGGGTGGGCGCGCTCCAGCAGCTCGAACCCCGACGACCCCGGCATCTGCACGTCGAGGAACAGGACGTCGGGGTCGAGCGCCTCCATGCGCCGGAGCGCCTCGTCGGCGTCCGCCGCCTCGCCCACGACCTCGACCTCGGGGTGGGCCCGGAGCAGGGTCAGCAACTCGACGCGCGCCAGCCGCTCGTCGTCCACCACCAGGGCCCGAAGTCGGGGGGTCATCGGGCCGGCGCCGGGGCGAGATCGAGGACCGCCCGGACCCACCCGTCCTGCTCCCGGATGTCGAATCGGTGGCGCCCGGGAAGCAGCATCGCCAGCCGTCCTCGGATGTTGTGGAGCCCCGTTCCGGTTCCTTCGGCGCTCGCCGGGCGAAGCCGGCTCGGATCGAGCCACCGGCCGGTGTTGGCCACCTCCACCGTCAGGCGTCCCTCGGAAAGGCGCGCCGCGAGCCGGATCCGGAGAGGCATCGGGCTCGTCTCCATTCCGTACTTCACCGCGTTCTCGACCAGGGGGTGGATCAGGAAGGCGGGGAGGCGCACGTCTCCGACCAACGGATCGACCTCGATCGCGACGTCCAGGTGGTCGTCGAACCGCGTCTTCTGGATCGCGAGGTAGTTCCGGATCGCCTCCAGCTCGTCCGCCAGCGACGCCTCCTGGTCCTCTCCGTGGACGAGCGAGAAGCGGAAGAACTCGGCGAGCTGGGTCACCATGCGCCGGGCCCCCGTCGGATTCTCGTCGATCAGCGCCCTGACCGCGTTCAGCGCATTGAAGAGGAAGTGCGGGTTGATCTGGTAGCGGAGCATCTGGAGCCGGGCTTCCGTCGCCAGCGCGTCGGCGCGAAGCGCCCTCTCTTTTTCCTCTTCGAGCTCGCGCCGCCACGAAAAGCCGATGTAGAGCCCGCTCCAGCCGATCATCGTGACGCCCAGGTTCAGCATCTCCTTGGCGATGTAGAGAATCGGCTCGCTCGGATCGTAGAACCAGTAGCCGTACTGATACCCCAGCTCCCAGAGGACCCCCGCGACCAGGGACGCCGGGATCGCGACCGCGAAGGTCGCTCCCACGGACAGGCGCCGCCGCATCACCCGCTCGTAGAGCGCTCCCAGGCCGAAGCTGACGAGGAAGCCGGAGGCGCCCTTGATCACGGTGCCGACCGCGCTCTCGCAGATCATCCACATCGACAGGTCGCGCTGCGCGTACACCATGGCGAAGCGCAGCACGATCCACGCGGTCCACCCGATGAGCTGGGCGCGTACGAACGGCGACAGGAGGCGTCGCGCCATGATCCGATTCTACGGGGACCGGCGGACGAGCGCCCGCCACCGTCGGCCGACGGCGCTTGGGATCGACGAACGGCGCCGGTCGTATACTCCGCGCCTCGTCCCCCGGAGGTCCGCATGACCGGTCGCGTCCGCCGTCTCGTCCTCCCGGCGCTTCTCGCCCTTCTCGGCGCGGGGTGCGGCGGCACGATCGGGGAGCGGACCGGCCGCGTTATCGGAGAAGAAGCCCCCGAGACCGCGGCCCCGGGGGTCGCGGTCGCACCCGGCGGAGCGGTCGCACCGGCGGCTCCGCAGGCCGTCGAACCCGAAGCGGTCTCACCGGCCGAGGTCCCGCGGGCGGCGGAGCAGGCCGACACGCGCCTCCGCGAGATCCGGCTCCTGCTGCGCCGGAGCGGCGATCTCGCGGCCATCGAACGAAGCCTCGCAGCGACCGAGCAGAGAATTCATGCGCTCCAGGAAGCGTGGGGCCGCGATGCCGAGCGGCAGCGCACCCGGGGCGCGCTCCGAAGTTTTCGCCAGGAGTGGGGGCTCGTCGACGAGACGCTCCAAGAGAACGAGCGGGACGCGACCCGCCGTGCGAGGGGCCTCGCCTCCGCGCGCGCCGACCTCCTGGCCCTCGTCTCGGTTTGGAGCAAGACGCACGACAGCCTCGCCGGAGGGGGAGCGGCGGCGGACCTCGCGGCGAGGTCGCTGACGATCGTCGCGGGGGCGAAGGACACGCTCGATCTCGTCGAAGGAGAGCTCGACCGCGCGCTCCGGGTCCAGAACAACGTCTCGATCTGGCGCCTCGAGGTCGCGGATGGCGAGTCCTCGGTGGACGAGGAGCTCGAGGCCGCCCGCCGCGAGCTGTTCGTCAGGGAATCGCCCCCGTTGTGGCAAGCGCTCCGCGCCGGGGCGCCCTCGGCCACCGTGAGGGACGAGATCCTACAGGATTGGACCGAGACGATCCGTTCCTTCCGGGCGTATGTCGGCCGTGAGTCGGCCCGGCTCTTGTGGCAGTTCGCGCTGTTCCTGGGATTCGCCGCCCTGCTGAAGCTCCTCGGACGACGCTCGCCGCCTCTCGTCGACCCGGCGACCGCGGCCGGCGAAGCGTGGCACCATCTGATCTCGCGGCCGCTCCTGGCCGCGGCGCTGGTCGCCCTCCTCTCCGCCCGCTGGCTTCATCCCCGGGCGCCGGTCGCCTTCTTCGAGGTGACGAACCTCGTCTTTTTCCCCTTCACCATCGCCTTCATGTATCGCGTCGTCGTGAAGTCGATGCGGGCCCCCTTGGTCGTGCTCGGAATCTTCTACTTCCTCGATCAGATCCGTGACGTCTCCGCTCCCAATTCGGGGTTCTACCGGCTTCTCCTCCTCGGGGTCACGGGTGCAGGCCTCGCGGCGATCGTCTGGGCGCTTCGAACCCGTTCGCCCGAAGCGACCCCGCTTCAGGGGACGGCGCGCGCGGTCGCCCGGATCGTGGGCCGGCTCTCCATGGTCGGCCTCTCGCTCTCGATCGTCTTGAACGTGCTGGGGAACGTGACGCTCGCCCAGGTCCTGACGAAGGCCGCGATCCGGGGGTCGTACATCGCCCTCGTCCTGTTGGGGGCGGTCTTCCTCGCGCGGGGGATCACCGCGGCGCTGATCCGCCTCGGGAGCGACGCGGGCGTCCGGGCTCTCGGACGTAACGCGCCGGCGCTGGAGGCGTGGATCTCCCGGGTCTTGGGCGTGGTCGGTGTGGTCTTCTGGTGCACGATCCTGGCCGAGGTCCTGGGCCTGTTCGGGTCGGTCTCGGATCTGGGTCGCCGGGTGGCCTCGTGGTCGTTGAGCTTCGGCGCCGTCCGGATGACGCTCGGCGACGTCGTCGCCTTCGTCCTGACCATCTACGTCGCGACCCTCATTTCCCGCGTGACCCGCGCCCTCCTGGCCGACGACGTCTTCCCGCGCGTCGCGATGGGGCGCGGGCTTCCGGAAACGATGATGATGGTGGTCCGCTACGGCTTCATCGCGCTCGGGTTCATCCTGGCACTCGCGGTGGCGGGGGTGCCCCTCGACAGGGTGACCCTGCTGGCGTCGGCCTTGTCGGTCGGCATCGGCTTCGGTCTGCAGGCGGTGGTCAGCAACTTCGTCTCCGGAATCATCCTCTCGATCGAGCGGCCGATCTACATCGGCGACGTCGTGGGGGTGGAAGGGGTCGAGGGGACGGTCCGCTCGATCGGCGCGCGCGCCACGACGATCCGGACCTTCGACGGCGCCGAGGTCATCGTGCCGAACGGGTTCCTGGTGACGAATCGGCTGGTCAACTGGACCCTCTCCGACCGGCACCGTCGGATCGAGGTGGCGGTCGGTGTCCGCTACGGAAGCGACCCGGAGAAGGTGGCGAAGATCCTGTGCGAGGCCGCGCGGTCCCACCGGCAGGTTCTGCCGAAACCGGAGCCGGAGGCGCCGTTCATGAAGTTCGGGGACAGCTCGCTCGAGTTCAACCTCCGGTTCTGGACTTCCGATTTCGACGACTGGATCCGGATCCGCAGCGACGTCCTGTCGGCGGTCCACGCGAAGCTGGCCGAGGTGGGGATCGAGATCCCGTTCCCGCAGCGCGACGTGCATCTCAAGACGCCGAAGCCGTCTTGATACACTTCCCCGCCTCATGAGCGACGCGACGCAGCAGGAACCCCTCCCGGTCGAGGAGCAGCTCGCGATCCTGACCCGCGGCGCGGTGGACGTGGTCACGGAGCTCGAGCTGAAGAAGAAGCTCGAGCGCTCGATCGCGACCCGGACGCCGCTGACGGTCAAGGTCGGCTTCGACCCGACCGCCCCCGACATCCATCTCGGCCACACGGTCCTCCTCCGGAAGATGCGGCAGTTCCAGGATCTCGGGCACCGGGTCATCTTCCTGATCGGGGATTTCACCGGCCTGATCGGCGATCCGACCGGCCGCTCGAAAACGCGCCCGCCTCTGACCCGGGAGCAGATCGCCGAGAACGCCGAGACCTACAAGCGGCAGTGCTTCAAGGTCCTCGACCCGGAGACGACCGAGATCCGCTTCAACAGCGAGTGGCTGGCGCCCCTCGGCTCCGAAGGGTTCATCCGCCTCGCCGCGAAGTACAACGTCGCGCGGATGCTGGAGCGGAAGGACTTCAAGGAGCGCTACACGAAGGGGGTGCAGATCTCCCTGCACGAGTTCCTCTACCCCCTGGCGCAGGCCTACGATTCGGTCTTCTTGAAAGCCGACGTCGAGCTCGGCGGGACCGATCAGCTCTTCAACCTGAACGTCGGACGCGACATCATGCCCGGCTACGGCCTTCCGCCTCAGGTCGTGCTCACGACCCCGCTGCTCGAGGGGATCGACGGCGTCGAAAAGATGTCGAAATCCCTCGGGAACTACGTCGGCGTCGAAGAAGATCCGTCGTCGGTCTTCGGGAAGATCATGTCGATCTCGGACGACCTGATGTGGCGCTACTACCTCCTTTGCACCGACGTCTCGGTCGAGGGGATCGAGCAGATGAAGCGCCTGGTCGCCGAGAAGACGCTCCATCCCAAGAAGGCGAAGCAGGGCCTGGCCATGCGAATCATCACCGACTTCCACGGCGAGCCCGAAGCACTCGCGGCGCTCGAGGAATTCGAGCGGGTTTTCTCGGCCGACGGAACGCCGGACGACGTGCCGGAGTTCTCGATCGCCGTCGAGAAGGGCAAGACCTTTCTTCCGAAGCTGCTCGTGGAGTGCGGGCTGGCGAAATCCAACAGCGAGGGAATGCGGGTCATCGCCCAGGGGGGCGTGCAGATCGACGGCGCCAAGATCGCGCCGGGCACCCGGGAGATCGACGCGTCACCGGGTTCGAGCGTCGTGATCAAGGTCGGGAAGCGTCACTTCGCGAAGGCGACGTTTACCACCTGACGCTCACCCTGTACGTCAGCTTCACTTCCGCGTTCTTTTTCACCGGCACCTCGAACTCGAGCGTGCGCGCGTCCACCTTCTTCCCGGGAATCGAGGACGACACGAGCGTCCAGTCGCCGCCGACCGGCTCGCGGACCGTGACCACGACGTCCTCGTCCTTGTGGTTGCGGATCGAGATCGTGTACCCGGACTCGCTCTGGCGGGGGCTCAGGACCTTGTAGTCGGTCTGGGCGCGCTCGGCGACGACGTCGAAGGCGTCGCCGACGTGGAGGCTGATCTTCTCGTCCTTCGGCGTGTGATCGATCGCATCCTCGCCGACGAACTGCTCGGCGCCCGAGGCGTCCTTCTTGTAGACGCGGACGGTCCCCTTCGGGAGCGGCATGCCGAGGCCGCTCGCCTGGTCGTTCTTCATCTCGAGCACGACCGCGATCTTCTGGTTCTGGGAGGCGGTGCCGATCTGGTTCCGGTAATAGTCGGAGTTCCCGACGAGGAGCAGGCGCTTGGTCACGGGAACCGAGGACGCGGTGAAGAGCGAGAGCTGCTTGGTCTGATTGTCCTTGACCGTCGTCGGGCGATCGAGCGTGTAGAGGTGGTACTCGAAGAACCCCTCCTCGCGGAACTGAGGGGCGCCGGCGGCGGATGCGCGCATCGCCTTGGCCTCGTACTGCATCAACTGTTCCGGCTGCACGCGCCGCACGTCGCCGGCGACGAGCTTGAGCGTGGCGTCCTTGAACGACGCCCCCGAGTGGTTGTCGATCGTCACCCAGCCCGACAGCCCCGCCTTCGCATCGGCGGCATCGACCACGGCGACGTAGTCAGCCGACCAGTTCATCCCGTCGGTCAGGTAGGAGACCTCCGCCGGCGTCGTGCCGGCCTTCGGCGCATTCAGCGTCCAGACGAGGGTCGGGCGCGCGACGAGGTCGGCCGGAAGATCGGGAAGCGTGACCTTTCCCGTCTGCCCGAGCACGATCCGGTCGCCGACCTTGTAGACCGGCCCGCCGTTGGTCGAGAGGAGCGTCGCCTTCACCGTGCGCGTGGTCAGATCTTGAGCCTGCTCGACGATCTCGACCTCACGTCCCACGTACTTTTCCATCAGCTTTTCGGGCGAGATCAGGTCGTACTCGTAGTTCTGCTCGACGACCGAAAACCCCGGACCCGAGAGCGGCTGGACGTGGACCGTGCGCGGGTTGATCTGCGACGGGACGTCCATGAAGCGCAACGTCCCTGTCCCCGAAGCGTCGAGCTTCAGACTCCTGGTCTCCCGGACCAGCGCCATGTTCTGGTTGTAGACGGTCACCGCGACCGAGGAACGGTCGGCCGCCGTGCTGTCGGTGAAGGTCGTCGTATCGGCGGCCAGCGAGGCGGCGGAGACCGCGAGGAGGGCGAGGGTGGCGAGGGCGGGGGAGCGCATGGGGTTCTCCTTGTGGGTCGCGATTATAGAGACAGCGGGTGCGGCGAATAGTTCCAGCGGAACTGAGCAGCTAATTCGGTTGCTGTCCCCGTAATTTCGCCTTCAGGAATTCCGCCACGCGTTCCGGAAAATCGTCCGGACGGGGGGAATTGTGGTCGAGGCCCACAAGGGGGATGTACTGCACCTGGACCTTCGCCGCCCCCTTCAGGCGCAGCGCATCGGTGGGGGGCACGATCGTGTCCTTGTCCCCCTGGACGAGAAAGATCGGGGCCTTGACGCTCCCGATCGCGTCGATCGGGCGGACCTTCCACGGGTCGTACGAGGCCCGCCACCCAGCGACTTTCAGAAGGAGGGGGCGCAGGAGGACCGCAGGGACGTGGTAGGTCCCGATCGCGCGATCGACCACGGTCACGAGATCGGCGTACGGGCTGTCCAGGACCAGGGCGCGCACGCGGGCGTCACCTGCCGCCTCCAGGATCGCGGCCGCCGCCCCCATGCTCCGCCCCCCCAGCGCGAGCCGCAGCGGATCCACCTCGGGCCGCGCGGCGAGTGCGTCCAGAGCCGACTTGAGGTCCGTTGCCTCGTGCGCACCCAGCGAGATCACGTCGCCGTCGCTGTCGCCGCGCCCGGTGAAATCGAAGAGGAGCTGCGCGAGCCCCGCTTCGTGGACCGCCAGCGCCACCGGCAGCCACGCGCGGCGGTCCGAGGCGTTGCCGTGCCCCCAGGCGATCGCGGGCGCCCGTCCGGTTCCTCCCGAAGGCGGGGGAACGTACCAGCCCCGGAGCAGGAGCCCCTCGGCGTTCCGGAACGACAGGTCCTCGAACGGGAGCCCCTCGTCGGCGGGGCTGATCGAGCGCACCTCGACCTTGACCTCCGCCATGACCGCCACCTCGTCGGGCCCCGGCGCCCCACGCTTCGCCTCGACGTGGATCATCTGGCCGGCCGCGGCCTCGTGGATGCGTTCGGCGAACGATTGGAGGGATGGGTTCCTGGTCTCACCGATCGCGACGATCCGGTCCCCCGGGCGTAACCCCGCGTCCTTCGCCGGGCCGGAGGCCCGGCGGATGGTGAGCGTCCCCTTCGATGCCTGCAGCGCCACCCCGATCATCGGCCGCTCCGAGCGGGAGATCCGCGGGCGCGGGGGATCGATGACCGCCTGGGACACCCACACGACGAAGGCGAGGTACGCCCCCCCCGCGAAGACGGCCCCGAGGATCCACCGGTCCACCCGGGTGAACGCGACCGGCACGTGCACGCGCCTCAAGCTCGGCCTCCGACTTGTCACGCCCCTCGGCCGGAGCTTAACCTAGGCGACTCGCCGGAAGGAGCAAGGTCCCCTTGTCCTCCACGCTCGAATGGCTCGAATGTTCGCGGTGCCACGTCGCCTACGACGTCGCGGCACCCCGGAATCTCTGCCGGTGCGGCGGCATTCTCCTCGCCCGTTATCGCTTGGACGAGGCCGTGCGAACGATGACGAGGGAGGCGATCGCCGCCCGCGGGGCGGATTTGTGGCGTTACGCCGAGGTCCTACCGGGCTCCGACGATCCGGTGACGCTCGGAGAGGGGATGACGCCGCTCCTTCGCCTGCGCTTCCTCGGCCGGGAGCTCGGGCTCGACACGCTCCTGCTCAAGGACGAGGCTCAGAACCCCACCGGCTCCTTCAAGGCGCGAGGGATGGCGGTGGCGGTGACGATGGCGCGGAAGCTCGGCGTGCGCCGGATCGCGCTGCCCTCCGCGGGCAACGCCGGAAGCGCCGCCGCGGCCTACGGCGCTCTCGCGGGACTCGCGGTCGATCTCTTCCTTCCCGACGACACCCCCGAGCCGTTCCGCCTCGAAGCGGCCGCGCACGGGGCGCGCGTTCACCTCGTGCGGGGGGACATCGCCGCCTGCGGCCGCGCGATGCGCGAGCACGACGACGCCTCCGCCTGGTTCGACCTCAGCACCTTGCGTGAACCGTATCGGTGCGAGGGGAAGAAGACGCTCGGCTACGAGATCGCCGAGCAGCTCGCCTGGACCCTTTCCGACGCCATCGTCGTCCCGACCGGCGGCGGGACCGGGCTCGTCGGCATGTGGAAGGCGTTCGAGGAGATGGAGCACCTGGGACTCCTCGAGGCCCACCGGCGGCCGAGGATGATCGCGGTCCAGGCCGAAGGGTGCGCGCCGATCGTCGAGGCGTTCGAGGCCGCCGCCCCGAAGGCGGCTCCCTGGGAGGACCCGAGAACCTACGCGTCGGGGCTTCGCGTGCCCTCCCCCCTGGGGGACGCGCTGATCCTCCAGGCGCTCAAGGAATCGAACGGGACCGCGATCGCCGTGTCGGACGACGAGATGGCGGCGTCCCAGCTGGAGCTGGCCCGCGGCGAAGGGGTCTTCGCCGCCCCCGAGGGGGGTGCCGCGGTTGCGGCCGCGAGGAAGCTCATCGTGTCGGGGTTCCTCGCCGCGACCGACCGGGTGGTCATGATCAATACGGGCACAGGCCTCAAGTATCCGCAGGTGCCGGGGCTCAAGGTGCCGTGAGCCGGCCCTCCCCCGGGTACCGGGACGCGCACACCCACCTTTCCGCGGGGGCGTGCGATCTCCTCGACCTCGATCTTCGGGACGTGACCGGGCCCGGCGATGCCGCCGCGCGCATCGCGCGTGCGGATGCCGAGCGTCCGAGGGGGAGTTGGATCCGAGGCTGGGGTTTCTCCGGTGGCGAGGTCCCGTTCAGCGCGCTTCCCGGCGACCGACCGGTCTTCGTGGCGCGCCGGGACGGGCATGCGGCGTGGCTGAGCCCCGCGGCCTTCGTCCGGCTGGGCGTACCGGCTCCTCCCGGCGGATGTGTCGCGGAAGAGGCGTTCGAGGACGCGCGCCGACGCCTGCCTCCGCCGTCGGAAAGCGAGCGCGAGGCCGCGATCGAGGCGCGCCTCCGCGAGCTCGTGGGTCTCGGGTTCGAGGAGGTGGACGACATCGTCGAGGCATGGGGGCCCGCCGTCTGGACGCGGCTCGACGATCGCGGGGCGATTCCCGTGCGCGTGGGGCTCTGGCTCCCCGACACGACCTCGAACGGAGAGGCGGAGGCGGTCCGGCGGGCGATCGGGGACGGCCGCCCGTCCCTCGCGGTGCGTGGCGTCAAGGTCTACCTCGACGGCACTCTCGGCGCGCGCACCGCGGCCCTCGCCGCCGACTACGCCGACGCCCCCGGATCGGCCGGAACGTTGCGCCTCTCGCCGGCCGAGCTCCACGATCGCGTGAGGCGGTGGGCCTCGGCCGGCTGGCCGGTCGCAATTCACGCGCTGGGCGATCGCGCGGTCACGCTCGCCCTCGATGCCCTCGAGCGCGCAGCCCGTCCCGCCTGGGGGGGACACCGGATCGAGCACGCTCAGGTCGTCTCTCGCGCCGACCTCCCGCGATTCCGTGCGGCCGGAGTCATTGCCTCGCTCCAGCCCGGCCACTGGCGGGACGACCGCTCCTGGCTCGGCGCGCGGCTGGGCTCCCGGCCCGGAATCGTCGCGCACCCCTTGCGCTCCCTGGTCCGCTCGGGGGCCACGGTGGTGTTCGGGAGCGACTGGCCGGTCTCCACGTGGGAGCCGGAGGCGATCCTCTCGGCGGCTTGCGACGCTCTGCGCGGCGACGAGCGGCTCACGAGGGAGGAGGCGCTCGGCAGTCTCCGTGCCTGATACACTTCCGCCCCGCGATGACCGACCAAATCTTCGTCGAAGGGATCAAGTTCCACGGCTTTCACGGCCTGACCAAGCTCGAGCGGCAGGTGGGAGTCCGGCTCTCGGTGGACGTTACCTTGGAGCTCGACCTCGAGCGCTCCGGCCGCTCCGACCGGATGGCGGAGACGGTCGACTATGGCGAGGTGTACAAGAAGGTCATCGAGATCGGCCGGGGGAAGTCGTACAAGCTCCTGGAGACGTTTGCCCGAACGTTGATCGACCTGCTCTTGGACGCCTTTCCGGCCGACCGGGTCACCGTGCGGGTCCGGAAGGAGACGCCCATGTTGGACGGCATCGTCGATGCGGTCGGCGTGCAGATGAGCCGGACGCGCGAGACGAGGCTCCCTTGAGGGTCAAGCGCCTGTTCGACTTCGAAGCCGCGCACCGTCTACCGAACCATCCCGGGAAGTGCCGCAACCTGCACGGGCATTCCTACCGGCTCGTGGTGACGGTGGACCGGCCGGTCGATCGCACGACGGGGATGGCGATCGACTTCTCCGATCTCAAGGCGGTCGTCCGCCGGGAGGCGGTCGACCTCCTCGACCATGCCTACGTCAACGAGCTGATCGACAATCCGACGGCGGAGGCGATGGCCGCCTGGATCTGGGCGAAGCTGGCCGCCCCGCTCCCGGGCTTGGTCGAGGTCGAGCTGTGGGAAACGCGAAATTGCGCGGTGGTCTACCGGGGAGAGTGAGGATGGACGCCGCCAAGATGGAAGCCGGGATCCGCCTCTTCCTGGAGGGACTCGGGGAGCACGTCGCCGGTGAGGACCTAAGGGATACGCCGGGGCGGGTCGCGCGCGCCTGGGCCGACGACTTGGTGTCCGGCTACGCGACCGATCCGCTCGCCGAGCTCACCTGGACCGAGGCGCCTCCGGGGTGCGGCCCGGTGATCGTCCGCGACCTGAGCTTTGCCTCGGTGTGCGTGCACCACCTGCTGCCCTTCGCCGGACGCGCCCACGTCGCCTACCTCCCGGCCGCGCGCCTTGCCGGGCTCTCGAAGCTGGGGCGCGTGGTCGATGTCTGGTCGCGCCGGCTGCAGATTCAGGAGCGGCTCACCCTGCGGATCGTCGAGACGCTCGAGCGGGGGCTTCTCCCTCGCGCCGCGCTGGTCGTCCTCGAGGCCGAGCACACCTGCATGACCCTGCGCGGCGTTCGCAAGGAGGGGAGCCGGCTCGTGACCTACGCGGCCTCCGGCCTCTGGAAGGACGACGGCGCGGCCCGGCGCGAGATCCTCGACAGGCTTGCGTCCCCGCGTCCCGAGGGCGCGCCGCCGGCATGAAGCGGCTTTACCGCGCCTTGCGCGCGGCGGCCCTCGTGCTGCCGGCGCTCCTACCGGCGAGGGGGCCGCGCGCGGCGGATGCCGTGAGCGACGCGGTGCGGGCCCTCGCCGCGAAGGTGAACCCCGGCGGAGACCTCGTCCGCGTCGGGCTCGACGCCGGTCATCATCTTCTCCTGCGCTCCGAAGCTCCCTACACGATCGTCGATCCGGCGCATCCCGGCGCGGTGTGGCGAAGCGCCTATTCCGGCGAGACCGCGCTGATCGCGGAAGGGGGGCCGGAGGGGGATCCCGCCAGCATCTTCCGGGTGCAGGTCGCCGCCTTCACGACCCAGGAGGCGGCGGAGGCGGAGCGGGCGAGGCTCGAGAAGGAATTCGGCGTACCCGCGGTCGTCCGGTTCGTCCCCGACCGCGGCTCCTGGCGGGTACGCCTCGGCGCGGCCAAGGATCGCAACGGGCTCCTGACGCTGCTCGCCAAGCTGAGGGACGCCGGCCGGACGGGCTTGTGGATCGCCGAGGAGCCCGAGACCGCGGCGCAGGGTGTCGTGGTGCGGATCGTGGACGCGTCGTGGGCGACGATGCTCACGAGCTCGACCCGGGTCGTGGCGCTGCCGGCGCCCGGCGCCGTCCTCCACCTCGAGGGGAAGCCCTACCGGGGCGCGATCGAGATCCGCGTCGACGCTTCCGGGCGGCTTCGAGCGATCGATTGGGTCGAGATGGAATCGTACCTGCGCGGGGTCGTGCCCTCGGAGCTCGGTCCGGAGGTATGGCCGCAGGTCGAAGCGCTGAAGGCCCAAGCGGTCGCCGCGCGCACCTACACTCTCGCGAACCTCGGGCAGTTCGACGACGACGGCTACGACATTTGCGCCACCCCGCGATGCCAGGCGTACGGCGGTGTCGCCGCCGAGCACCCGCTCTCGGACGCGGCGATCCAGGCCACCGCCGGCGAGATCGCGACGTGGCAGGGGAAGCCGATCGACGCGCTGTACACCGCGACCTGCGGCGGGCACACCGAAGACGCGAAAGAGATCTTTCCCGAGCAGTCGGCGCCCTACCTCCGCGGGGTTCCGTGCCGCGCCGAGGCCGACGTGCTCGCCCGGGAGCGCGTGGTCGTCAGCGGCGCCGCTCCTGTCGCGGTCCTGGGACCGGGCGGTGAAGACCTGACGCGGGAGGCATGGCTCCTCGCCGTCGCCGGCGTGTTCGGGGAGACGGTGACGCGTCATCTTCCGCGCGAGCTCGCCCGCCCGGTCGGTGCCGGGACGCTGCGCTCCTGGACCGCGGCCCTCGCGCGCCGGAGCGGCCTCCCCGTGCCCGCGGGCCCGGCGACCGAGCCCAACTCGCTGGGGGCCGCGGCGCTGGCGATCGTGCGCGACCTCGGCTGGGACGAGCGGGCGCGCGTGCTGCTCCCCGACGCCGATCTTCCGGCGGTCGTGCGAGATCCGAAGGTCGCTTTGCTCCCGGCCGCGGAGCGCCGCGCGCTCGTATATCTGGCGTCTCAAGGGGCGCTCCACCCGGGTCCCGACGGACGCTGGCCGCTCGAGCGCGCGCCCGACGGCGCGACGATCGCGGCCGCGTTGGCACGGATCGCGGAGGCGTACGACGCCTTCGACCTTGGCGAGGCGACCGTCGCCGGGATGGGAGGAGGGGGCCTCACGCTCCTGCAGGGACGCTCGAACCTGACGGTTCCGCTCGCTCGCGAGCCGCGTCTGTTCACGACCGCGGGGAGCCGCGCCTACCCGATCGCCGCCCTCGCCCTCTGGCCCGGAGACAAAGTCCGCTACCATCGCGACGCCGGGGGGCGGATCGATTTCCTCGAGCTGCGCCCCCCGGTGAAGGGGCTCTCCGACGACCGCGCCGCCGCCGTGTACGTCTGGGAAGTGCGAAAAAGCGGGCGCGAGCTTCAAGAGGCCGTGGACAAGCGGGTCTCCGTGGGAACGCTCCGCGACCTGCGCGTGGTCCGGCGCGGGGTCTCCGGGAGGATCGTCGAGCTCGAGGTCACCGGATCCGCCGGCTCGACGGTGGTCAAGGGGTTCGACGTGCGGAACCTGCTCGATCTCCGGGAGAGCCTGACGGTCATCGAGCTGCAACGCGACGATCAGGGGCGGATCGTCTCGGCGGTTTTCGCCGGCAAGGGTTGGGGGCACGGGGTCGGGCTCTGCCAGGTGGGAGCCTACGGCATGGCCCTCCGCGGGGCCGATTACAAAACCATCCTGTCTCATTACTATCCCGGAATCGTCCTGGCGCCGGCCCGAACCCTCGGCGCTACAGGCGGTGCCCCCCGGTGAGCCGGAACCTATATTCCCCTGGGAGCCGGGTCCTTCCGGCGGAGGTGCCGCTCCATGGGTCGCGGGCTGGTCTCTCTCGGTGCGTTCCTGGTGGTCGCGACGGTGGCCTACTGGGTGAGCGACGCCGTGGGGTTGATCCCGACCCAGGCCAACGACACGTGGTCACCCCTTCTCGTGAAGGCCGGACTCGTCTGTATCGCCGCCGGCATGGCGCTCCGCGTGTTGAACCCGGCCCGCGCGCGCATCGCCAAGGGCCGCTGCGCGACGTGCGGCCGGGTGACGGCGGCGGGCCATCTCTACTGCATGGATCATCTCCAGGCGAGCGTGAACGCGTGGCGCGACCAGACCCGCGCGGGGATGACCGGCCGGTCGAAGGGCCGCCATCCCTGACCTCGATCCTGGTCCTGGTCGGACCCACCGGCACCGGAAAATCCCGCATCGCCGCCTCGCTGGCCGAATCGATCGGCGGTGAAATCGTCGGCTGCGACGCCCTGCAGGTCTACCGCGGGCTCGATGCGGCGACGGCGAAGCCGACGGCGGCGGACCGGAGCCGCGTCCCGCACTGGGTCATCGACGTCGCCGACCCGCGGCGCGACTACTCGCTCGCCGACTACGTCCACGACGCCGACGCGGCGATCGCCGCGATCGCGCGACAGGGACGGGTGCCGGTCGTCGTCGGCGGGAGCGGGATGTACCTGCGCGGGCTCCTGAAGGGCCTGGTGGATGCGCCGCCGCGCGACGAGGTCCTGCGGCGGCGCCTCACCGGCCTTGCACGGCGCTTCGGCTCGGCCCGGCTATGGCGCCTGCTCCGGCGCCGCGATCCCGGAAGCGCCGCGCGCGTCCCGCCGGGTGACGCCCAGCGGATCGTCCGGGCTCTGGAGCTGGCGCTGTCCGCCGGCCCGACGTGGAGCGAACGCCTCCTCCGCGACGGGACCTGGTCGAAGCCGGGGGAGCGCTACCGCGCGCTCAAGTTCGGCCTGGACCTGGGCCGCGAAGCGCTCGCAGCGCGTCTTACCGATCGCGTCGCGGCCTTCTTCGCCGCCGGCCTTCTCGGCGAGACGTCGGCCTTGCTCGCGGCCGGCGTGCCGCCGGGCGCGAACGCCTTCAAGGCGATCGGCTACCGCGAGGTCGTCCACGCCTTGACCGCAGGCGAGGATCCGTCCCCGCGACTTCAGGAGACGATCGTCGCCGCCACGCGGCGCTACGCGAGGCGTCAGCGAACCTGGTTCCGGACGGAGCCCGGGGTCACGTGGTTGGACGCGGACGAGTCCCAAGACGCGCTCGTGACGAGGATGGCCGACGCGTGGCGGGTGTTTCGAACGCCGGAGGCGCCGCGCGGAGCGTGTTAGGATCGCCTTCTCAAGCGACAGGTCGGAACGCCTCGAAGGAGGTCCCGATGGAGAGCGACAATGGGGGCATTCAGAACGAGTTCTTCAACAGGGTCCGCAAGGAACGCACCCTCGTCATGCTGTTCCTGGCCAACGGCAAGCGCCTGATTGGCCGCATCAAGGCCTTCGACAAGTTCACCGTGCTGCTCGACACGCATCACGGCGACCAGATCGTCTTCAAGCACGCCATCTCGACCGTAGGGCCGGCCCGGATGCCGGGCGGTGACGACGACGGGGCGCCCCCTCGGGAGCCGGCTTCGACCTAGCGCCGGAAGAACCCCTTCCGGTCCGCCTCGGTGGCACCCGCCGGGGCGGGGGACGCCGAGCCCGAAAGCTCGCGCACGCGCGCGTTCAGCCGCTCGATCTTGGCGTCCGATTCTTGCCGGAGCAGCTGGATCTGCTTGGTGAGCCGCTCGTTCTCCGCGCGCATGTGATCGGCCTCGTGGCCCGCCGCCGCGGGGTTCGCGGATCGCAGCTCGGCCCGAATCCGGGCGATCTCGTCGTCCTTGTCTTTCAAGTCCTGGGAATGGCGCTCCTGGAGCTCGTCGTAGAGCTTCTTGATCTCCTGGAGCTCGAGGATCTTCGAAAAATCGCTCAGGGGTTCGGCCATGGGCTCTCCCTCCGGCGCCGCCTGGGCATCCGAGGCGTAGAGGAACTTGCGCAGCATCAGGTCGAGGTCGCCGGGACGATTCGAGATCGCGACCGCGGTGTCGCGGGAGACGACGCCCCTCAGGACGAGCGCCGCGAGCGACTGGTTCATCGACTGCATGTGGTAGTAGGAGACCGAGTTCTCGATCTCCTCCTCGAGCGCCTCGAGGTTCCCCTCGGTGATCAGCTTCATGACGCGCGGGGAGGACCGCAGGATCTCGACCGCGGCGATCAGCCCGCCCCCGTCACTGCGCTCCACGAGCTTCAACGAGACGATCCCCTGGAGGACGTTGGCGACCTGCTGCCGGATCTGCCGGTGGTTCCCTTCGGGGAACTGGTCGATGATCCGGTCGATCGTCTGCGCGGCGCTGTTCGTGTGGACGGTCGAGAAGACCAAGTGCCCGGTCTCGGCGGCGGTCAGGACCGTCTGGATGGTCGGGAGATCGCGAATCTCGCCGACCATGATCACGTCCGGGTCCTGCCGGAGGGCGTTCCTCAGCGCGGCCGCGAACCCCGGCGTGTCGGTCCCCACCTCGCGCTGCGTGACCGCACCGAGGTTGTCCTTGAGCAGGAACTCGATCGGGTCCTCGATCGTGACGAGGTGGATCAGCCGAGTGTTCACGATCAGCCGCATCAACGCGGCGAGCGTCGAGGACTTTCCCGAGCCGGTCGGACCGGTGATCAGCACGAGCCCCTGCGGGAGCTTCGCGAACTCCGCGAGGATCGACGGAAGGCCCCAATCCTCGAGCGTCGGGAACTCGAAGGGGACGCGGCGGAAGACCGCCGAGAGGGTGCCCCGCTGGAGGAAGACCGACGCGCGGAAGCGGGAGACCCCGGGAACGCTGTGTCCGAAGTCCACCGCGCACGCTTCCTCGAGCTGCTGCCGCATCCGGTCGTTCAGGAGCCCGTTCAGCATCTCGCGCAGGAGATCGGGATGGAGGGGGTCGGTCTTCAGCGGGAGGAGCTTTCCCTTCAGCCGCAGGAGCGGAGGCCTCATGGGCTTCAGGTGCAGATCGCTGGCCTCCTGCTTGACCATGTAGCGAAGCAGCTCGTCGATGGTCATCGAGTCCGTGTCCTCGTGAGGAATGGTTCCCTCGCCGCCGGAATCGTTCCCCGGCCCGTTCCGGAACATAGGTGCCGGCCGGGTATGAGTCAAACCGTTTGACGGCCCTTTCCAGGGTGGGCTATAAGCCCCGCCGCATGGGCACGTCGGAACTCCGCACCCGGGTCGGAAACCTGACCCTCGCCAACCAGCTGACCTTCCTCCGGCTGGTCGCCGTCCCGTTCTTCATCCTGTCGATTCTCGAGGCTCGTTTCGGCGTGGCGCTCGCCATCTTCATCGCGGCGGGAGTGACCGACCTCCTGGACGGGCTGATCGCGCGCGTGTTCAAGCAGCGGACGCCCCTCGGCGCTTACCTCGACCCGGCGGCGGACAAGCTCCTCCTGACCGCGGCCTTCGTGCTGCTCACGCGGTATCCGAACCTGTTTCAGACGATCCCGATGACGAATCGCATTCCGATCGGTCTCACGATCCTCGTCATCTCGAGGGACGTCCTGATCGTGACGATCGCCTGGATGCTCCACCTGGCGTACGGGGAGACGAAGTTCCGCCCGACGCTGTGGGGGAAGATCACGACCGGCACCGAGCTGGTGACGATCGGCATCCTCCTGCTGTTCAACGAGCTGCAGCGCACGCATCCCCTGGTCCCGGTGGCGATCGGGGCGACGCTCGCGATGATCCTGATCTCGGGGTTCCACTACATCTGGCGCACGGTGTCCCACGTGCGGGCGCGGGGGCCGGACCGCGACGGAACCGCGCCGTGAGCGCTCCCGGCGCGTTCGATCTCGATCCGGAGACCCGCCGGGTCCTGGAGCTCGACGCCGTTCTGGAATACGCGTCCTCGTTCGCCTCCTCCGCTCCGGGGACCGCGCGCTTGCTGGCGCTCCGGCCGATCGCGGACGCCCGCGCCCTGGACGCCGACCACGCCGCGGTGGACGAGGCGGGGCAACACGTCGTGGGACACGGCCGCCTTCTCCCGGCCCGGCTCCCCGACCCCGCCCCCGCGCTCGAACCCCTCGGGAGAGAGGGCATGCAGGTCGATCCGCTTCCGCTTCGGGAGCTTGCGGTCGTACTCCTCGAAGCGGCGGATGCGCGGCGGCGGCTCGCCGCGCTGCCGGGAGAGGGGTTCGCGGCCCTGCGGGCGCTCGGGCGGGAAATCCCGGATCTCACGGCGCTCGCCCGGCCGGTGGTCACCCACGTCACCCCGGACGGGCGTCTCGAGGACGGGGCGTCGCCGGAGCTCGCGCGCATCCGGCAGGCGATCGCGCGGGTCGGCGAAAGGCTGCGGCGGCAACTCGAATCGTTCCTCCACGACCCGTCCTCCGCGACCGTCGTTCGCGACGATTTCGTCACGCAGCGGAACGGGCGCTTCGTGATCCCGGTCCGCGCCGACGCGCCCAAGGCGGTGGAGGGGATCGTGCACGCGGCGTCGTCCTCCGGGCAGACGCTCTTCGTCGAGCCCATCGCCTCGGTCGCCCTGAACAACGACCTCGTGCGGCTCTTGGAGGAGGAGGCCGCGGAGCGGGACCGCGTCGTTCGCGGCTGGGCGGAGCGGTTCCGCGCTCGCCTTCCGGAAGTGGAGGCCGCCGTCTCCGGGATCGCCGAGCTCGACGGCCTCCAGGCCCGCGCGTTGTTCGGCCGTGCGATCGAGGGGGTGCGGCCCAGGCTTCTGGCCGGGGCGCCGGTCGACCTCCGCGGCGTGCGGCATCCGCTGCTGGATCGCAGGCTCAAGGAGCAGGGGGCCGGGTGCATCCCGATCTCGATCGCGATCGACCCGTACGACCGCGTGCTCCTCATCTCCGGCCCGAACACCGGCGGCAAGACGGTGGCGCTCAAGACGGTCGGCCTCACGATCCTGATGGCGCAGTCCGGCCTTCCGGTGGCCGCCGAGGCGGCGACGATCCCGGTGTTCGGCCAGATGCGCGCCGACATCGGCGACCACCAGTCGATCGACGCCGACCTTTCGACGTTTTCGGCCCACGTGCGCGCGGTCACGCGCGCCCTCTCGGAGGCTCGGACCCCGGCGCTGTTCCTCTTCGACGAGATCGGCACCGGCACCGAGCCGGGAGAGGGGGCGGCGTTGGCGCAGGCGATCCTCGAGCGGCTGCTCGCGCGCGGGATCACGGCGATCGCGACGACCCATCATGCGGCGCTCAAAGGGTGGGCGTTCTCCGACGAGCGCGTCCTTTCCGCCGCCATGGAGTTCGATCCGGAGACCCTTCGCCCCACCTACCGAGTTCTCCCCGGGGTCGCCGGCGCCTCCGCCGGCATCGAGGTCGCATCCCGGCTGGGGCTCGATCCGGCGATCATCGACCGCGCGCGCTCGCTGTTCGGCGAATCCGCCGGCACGGCCGAGCGGATGATGACCCGCCTGCGCGAGCTGACCGCCGAGATGTCCCACCTTACGGAAAGCCTGCGGGACCGGGAGGCCGCGCTCGAGGCCGAGCGGCGGCGTGTCGAGGCCGAGGCGCGGGAGGAGTCGCAACGGCGGCGCGAGGAGTCGGCGCGCACGCTGGACACGGCTCTCCGCGAGTTTCGCCGACAGTCGCAGCAGGAGCTCCTGACGATCGCCGACGCGCGCGAGCGCGCCAAGGCCGAGCGGGCGCACGTGAAGGCGGAAGGCCGGCTCCGCGAGACCCTTCGCGCGACGACGACCGCGGCCGCTCCGCGGGCGCCGTTCACTCCGGTTCCCGGCGCTCGGGTGCGGATCGTCTCGTACGATCGCGAGGGAGAGATCGTCAGCGTCCGCGGGGAGACCATCGACGTGCGGATGGGCTCCGCCACCTTCTCGGTGAAGCGCGCCGATCTGGCGCCGGTCGAGCCGGCCGGCCCGCCCCCCGCTCCGGCCGCGCGCGGGAAGCTCGCCGCCCTGCTCGCGGGAAGGTCCCGCGCGCCGCTTCCGGAGCGCTCCGCGGCCGAGAGGCCGCGGGAGCTGCACCTCCTCGGGCACACCGTCGACGAAGCGCTTCCCGAGGTCGACCGGTTCCTGGACGCCGCCTCGGTCGAAGGGTGCACCGAAGTGCGAATCGTTCACGGCCACGGCACCGGGCGGCTCCGCGTCGCCGTGCGCGGCCATCTGAGGGGGCATCCGCAGGTGGAGACGTTCCGGCCGGGAGCGCCGAACGAAGGGGGAGACGCGGCGACTGTCGTCACCCTTCGCTAGGCTCGTCCTCTCCGGCGATCGCTGGCCCGCGCTCGAACACGTCGAGCCAGTAGTCGAGATCGACCGATCCTTCCGGCTTCTCGGCGCCGGTTTCGCGCAGGAGGCGTTTCCGGAACTCGGTCGCGGATTCGACCGATGCACCGGTCCAGCGGGCTTGATCGGCCAGGGGCCGGTCGTTGGTGACGACGGTCCAGCCGCGCGGGTCGGCCTCCTTCGAGAGGAGCGCCAGGATCACCGCGTCCGCCTTGTGCCCGGGACCCGAAAAGTGAACGCCGGCACCGAACGAGACCCCGGGCGCCGGCGAGCCGTCGAAGACGACGACGATCCGGCGCCGGTCGCGCCGTGCAAGAGCGTCGATCTCCCGCACGAGCCGCCTCTTCTCGGCGTCCGAGCGGGTTCGCCCGGGCCACGAGCCGAGGAGGTTGTCCCCGTCGACCAGATGGGGCACGAGGCCTCTCCCTCAGGACCTGCCGAAGATCGCCCGCGACCCGGGGCCCACGGCCTCGTCGGGAAGGTTGCCGGCTTCCGCGAGCAGTGCTGAGGCCGCGGCGTTTCCGGGCTCCCACCGGAGCGCCTCGCGCGCCATCCGGGAAGCGCGGCCGGCGTGCCCCGCCCGCAGGTACATCTGCCCCAGCGCCACGTAGCCGGCCACGAGCGTCGGTGCGAGGTCGATCGCCTGAAGCAGGTGGCGCTCGGCGTCCTCGCGGCGGCGCGGATTCCGCGACAGGACGAGCCCCAGCTCAAGGTGATACTCGGCCTGTCCGGGATCGAGCTGGATCGCGTTCTCGAGGAACGTCACGGCCTCGACGAACTTCCGGTGGCCGGCGAGCGCCTTTCCGCGCAGGAAATTCTGGCGCGCGAGGTACGCGGTATCGGACCCGCGCGCGTCGCTTTCGACGGGCGCCGCCGCCTGCTGCTGGTCGTATTCCGCGCGGCGCTCGGGATCGAACAGCGTGTTGTAGGCCTCGGTGACGTGGATGAAGAACTCCTCGAACCGGGAGAGCAGATCCGAGAGGGCGCCGGCCCGGAAGCGATCGGGATGATAGCGCCGCGCGAGCGCGTAATAGGCTTCGCGGATCTGATCCCGCCGCGCGTTGTGGTCGAGGCCCAGCACGGCGTAATGGTCGTGGCCGGACGACAGCGCCAGCCGACCCAAGCACTCCTCGCGGGTCAGCTCCACGCCCTCGGTCGAGCGCTCGTCCCGCGCGCGCTTCACGCCGGCGTCTTCCGGTTCGAGGAGGCCCATGAGCAGGAACGCGTAGATCGTGCGGAGGGTCCTCTCCTCCTCCGCGGGGGCGTCCTTGAGGATGGCCGCGAGGTCGTGACTTCCGTCGGAGGCCCGCAGAATGTGCTCTCCGAGGGAATCGAGAGACAGGCCGTTGGGCCCGGACGCGGCCGCCACCGGACGGAGGTCCGGCGGCCCGATGCGGATCCGCAAAGCGTCGACGGTGGCCGGGTAGCGCTTCACGTGCGCGAGCACGAGCGAGCGCGGCTCGAGGCGTACGGTCACCTCTCCGTCGAGGCGCGGCGACCCGCTCTGGAACTGGCTCTGCCCGTCCGGCCATTCGAGCGTCGAGGAGAAGAGCTCGCGCACGAGCCCCTCCATGCCGCGGCGCAGCGCCTCCGCCGGGGGACGCCCGGACTCGAGCAAGACCTGGGAGAGCTTCTTCCCCTCGCGGGCCGCCTGCTCCGCCGACTCCGCGCGCGCCCCCGGCGAGAGGGCTCCGGAGCGCACGAGGTACTCGCCGAACTGCTCCTCGATGAGGTTCGACGACGCGAAGACGAGCCATCCCTTATCGAAGCAAAAGATCCGCCGCAGCTTCCCGCGGGTGGCGGTCGCGATCCCCGAGGCCCGCTCGGCGGCCTTGTCGCACAGCGTGTGCGTGAACTCGCGGTCGCGGGGGAGCTCGCGCTTCATCGCGCCTCCCCGCCGCCGACCATCGAGCCCGCCCAATCCCGCGCGAGCTCGGCGTAGCTCTCGCCGAACACCGCCTCGAGCGCCCGATCGAGGCTCTCCCCGTCACCGAGCGCGCCGAGAACCGCCACGACCGAGTCGAACCCGCGCCGCTCGGCGAGGTAGGTGGTGAGCGAGAGAGCCGCCGGATACGTGAAGGCGCGATCGGGCCAGGTCGCGGGATCGTCGGCGCGCACCACGGCGGCCAGATGCGCCCCATCGGCGCGTGCGAGGGTTCGCGGCTCGGCCATCTGGGCGAGGCCTTCGTGCAGCCATCGCGGGCAGGCGCCGCGGCTCTTCGCCTGGACGACCGCATGGGCCAGCTCGTGCTTGAGCACGCGCTCGGCGGCGCCGTCGAGGACCTTCAAACCGGCCAGGGGGACGCGGATCTTGCCGTCGTAGACCCCGGCGACCTCGCGGCCGAGCTGGGTGACGTCGTGAAACGCCTGCTGCGGGTAAAGCAGGACGGTGATCGGCTGTCCCGGCGCGTCGCGGTAGAGCGAGGTCAGCTCGGAGTAGGAATCCTCGAGAAAGTCCGTGATCGACGCGACGAGGTCCTGATCGAGCACCCCGTCGTACTTGAGATTGAAATGCGCGGCTGCGGTGAAGCGGAAGTCTCGCCCCGCGAGAAGCTCACGCTGGGCCTTCTCGATCTTGTCCCGGACGCGGTCCGACGGAGCGACGCGGAACGACTCCTGCCAAGCGGACAGCGCCTCGTCGACGCGCTCCTCGCGGTTCCTGAGATCGCCCAGGACCTCCTGAAGCTGCGGGTCCGAGGGGGTCCTTACGAGGCCGTCCAACACCGCAGGCAGGGCGATCGGATCGCGCCCCAGCGCCATCTCCGCGAGCGCGTACCCGACGCGCGGCCCCGGCTCGTCGGGAACGGCCTCGATCACGGCATGAAAGCGCTGCACGGCCGTCTCGAAGTCCCGCGTGGCCAGGGCGGCGTTCCCTTCCTTCATCAGGCGGACCGCCGTCTGGTCCGAGGAGACGATCGGGGGGACGTGCCCGGCCGGGGCCGGCCGGGGCGTGGCCGGGCGAGGCGCGGCCTTCGGCGCTTCGCGCTCGACGCGGAGCAGCATCGTGCGCGGGAGCCCGACCGTCCCCTCCTTGGATTCGACGTGAAGCGTGTCCCCTTCGATCCACCAATGGTCGGATTCGATGACCCCCCCGCCTTCGAGATGAAGCCGGTCGGCGCGGGCCGGGCCGCTCCAGGCGGCGAGGAGGAGAATCGCCGGCGCCAGGAAGCGTCTCACGGCAGCACCTTGGCGATGAGGACGGCGCGAACCGGGTCCGCGCCGTGGAGGGGGGCCGGAAGGTCCCGCGCGGCCGAGGCCTCCGCGGCGCTCGCGTAGGAGCCCCAGCAGACGCGGAAACACGAGGCGCCGTGGACCTCCGCCGGCAGCACGTAGAGCTTGGACGCGCCGCCGGAGAGGCTCACGAGGCGGTCGACCGTGCCCGGCTTGCAGCCGACCAGGAGCTGCGCCGTCCAGCTTCCGTGCGCTCGTCCGATGCGGGCGAGGTCGTCCGCAGTCCGCCGGGCGAGGGCGGCGATGCCGGACTCCTCCGGGGAGGGCGCCGGCGCGGGCGCGGCGGCAGGGGGTGCCTGGTGTGCGACCGGTGGCGACGCCCCCGGGGTCGCCGTGGGGAGAGCTAGCGCCGGCGCGGGGGAGACGGGTGCCGCGACCTCCACGGCCGGCATCTCCCGCTCCCGCGCGGGCTCGGAGCGGAGGGCGAGGCCCGTCAGGAGAATCGCCGCGACCGCGCCCAGCAAGAGCGCCGACGAGGCGAAGTCCCTCACGCTTCCGCCCGCCGTCGTGTCGCCGCCCCGCGGCGCGTCATCGCGCTTGTCGCCCATCGCGGAAGAGAATATAGCCGCGCTGGGGCCATCCGGCCCGCAAGTCCCGGTCAGTGGATCAGCGAGAAACACCGGCCCCAGCGGGTGCGCGTCGGGAGATGGATCAGCATGCTCACGATCGACTTCAACCGGTCGGTCCCGCGGAGGTTGATGTCGTTCGACCCTTCGGGGTAGGAGAGCCAGATCAAGACGGCCCGTCCCTTGATGAGGGGGCGGGCGACGAACCCCCAGACGCGGCTGTCCGACGAATGGTCGCGATGGTCTCCCATCACGAAGTAGTACCCGGGCGGGACCTTCGTGGGGGGGTAGTCGTTCACGCGCGACCGGTACCCCGGGTTCACGTACGGCTCCTCCGAGCGCTGCCCGTTGACGAACACGTACCCCTCCTGAACCTTCACCTCGTCTCCCGGGAGGCCGATGACCCTCTTGATGTAGTCCACCTCCGGCTCCTGCGGGTACTTGAAGACGACGATGTCGCCCCGCCGCACGTCGCGCGCCGGCAGGATCGCCTTCTCCCAGGCCGACTCGGCGGGGGAGAAGATGTACCGGTTCACCATGATGTAGTCGCCGATCAGGAGCGTGTCTTCCATCGATCCCGAAGGGATCTTCGACTGCTGGAAGATGAAGCCGCGGGTGAAGATCACGAACATCAGGCAGATGAGGATCGTCTCCGCGTAGTCGCGCACGACCCCCTTCGGCGGGGCGTCGTCGTGAAGCGTCCCGGCCGTCTCCGCGTGTCCTGTCCTACTCCCCACGGCCGTCCTCCGCAACGATCGAGCGGTCGATCTCGTCCACCGCTTCCTCCGGCGTATCGACGACGCGGGTGATCGCCAGCTGCGCGTCCTCGATCATGCCGCTCCGGACCAGATGGTGCAGGAACGGCCGCCAATCACCCCCCAAAAGTACCACGCGGCGGGATCCGAGGCTTCCGGCGCGGTGGAGCGCCCACAGGAAGGCCAGCTCCGCGAGCGTTCCCGATTTCCCGTGGAGCACGACGAATCCGCGGGCCGACGCCACGAGGACGCCGGTTCTCTCGAGAAGATCCGCGGTGTCGAGACGCTCGGTCAGGTAGGGATTCGGCTCCCTCGCGGCGAAGAGCGCGCAGGTCACCCCCTTCGCCCCCGCTCCTGACTCGGCGGCGCCCCGGCTCGCCCCTTCCATCACGCCGCCGTAGCCGCCGGTCACGACGTCGTACCCCGCTTCGGCAAGGAGCCTTCCGACCCGGCGGGCCCCTTCGTAGAGAGGATCGCCCGGGGCCGGCTCCGAGGAGCCGAAGACCGCGATGTGATGCCGCCTCGCGCTCATCGTCGCCTCGACGCGTCAGTACCCGACCGCGACGCCTTCCCCGCGGGGATCTGCGGCTCCGGTATAGCGGCCGTCCGCGTCGAGGCCGACGGCCGCGACGTTCCAGGTGAAGCGCTTCGCGCCGACGACATGACCCCGCGCGCGCAACGCCTCGATCACGTCGGCGGGAATTCCGGCGGGATCGGTGTCGATCCGGTCGGGGACCCACTGTTCGTGGATCCGCGGCGCATCCACCGCCTCCTGCACCGTCATCCCATGATCGACGACGTTCAGGACCGTCTGCAGGACGGCCGTGATGATCCTCGCCCCGCCGGGGGAGCCGACGACGAGCCGGGGGCGCGGCCCGGCGGGGACGTCCTCGACGATCGTCGGGCACATCGACGACAGCGGGCGCTTGCCTCCGGCCGGAGCGTTGGCCTCGTCGCCCACGAGGCCGTACTGGTTGGGGATCCCCGGTGCTAGAGCGAAGTCGTCGATCTCGTTGTTGAGGAGGACTCCGGTCCCCGGGGCGACGATCGCCGCGCCGAACCACGAGTTGAGGGTCGTCGTCAGCGAGACGGCCCCTCCGCGGGCATCGGCGATCGAGATGTGGAGCGTGTTCGATCCCTCGCGCTCCGGGGACCCCGGGCCGAGCTCCGCGGCGGGGGTCGCCCGATCGTCGCGGATCGACTCCGCGCGCTTGGCCAGGTAGCGGGGATCGAGGAGCGCCTTCCACGGGACCTTCACGAACTCCGGATCTCCCAGGAATCGGCCGCGGTCCGCGAAGGCGCGTCGCAAGCACTCGGCGATCCGGTGGTCGGTGAGCGACGATCCCGCCCCGGAGGCGGCGAGGTCGAACCGCTCGAGCATGCCGAGCGTCTGGAGAAGCACGATCCCTCCGGACGACGGTAGGGGAAACGTCACGATCCGCCGGCCCCGGTAGCGCCCCTCGAGCGGCGTCCGCAGGGTGACCCGATACGCCGCGAGGTCCCCCTCGGTCATCACGCCTCCGGCCGCTCGGACCGCCGCGACGATCGCCCGCGCCATCTCCCCCTGGTAGAAGGCCCGCGGGCCGTCGCCTGCGATCGCGCGCAGCGTGCGCGCCAGGTCCTTCTGGACCAATCGGTCCCCCTCGCGCAGGGGAGCGCCGTCACGGGTGAAGATCGCGCGGGCGGCGGGGTCGGCGGCGAGCCGAGCGTTCTCCTCGGCGTAGATCTCGGCGCTCTTGGCCGAGACGGTCACTCCCTCCTCGGCCAGGCGGATCGCCGGAGCCAGGAGCTCGGCCCAAGGTCTTGCGCCCCACCGCTCCCGCGCGAACGCGAGGCCGGCGACCGAGCCGGGAACGGCGACCGCCAGGCCCCCCTCGCGGCCCTTCATCGGATCGACCTTGCCGCTCGCATCGAGGAAGGAGGCGGCCGTGAGCGCGCGGGGGGCGGTCTCGCGGAAGTCGAGCGCCTGGAACGAGCCGTCGGGGGCGCGATAAAGGAGGAACCCTCCTCCGGCGATGTTCCCCGCGCGAGGGTAGCTCGCCGCGAGCGCGAAGGCGACGGCCACGGCGGCGTCGACCGCGTTCCCTCCGCGCTGCAGGACGGCCAGTCCCACCGCCGCGGCTTCCCGCTCGGGGGCGACCACCATCCCCCGCGCTCCGGTGGCGGGCGCGCGCGAGGCGGCCTGGAGCGCCGCCGGCACGACCGAAGCGACGAGGAGGACCACGAGAGCCGCGCGAACCAGACGCATTCGAATCATGAGGAAACCCTCGGGCGGGAATTATGACCGATCCTGCGGGAACGGCGGGCCGCTGGTACGATGGACGTCTCGTTCGGAGGCCCGCGCATGCGCCGCTCGATTCTATCGATCGCGACCCTTTCGATCGCACTCGCCTCCGCCTCATGCGGCGGAGGGCCGGCCGGCACCGCCTCCGGCGCCCCGGCTCCCGCGGCGGCGGGCAGCGTGAAGACCGCCCCCGAGTTCGAGCTCGCCGACCTGAACGGCAAGCTCGTGCGGTTGTCGGATTCGAAGGGAACCGTGCGTCTCGTCGACTTCTGGGCGACGTGGTGCGCCCCGTGCCGCGAAGAGATCCCGATGTTCCGGGACCTGAGCGATGCGTACGGCGCGAAGGGGTTCAACCTCGTCGGGATCGCGATGGACAACGAAGGGCTCTCGGTCGTGAAGCCGTTCGTCGAGGAGAACCACGTGACCTACCTCACGCTCCTCGGGAACGAGGCGGTCGCCACGAGCTACGGTCCCCTCGTCGGCTTCCCCTCGAAGTTCCTGATCGACCGGGAGGGGAAGATCGTCGCCTCCTGGGTCGGCCCGGTTCCGCGCGCGGTCCTGGAGCAGAAGATCCAGTCCCTCCTCTGATTCCCGTTTCGTTCTCCGGCTGACGGAAAGCGGTCTGGATCGGCTTCGGGTCGCTCCCTACCTTGTCCGGGATGAGACGAATCCTCGGATTCTTGCTGGCGGCGGGGCTCGCCGGGGGGAGTGCTGTCGCGGCGGACGCGGCCCGGCGCACCGTCGCCGTCGTGCTCGACGACCGGTCGCCGGCGACGCGCGCGCTGGCCACCGCGGGGATCGCCCGTCTCGGTGGGCGCGTGGTCCACGCGCTCGACGACGTCCTGGTCGTCGACCTT
>JBGQLU010000015.1:0-38052 GCA_041500265.1 Acidobacteriota bacterium | reverse complement strand
TCCTTGGGCGTGACGTCGAACACCAGCGTGCGAACGTCGCCCAGGAACTCCGAGCGAAGGAAATGGAAGTCGTACGTGGCGCGGTCGAACGAGCCCCGGTCGAGGATCAGCATCCGCGCGAACTCCTCGGGCTTGATGACCGCCGAGTGGTAGTCCTCGAGCAGGTCGAGCGCCTTCTTCTTCGAGGCCTTCCGCGCCTTGCCCTCCTGCGGCGGGGTTCCCAGCTCGAGACGCCCGAAGAAGTAGCTGTCGCGGACCGGGACGAAGCCGGCGACCGGGTCGGGCTTCATCGATTGGACGTAGGTCTCGACGATCGGCCGGTGGCTCTCGAGCGTGACCGCCAGCTCGCGCTCGTTGGCGATGACCGCGTCGAGCACCTGTTCCACGCGAGACGCGGGTGCCACGGCCGGCCGCGCCGGGGGTGCCGGCGCCGGAACGGCCGCGGCGCGCGCGCCGGCGGCGGCCAGCCAGGCCGCCAGGACGATCCAGGATCCTCGAAGCGAGATTCGGTTCCACACGTTGAGTCCCTCCCTGACGATCATGCGAGCCGGAAGACCACGCGCAGCTTGGCGGCCTGGTCCACCTTGAGGCCATCCCGGCGAGCCGGGGTGAATTGGATCTTCTTCGCCGCGGCGATCGCGGCCTCGTCGAGCCCGTGCCCGAGTCCTTGCGCCACGCCGAGCACGCGCAGCGCCCCGGAGGCCTCGAACACCACTTCGAGCACGACGTCCCCCTCGAGCTTCAAGGCGCGCGCCTCGTCGGTGTAAACCGGCTTCGGCTTCGTGAGGATCTCGACCTCGGTGTCGAGCGCACCGGGGCCGGCGGCGCGAACGGGCTCGTGCTTGCGTGGGACGGCGGCCTGCTCCGCGAATCCGGTGTCCCTCACGACGCCCGCCGCCGCGCGGCCGGGACGCGAGGCCGCCGGAGCCTCGTCGAACGCGGCCGCCATCACGCGCCCGGGGCGCGCGGGAGTGGGGGCGGCGTCCGCCTCGCCGTCGAATCCGCCGGAGACGACCGCCGACCGCGAGGTCCGCGACGCCGCGATCGCGGGCCCCGACGGCGACTCCTCGAGGAGACCCGTCTTGATCTGCGGGCGCGGGCGCGGCGGCTCGACCTTCACGATCGGCGCCGGCTCGGGTGCCAACGGCTTCGGGAGCGGCTTCGGCGCCTCGGCCACGGGCGGAGGCGTATCGTCGCGCGGCTCCGGCTTCGGCTCCGGCCGGGGCCGCGGTGCCGGCAGCGGTCTGGGGCGCGGCACCGTCATCTCGGGAACGGAGGGGATGGGCGCCGCGAACACCACGTCGATCGGGAGGGGTGGCTCCTCGATCGATTGGGCTCGCTTCGGCATCAACATCACGACGATGACGAGCACCACGTGGAACGCGATGCTGATGCCGACGAGGACTCTCCTCCGGCGCCTCGCCTCCGGCGGCGGCTCGGCGATCAGAGGTGAGAAGCGAACGGGCGGAGCCGGCCGCCTCCGGGGCACGGGCACGGGCGCCGGTCCCGGCGCCGTCGTCCCGAGCTTCCGCTCGACGGCCCGCTCGATGTCCCGATCGACGAGGATCGCCACCGTTCGCCCTACTTCGCGCCGCCGTCGATCCACGCCGCGACCAGGCTGACGTCGGCGTCGCTCAACGGGCCGCCGGTCAGAGGCATCGGATCGCCTCCGATGTTCGGGTTGGCGGTGATCTTCCAGTAGAGGTACGAGCTCGCGGCGTCCCCGGCGGCGACGCGCATCACGGTGGGCTTCTCGCCGCTCGCGACGCCGATGAGGTTGGCGACCGACTTCGAGGCGCTGCTCATGTCCAGGCCGAACGGCGCCGTCGTCCCGACGTGGCATCCGGACAGCGCGCAGCGCGGCGTCAAGACCTTGGATTGGACGGTCACGATCGTGGCCGCCGAGGGACCTCCCCCGGTGACGGGATCGGAGGCCCCGCCGCACGCCGCGGCGGCGCCCATCAGGAGGACCGTGGCGGCGCGAAGGAGCCTCACCACGACACCGCCGCGGAGAGGACAAGCTTGTCGAGCTGCACGGTGCGGCGCGCGCCCGACGGCACGCCGATCGGAATCGGAACGACCGCGGCTTCCTCGCCCGCGAGCCACGCGAGGTCGAGGGTGACGTTGGCGAGCACGGCCTCGAGGCCGACCGCGTACTGCGCGACCGTCTGGGTGACCCGGTCCTTCTGGGACCCGCCGCTGAACGTCGTGCCGGTCCGGACGTCGAGCAGGTCGCCGTGGCCGCTGACGATGATCCGCAGCTTGTCGCGGAAGAGCGGCTGCCGCAGGCCCAACGTGAGCCCGAGCGCCGTCTGCGAGTCGTCGATCTTTTCCGTGACGGTCGTCCCGGCGGCGTCGCTCACCGAGCTTCCGGTGGCCTGGTCGTACCCCAGGCGCGCGCCGACGAACATCTCGGTCTCGCCCGCCTGAAAAATCGTCCGCGCCGAAGCGAAGGCCGACATGGTGGCCACGGGCTTCTGGCTCAGGAGGGTCAAATCGGGGGTCGTCACGCCCGCCGTCTCGGTAAAGGCCAAATCGTCGTTTCCGAGCTTGCGCTGCGACCACGACAGGCCGCCGCGGTATTCGGTCTCGCCGAGCCCCTCGGAGCGCAGGCGGTTGTAACTCCCGTTGACGCCGACACTCAGGTCGTTGATGTCGTAGTTGGTGCTGACGAACTTGTCCGTGACGACGCCGGTGCCGTCCAGGCTCTCGCTGAAGACGTCTTGCGTCGCGCTTCCGTAATTCAGGACGCCCTGAACCTCCCAGCTGCTCTTCGGGTCGAGAAACCCGCGCACGGCGACGTCGGTCGTGACGCCGAGCTGCCGGAAGTTTTCGGCACCGTTGAAGCCGCCGACGCCGGGTTCGAAGTTCGAGTCGTCGTTGTTGTGCTTGGCCAGCACCGCGCGCACGCCGGCGCCGAGCACGTAAGCGTTGGTGAGCTGGAAGGCGGCGCCGCCGCGCAAGTCCAGAGCCTTCAGATCGTTCGTGTCCCCGAACGTCGCGGCGCCGGACGACGCGTCGCTCTTGATCGTGCCGGCGAGCGCCGCCGCTGACAGGCCCCAGGCGATCGTGCCCGTCTCCCGGCGGATCATCGTGCCCTGGATCGCGTCGGCGTCGTTGTCCACGTTGGCCGCGCCGTTGTTGCCGATGAGGCCGTCCACATAGCGCGCGTAACCGCCCTCCTGGCCCGGCCAGGCGTCGATGTTGGCCTGGCGGGCGATGCCCGAAAAGAGGAGGTTGTAAGGGCGCGTCTGCAGCTCGTCAAACGGCGTCCGATAGGTGTCGTAGGTCAGCTGGTTCAGCACCGAGCGTCCGAACGTCAGGCCGAAGGCCGGAAGGTTCGCGACGTCCCGCGTGACCGCGAGGGCCGGCCGCGGCGCGACCGTCAGCGCCGCCGACGCGAGAACCAGAGCCGCTGTCTTCCAGGTCATCGCACGATCTCCTTGCCGCTTGCCCCGCGGCGCGTCACGCGCCGAGCGGCGGAGTGCCCGAGCCGGGGGTCCAGAACCGGCGGACGTTGGGGAGGACGAGCTCGAGGTCCGCTTCCGGCACGCCGAACCACAACGCGAGCTGCGCGGAGTAGGCGTCCACCGAGGTCGTCGGGATGAGACGGCCCCGCCCGGTGTCGAGCGAGTTGCCGGGATACAGGTCGGGGAAGCGGCCGTAGATGTCGCCGCCGGGAACCGCGCCGCCCATCACGATGTGGTTCCCGCCCCAAGCGTGGTCGGAGCCGCGGCCGTTGGAGGACAAGGTGCGCCCGAAGTCCGACGCGGTGAAGGTGGTCACCTGGTCGACGACGTCCAGCTCGACGAGCGCGCTCTGGAACTCGGAGAGCGCGTGGCTGACGACGGGGAGCATCGCCGCCTGGTTGAGGATCACCTCGTCGTGGTGGTCCCAGCCACCGAGCTCGACGAAGAACGTCTGCCGCTTCATGCACAGCGCCTGGCGGGCGGCGATCGTCAAGGCGATCATCCGGAACTTGCGCGAGAGGGACGTGTCCGAGAACTGCGTGGCCAGGGGCGGCACCGACGCGATCGCACGGGTGAAGTCCACGCCGGCGTCGATGGCTCCGCGCATGCGCGTGGCGAACGCCTTTTCGAACAGGTGCCGGTACTGGAGCGCCAGAAGGCTGTCCACCGCCTGGGTGCGGACGATCGCGCCGGGGGAGGTGCCGCCGTAGTCCCAGAGCGGCTCGACGCCGTTCTCCGTGATCGTGTAGTGCGCGCTGACGCGCCCCGACTGGAAAACGTTGCTTCCCGACAGCGAGATGTTCATCGAGATGTTGGGATCGCAGTTTCCCGTCTCGAGCACGTCGGCCATGCGTCCCGCCCAGCCGACCGCGGATCGCGAATCCGGGACGGACGACTGCCACTGCATCGCCTGGTCGGAGTGCGAGAACAGGCCGAGCGGGAGGCGGGCCGTGCCGTTTCTCATCTGGTCGAGCGTCGTGGGCTCGACGAGCGTGCCGACGTTCGTCACGAGCGCCAGCCGGTTCGCCGCGAAGAGCGCCTGAAGCTCGACGAGGCCGGGGTGCAGCCCGTAGCTGCGTCCGTCGGAGGTGCGCGGCGTGATCGGGAGCAGCGCGGCCTGCGGCAATGCCAAGTCCCCGCGCACGCCGGCGTAATCGAGGTACTCCGCGTCGCCGCGCGGCACGAGCACGTTGAACGAGTCGATGCCGCCCCCCAGGAACAGGCAGACGAGCGCGCGGTAGTCCTCGCCGGGGGCCGCCAGCGCGTTGAACATCCGGAGGTTCAGCACCGTGTTGAACAGCGCCGTCGTGCCCACCGCGGCGCAGCTCGCTTGGCCGAGGAATCGGCGGCGGTCGGGGTTCGGGACGTCGTCGCGGCGTCGGGATTTCATCGAGGATCCTCCCGGGCTACTTGAGAACCGCGTATTCCGGCGCGATCTCGATCAGCTGGAGCGCCGTCTTCACGCGCTCCTCCGGATCGGAGAGCTGACCGAGGGCGGTGAGGAGAACCTGGCGCATCGGGTTGCTCATGGCCCCGTACATCAGGATCAAGTTCAAGCGGTCCACGAGCGCGCGCGGATCGGAGGCGATCGCGATCTCGTTGGTCAGGTCGAGCCGGACCTCGAGCGCGTCGATCGGGTCGTAGTTCATGACGCCGCGCACCTGCCCTTGAAGCGCGTTGGCGCTGGTGATCGCGGTGACCGCGGTGAAGATCTGGAATTCGGGCGCATAGAGCCCCGCGTTGGCGATCGGGCCCGTGGGCTGGTAGTCGGGCAGGAAGAAGTTGAAGACGGTGGGCGCGCTGAGCGGCCGCTGGCCGAAGTCGTCGGGGGCTCCGCCGTCCGAGATCGGGTAGGTTCCGGCCCGGTTGGCGGCGTCGAACGCGCGAGCGAGCTGCACGCGGCGCAGGAACGACTCTCGGAGCATTCCCTTCGCGATTCCGCCGGCGGTCGGCCAGGCTTGGGCTTCGGGGTCGAGCAGGATCGCGGAGATGACCGACCTCATGTTCCCGCGCACGCCTCGTCCGTCATTGGCGAACGCAGCGGCGACGCGCTGCACGTAGGCCGGGCTCGGATTCGAGGTCACGAGGCGCTGGATCAAGCGCCGGGCGATGAACGGCCCGACGTTCGGATGCCGGAAGAGGTCGTCGATCGCCGCGTCCACGTCCTGCATGCCGGTCTGGCCGGCCGGAACGTACCGGCCGCGGAGCAGGTGCTTGGGCCCGGGCTCGTGATGCTCCTCGTACATCCGCATCGGCCTCGTCCAGACCTCTTCGCCGTTGCCGAAGTCGCGGTCGGCGCCGTCGAACGACAGACCGGTGAAGATCTTCGCGAACTCGGTGATGTCGCCGTTGTCGTAGGTCGGGATCGGCTGTCCTCGTCCGTCGCGGAGGAGCGTGCCGTTGGCCCTCAGCTGGAACAGCCCGATCGAGAACAGCTGCATGACCTCGCGGGCATAGTTCTCGTCGGGGAAGCGGCCGCTGCGGGGGTCGGACTTGTCGTTCCGCAAATGACTCAGGTAGGCGCCCATCACCGGGTGGAGAGTCACGTCGTGCAGGAGATCGCGGTAGTTCCCGAACGCGTTCCTCAACAGCATGTCGTAGTAGTTGGCCGCGCCGGTGGGCGTGCCGGCGACCGTGCCGTTCGCGTCCGAGACGACGAAGATCTCGGAGAGGGCGAGCGCCACGCGCTGCCGTAGTGGATCGGGGCCTTGCATGACCTGCTGCCACCAGGCCCAGCGGCGTTGGTCCGGGGTGATCTCGAGCCCCATGCGGGCCCGATCGTCGAGAAGCGGCTGGTGATAGCCGATCGGCCGCGCGAACTGTTCCTGGAGCCACGCCCTGGGGCCGATCCGCGCCGTGCGCTGGATCTCCTCGTAGTCGGCGCCGAGGGAGGCCTGGGCGAGGAATCTCGACGCCTGGACCGGGGTGACCGCCGCACGCGCCGCCGCGGCGCCGACGATCTGCGCCGCGATCAAGAGATAGGCTCCTCTCCGTGCGAAGCGAATCGTCACGGTGCACCTCCGCGTTGCGAACGGAGGGGCGCCCTGCAAGGCATGTACCGCCGATCCGACGGGCCTGGAATTACGGACCTTTTCGGTGCGTCATTCCGATTTCAGGCGCGAATCGGGACGAACTCGTAATCGCGCGTACGCGGAGGGGGGTCTCCGCCCTTCGTAGGCGCCTACTTCGCGGCCTTCGCGCGTGCCGGGCCCTTCGGTCTTTTTGCCCCTCCGTGGTTCGCGAGAAGGACCGCGCGCGCGGCGTCGAGATCCTTCTTCTTCTCGGCGTCCACCGTGGGGTAGGCCAGATTGAGGGAGTGGAGCGCGTCGATGACCGCCGCGGCGACGACCACGCGCGTGTACCACTTGTTGTCGGCCGGCACGACGTACCACGGGGCCTCGGGGGTTGCGGTCTCGCGGATCAGGTCTTCGTAGGCTTCCATGTAATCGTCCCAGAATCCTCGCTCCTTGGCGTCGGAGGAGGAAAACTTCCAGTTCTTGTCCGGGTTGTCGAGCCGCTCCATGAACCTCGCGTGCTGCTCCCGCTTCGAGACGTGCAGGAAGAACTTGCGGACGAGAACCCCGTTGCGGCTCAGGTAGCGCTCGAAGTTCCGGATGTCCTGGAACCGCTCCTTCCATATCCGCTTGGTGACGAGCTCCTCCGGGACCTTCTGCGCCGCGAGGATCTGGGGGTGGACGCGGACGACGAGAGCCTCTTCGTAATAGGAGCGGTTGAAGATGCCGATCCGCCCCCGCTCCGGCATGCACTTCATGCAGCGCCAGAGGAAATCGTGGTCCAGATCCTCCGCGGAGGGAGCCTTGAACGAATAGACCTGGCAGCCCTGGGGATTGACGCCGGACATGACGTGCTTGATCGCGCCGTCCTTGCCGGCGGCGTCCATCGCCTGGAAGATCAGCAGCACCGCCCAGCGATCCTGCGCGTACAACTTGTCCTGGAGGTCGGCCAGCGCCCCGACGCCGATCGCCAGCGCCTCCTTGGCGCGCGGCTTGTCTTCCGACTTGAGCTCTCCGGTGTCCGCGGGATCGATGTGCTTGAGCCGGAACTTCCGGCCGTCGTCGACGCGATAGCCGATCGAGAGCTTGCGGGAGATCTTCTTGATTCGCTTGGGGTTCATCGGGGGGTTCCTCGTCGGCCATCTTATCCGATCGGGGCGTCACGCCGTGGGGGGACCCCTTCGTGCGGGCCGTTCACGTCCGGCCAACGCGAGCGCGACCCCTCCCAGGATCAGGAGCGACGCGACCGCGAGGCGAAGCGTGACCCGCTCCGACAGGAAGGCGACCCCGCCCGCGGCGGCCAGGAGGGGAACGGCGAGCTGAACGGAGGCGGCGCGGGTCGCGCTCAATCCGGTCAGCGCGGCGTACCAGGCGACATACCCGATGCCGGAGGCGACGGCGCCCGACGCGATCGCGAGGAGAGCACCGGTGGACGTGGCGTGAAGCTGGCGCGCCTCCCAGAGGCCGACGATCAGCACGAGCGGAACCGCACGGGCGAAATTTCCGGCGGTCTCTCCGAGGGGATCGGCGGCTCTCCGGCCGCGGACCGAATAGATCCCCCAGGCGATCCCCGCGGCCGCCATGAGAGCCGATCCGCCGGGCGCGGGAGCGGTGATGCCCGGCAGGACGAGGTAGACGAGGCCGGCTAGCGCCGAGAGGAGCCCCGTCCACTGAAGCAGATGGGGCCACTCTCCGGAGGCGAGCGCGGCCAGGAGCATCGTTCCCTGAACCGCGCCGAACAGGATGAGCGCTCCCGTCCCCGCGCCCAGGCTGACGTAGGCGAAGGAAAAGGGAACAGCATAGAGGAAGAGCATCGCGGCCGATCCCCACGTGCCGCCGAGCCGGAACGACCCGCGTCGCGCCACCGCCACCAGGATCGAAAGCGTGGCGGCGCCGGAGACGAGCCGGATCGCGGAGAAGCTCGCGGCGTCGATCGCGTTCGGCCGGAGCGCCTGGCGGCACAGGAGGGAGTTGGCCGCGAACGCCGTCAGGGCGAAGGCCGTGCACGCGATCGTCCGAGCCCGTCGTTCCACGCCCCATCGTATCGCGTGCCCCATGAGAAACGGATCGAGCGAGGAGCCCGTCTCAGCGAAGCCAGTCGAAGAGCAGCACCCGAGCCTTGCGCCAGCGCCGCTCGACCGTCGTTTCGCTGACCGATAGCGCCGCGGCGATCTCCGGGACGCTCAGCCCCGCGAAATAACGCATCTCGACGACCCGCGCGGCCTCCGGGTCGAGTCGCTCCAAGCGTTCGAGCGCCTCGTGGACCCGAAGGATCTCGTCCTGGCTGTCGGGGACGGCGCCCAGGCTCTCCCGGAGGGAGATCGGGGTCGCGTTCCCACCGCGGCGCGCGGCGTTCCTCTGCCGGACGAAGTCCACGATGACGGACCTCATCGCCCGCGATGCGTAGGCGAGGAATTGGCGTCGATCCTCGGCGACGACGCTCCCGGCTTCGGCCATGCGCATGAAGCTCTCGTGGACGACCGCGTTCGTGTCGAGAACCGCGTCGCGCCCTCCGGCGCGCAGGCGCGCGCGCGCGAGCCGGCGCAGGGTTCCGTACAGCTCGGAATAGAGCCGGTCCGCCGCGTCCCGGTCGCCCGCGTTCGCGGCCCGGATCAGTATCGTGATTTCGCCCAAAGGTCACCCGGTTTCGGCGGATTCGGAGCCCGTGCATCACGGGAAGAGGGATTTCGCCTCGGCAAAGCCCTGTTTGAACATGGAGGCCCGAGCCAGCGTTGCGTGGACCGAGTGTCCGGGCGTCCCACGCACGCTCGTGTTCTCGTAAACGATGACCGCAGCATCGCAGGCGACGCTCCGCCAGATCGTCCTGCGCTGCCGGACGATGTCCGAACCGTCGTCGATGATCGTGCCGGAGACGTCGGAAGCCGGCTCGCCGAGACGCTCCCGCAACTCGGCGCGAAGCTCCTCTCCCTCCTCCCTGTCGTAGCCGACGTCCCACTTCTCGAGATGGTTCGACGCATCGAGAACGAGCACGCCCCGAAGCGTCCCCGGCTCGATCGCCTGGGCTTGGCCCCAGACGTGAATGGTGATCGAGCGGACCGCGAGAATCTCCGCTCCCCCCATTCCGATGCGATAGCCGTCGAGCGTCCATATCGAACAATCCGGCCCGATCGCCGCCCCGGCCGGAACCCCGGCCGCTGCCGCCCGAGGTTCCAGAGTCGGGGTGCCGATCCAACAGAACATCGTGAGGGCGAGCCCGATACGCCAACGGGAGCGTGCGAACTGTTCCATGGGTCCTCCAGCAGAACGGCCGGATGGCGAGTCCGGCGCAATTTCTACCACGATCCGGAGAGTCTCGAGCACCCGTCCGGGTCAGTGGTCCACGTATCGCGCACGCTCGCGACCGCAGCCCGAAAAGAAATCGACCCGAAGGGTGACGGACTTTCACCACGGATTGCGTCTCCAGGCATGACGCGGCCGGATGTTCGGTCCCGCGGAAGGAGCGTACCCATGATTTCGCCGAATTCGCGGTCCGTGTTCCGGTTCGTTCTTCCCCTCCTCGTCGCCGCCGCCGCGACGGGGCGGACACCGGCGGCGTCGCCGCCGGCGCTCGTCAACTACCAAGGGGTGCTGCGCGACCAGAACGACAAGCCGCTCTCCGGCTCGTACGACATGCTGTTCCGCTTCTTGGACGCGGCGACGGGGGGAAACGAGATCCTCAAGGACCAGCACGCCGCTTCGAGCGCGAACGCGGTCACCGTCTCCGGAGGCCTCTTCAGCGTGGCGCTCGGCTCCGGAACGGTCGCGGATGGGAGCGGGCCGGGATCGTACACGACGCTCGACGCGGTGTTCCGCGACTACGGCAGCGTGTGGCTCGAGGTGAAGGTCGGCGCGGAAACACTGGCGCCGCGCACGCAGGTCCAATCGGCGGCCTACGCGTTGAGCTCGACGAACGCGGTGAGCGCGGTGACGGCGACGAACGCGTCGCAGCTGAACGGCCTGCCGTCGAGCTACTTCCTCGATGCCTCGCCCACCTATCAGGTCAAGCCGGGTCCGGTGCAGTTCCTGAATTCTGACCCCTCGGTCGCGGCGATGGCCGCGGTGTGCGCAAGCAGCACGTCAACCGGAGTTTCCTCGACCGGCTGCTCCGATACCGGCGGCTATTTCGCGACCTCGGGGACCTCGTCGACCGCCGTCCTCGGGTTCGGCGGGGCTTACGGCGTCCGCGGGTACGGAACCGTGGGCGGCCTGTTCGTCGATCCGGGTTGGGCGAACTACGGGTACATCGGCGACCAGCCCGACGGCGCGGGGGTGGTCGCGGTCGGAACGAACCGGGGCCTGTACTTCAGCTCCAGCAGCGAGAACTACGGCGACGTCGGCTACTTCGACGGGTTCCGGTACTACGGGATCTGGGCGCACGGATACCACGACGGCGGATATTTCGAGAACGCGTCATCCGGGACCTACGCCTTCGTCGGGGACTCGCAGGGCGCCTCGATCCGCGGCAACGGCGCCAAGAATTTCATCCAGAACCACCCGGAGCGGGATGATCGAACGATCGCCTACGCCGCGCTCGAAGGAGACGAGGTCGGGACCTATACGCGCGGCAGCGGGCGCCTGGTGCGGGGCGAGGCGCGGGTCACGCTCGGCGAGACGTTCCAGTGGGTGACGAATCCGGAGCTCGGCTTGACGGTGTACGTCGCGCCGGTCGGCGCTCCCGCGCGGCTGTACGTCGCTGAGAAGTCCACGACCGCCATCCTCGTGAAAGGGGCTCCCGGCGATCCCGACGTCGATTTCGATTACATCGTCCTGGGCCTTCGGATCGGGTTCGAGAACGCCAACGTCGTCCGGGAAAAGGAAGGTCCGGCGCCGATCCCGGCGATGACCGGCCTCGAGGAGCAGCAGGCGCGCCATCCGGAGCTTCGCGCCTCGACCGCGCGGGCGAGGTTCGAGGGGATGGAGCGCGCGACCGGCCGCACCGTCCGCAGCTCCTACACCAAGGCGAGCGCGCTGCTCGAGAAGATCAAGGCCACCGATCACGGCGTGACCGAAAGCCCCGGCGCGAGAGCGGCTCGGCTCCCGGAGGTCGAGCTTCGGGCCCGCATGCAGGCTCTCGCCTCGGGAACGAGCGGAATCGCTCCCCTGGACGCATCGAACCCGGCCGTTCCGCGCCCGGTGGCGGCCGTTGCGCCGCCGGCGGCCAGGGTGGATGCAGGGCCGAGCGCCCGTGAGATGGAGACCCCGCCTCCGGCCATGCCGGCGGTCCTGGCCTTCGAAACGAGCGAGGCGGTGGGCGCGGGCGACCTGCTGGCGCTCGATCCTTCGGCCCCGGGAAAGCTTCGCCGCACCGTATCCGCCATGGATCCGAACGTCGTCGGCGTCGCGGCCGAGCCGTCAAGAACCGTCGATGGCGCGATGATCGTGGGGGTGGCGGCGGTGCTGTTCACCTCCGTCAACGTCGACGCCGGGTTCGGCGCGATCCACCCCGGCGATCCGCTGGTGTCGTCGCCGGCGCCTGGCCAAGCGATGGCCGCCAAGAGTCCGCTTCCGGGAACCGTCTTCGGCAAGGCGCTCGAAGGCCTCGATTCCGGCACCGGCCTGATCCGCGTGCTGCTGGGGGCGCGGTGAGAGCGAGAACCCTCGGCAGGCTCGTCGCCGCGATCCTGCTCGCCGGCGGGGGCGTCATCGTCCCGGCGAGGGCCCAGACGAGCGCGAGCTTCAAGCTGAACGAGGCCACCTTCGACAACGGAGGCGACCCGAGGCAAGGAAGCCTGCTGTCGGCGGCGCATTACAAGGTCACGTTCGACGTGATCGGCGGTTCGCTGGTCCGGCAGGGGGCGTCGAGCGCCGGCTTCCGCTCGGACGCGGGGTTCGCGGCGGGATACCCGCCGCCGGGAGAGGTCGCGGGCGTGACGTTCCCGAACAAGACGACGCTGCAGTGGAGACCGGAGCGCTCCCTGGGGGCCTACGAGGTCTACCGTGACCCGCTCGCCGCGCTCCCGGCGAGCTTCGGGACGTGCTTCGCGTCGGGGCTGACCGCCGAGTCCACGACCGATGCCTCGAGCCCATCCGCCGGCGCGGGTTTCTTCTACCTCGTCACCGTCCGAAACCGGCTGCGTGAGGAGGGAACGAAGGGGTTCCTGTCCGACGGGAGCACGCGGGGGAACCCTAGCCCCTGTCCGTAGCGGCGCAAGGCCCCCGTCCCAGGAGAGATCGAGCGATTTCGCGTATATAGAGGAGGAGCGCCCGCTCGAGCCGGGGGAGGGGAGAGATTGAGACGGCAACTCCTGTGGACCGCCGTCTTCGCGTGCGTCCTCGAGGCGGCGTGTGCGTCGCATGGAATACCCGTCGCTGATCGAAGCGACCGGGACCTTGGGCGCGACGCACCGAGCGGCTGGTTCGCCCGACAACGCAACTCCGCCGATCCGATTCCGGCACGGTTCCGCTCGGACGCGCTCGAAGCGGCGCAGGCCGCGGGACGGTTCGGCCGCACGGCCGGCACGTGGTCGTCGGCCGGTCCTTACAACCTCGGGGGGCGGGCGAGCGCGCTGGCCCGAGATCCGAACAACGGAAGCGTGCTCTGGCTCGGAGCCGCCGACGGCGGCGTCTTCAAGTCCTCCGACGGCGGGGTCGGGTGGACCCCCACGTTCGATGCGCAAACCGCGCTGTCGATCGGTGCCATCGCCGCGCACCCGACCGACTCGAACGTCGTGTACGTGGGAACGGGGGAGGAGAACGGGCTCACCTATTCCTACGACGGGGAAGGGATCTACAAGACGACCGACGGAGGCGCGACATGGACGAGCCTCGGTCTTGCCGAAACGCGTCACATCGGGAAGATCGCGATCGATCCGGCCGATCCGTCGCGCCTGTTCGCCGCCGCCGGCGGCGGGGTGTTCAACAAGGACGTGAATCGCGGCGTCTACCGGTCCACCAACGGAGGAAGCGTTTGGCAGAAGGTGCTTTACGTCGCGGACGATTCGGGGGCGGCAGACGTCGCGATCGATCCCTCGAACTCAGCCCGAGTCTTCGCGGCGATCTGGCAGCGCAGCAAGGCGGGGAACCAAGGGTATTTCGGGGGGGCCAACAGCGGGATCTACAGGTCCACCGACTCGGGAACGTCGTGGGCGCGACTGACGACCGGTCTCCCCACCGGGGCGAACGTGGGCCGAATCGGCCTCGCGATCGCGCCCTCTCAGACGCAAACCATGTATGCGGTGATCTACGACGCCTCGGGTAGCCTTCTCGGGGTCTACCGCTCGACCGACGGGGGGGACCGATGGTCGAAAATGTCGAACACCCAGCTCCCCGGGCAATTCGCGACGTTCGGGTACTACTTCGGCCAGATCCGGGTGAATCCGACCAACGCGAGCGTCGTGTTCGTCCTCGACGCCTCGCTCTGGCGATCGACCGACGGTGGGAAGAACTTCGCGGTGGTGCCAGGGTCGAACTACGCCGACAAGCACGACCTCATCGTCGGGCCGGGGACCCAGTTTCTCCTGGCCAACGACGGAGGATTCTACAAGAGCACGGACGACGGCGCGACGTTCAGTCATGCGACGACCTTGGCCATCGGCCAACTGTACGGCCTCTCCGTCTCGCGACAGAACCCGCTGAGGCGCTTGGCAGGCACGCAGGACCACGGGATCGCAAGGACGAAAACCGGTGGGACGTCGGACTGGCAGACGGTCGACGGCGGAGACGGCTTTCAGGTGCAGATCGATCCGACGAATCTCAACAAAGTTTACGGCGACCTGCAGGACGGCGACCTCCAGCGATCGGTGAACGGCGGCGATACGTGGATGGAGGCGCTGAACGGCGTCGATCTGAGCGAGCGCTCGAGCTGGAACACGCCGATCATCCTCGACCCCACGGTCCCGACGACCCTCTACATGGGGTTTCAGCGCGTCTATCGGTCGATCGACTCCGCCGTGACGTGGACCCCGATCAGCCCCGACCTGACGAACGGGCCGACGCTCGGAGCGACGGACGCCGGGACCCGCGCCCCGGCCGCGTCCTCGCCGCCGAACCCCGTCAACGGGACGATCACCGTGGTGCGAGCGTCGCCGGTCGATCCCGGCGTGGTCTGGGCCGGGACCGACGACGGTAACGTCTGGGTCACCTCGAACGGTGGGGCGATTTGGACGAAGCGAAATCCGCCCGGGGCCGCGTACTGGGTCACCGAGATCGGCCCCGACCCGTTCGAAGCGGACAAGGCCTATCTGACCGTCACCGGCTTCAGAGCCGGAGACTCGATGCCGTATCTCCGGGTCACGAGCGATCTTGGGGCGACCTGGCAAACGCTGAGCGGCGGGCTCCCCCAAGTCCCGCTCGACGACGTGATCCAGGACCCGGCGTGGCACGGCCGCCTGTATGTCGCGAGCGACGTCGGCGTCCACCTGAGCGACGACGCCGGCGCCTCGTGGTCGATGCTGGGGTCGGGGATGCCGTCGGTCGTCGTCAGCCGGCTGGTGCTCGACGATCCCTCGCGGACGCTGTTCGCGGGAACCTACGGTCGATCGGTCTTCTCGTTCGCCCTCGATCAGCTCCCTCCGCCGGACGGGGACGGCGACGGGGTGGACAACAACCAGGACTGCGCACCAGCGGACCCTTCGGCCTTCCATGCTCCGGGAGAGCTCGCGCCGATCGCGGTCGGCCGCGGGTCCGGAAGCGAGGCCGTGATCTCCTGGCCGGACGCATCGGGGAGCGCCGGCCCCGCCACCGTTTACGATGTCGCCCGAGGGAGCCTCTCGGCTCTGGCGAACTCCGGAACCGGCGCCTCGATCGGCCTCGCCTGCTCGATCGCGACGACCTCGACCGTTGACGCCGCCGCTCCAGCTCAAGCCGACGGTTTCTACTACCTCGTCCGCGCGCGCAACCCGTGCGGGATCGGCACCTGGGGCGCCGACAGTCTCGGGGACCCGCGCCTTTCGAGCGCGTGTCCCTGAGAGCACCGTTCGCCGGTCGCCGAATTCCTGAATACGTGCGGTATAGTGAGCCACCCCCCGTCTTGATGGGTACGTTCCGAGTGGCGGCCACGATCTCCAATACGAGCGGTCCTTGGTGTGAACCCGGTGGCGCGAGCCGGTGGATCGCGGCGCTCGTACTGGCGGTACTGGCCGCCTGCGGGCGCAGCGGAACGACCGCGCCATCCGGCGCGGGCCCGGACGGCGGCGCCAAGGACCTCGATTCGACGGCGCAAGCCCGGTTCGTCGGCGGAGACGCGTGCCGGCCGTGCCACGCGGAGATCTGCTCGACCTTTGCCCGCACGGGGATGGGCCGGTCGTGGACTCCGATCTCCGAGGCGCCGGTCGTGGAGGACTGGACCAAGCACAACACGATTGAAGTCCCGTCCACCGGCCTGCGCTACCGCATGACGAGGCGCGGCGGGAAGGACTTCATCAGACAGTCGATCGCCGACGGCCGTGGGGGCGAAACCGCGGTCGACGAGCGTGAGCTGGCCTGGGTCGTCGGCTCGGGGAACCACAGCCGGACGTATCTGGTTTCCCAGAACGGACACCTGTTCCAGGCGCCGGTCTGCTGGCACAACCTGGGCGGCGTGTGGGACCTGTGCCCCGGATATGAGTTCAAGAACTTCTACTTCGCCAGGGAGACCGGGCGCACCTGCGTCTTCTGTCACAACGACCGGATGGAGCTCCTCCCCGGCGAGCGCAACGCTTACAAGGAGCCGATCGCTCACGGCATCGGCTGCGAGCGCTGCCACGGTCCGGGGGAGAAGCATCTGGCGAAATGGGACAAAGGGGCGACGCCGACCGGGCAACCGGATCCCACGATCGTGAATCCGCGGAGGCTGCCGAGGGATCTGCGGATGCAGGTCTGTTACCCGTGTCATCTGGGGGACGCGAAGTTCAGCGAGCGGGTCTCGATCTACCAAGCCTCCCTCGAGGACTGGCGCCCGGGCCGTCCGATCACCTCCGCCGTGATCCCGTTCCGGTTCTCCCAAGTGACGATGCAGGACTTCGGGTTGTCCGCGCAGGCGGACCGCCTTCTCCTGTCGCGCTGCTTTCGGGAAAGCGACGGCAAGCTCGAGTGCCTGACGTGTCACAACCCGCACCAGAGCGCCTTTCGCCAGGACCGTCCCGCCGACTTCTTCACCTCGAAGTGCGTCGGCTGCCATGGAACCGCTTCCTGCAAGGCGGGGGCCGCCTCGCGGCGCGCCACGACCCCGCCGGACAATTGCGTGACCTGTCACATGAGGAAGGCGGAGCCCGACGACCAGCATCACATGCGCTTCACCGACCACTGGATCCGGACCCGCATCGACGACCCCCCTGGGCCGCGGACGCGGTTCGACGTCGAGCCGTACTTCCCCGCGTTGCTCGCGACCCTGCCGCCGGGAGAGCAGGCGTTCTTCACCGCGCGGGCGATCTCGCTTCGCACGCACGTCGTCCCGCCGGAAGCGCGCCGCGGCCTCTGGGCCCAGGCCGAGGTGAAGTTCCGGGAGGCGCTCGCCGCGGGGTTCCCGCGGGCGGAGGGTCCGTACTTCTTCGGCGTCTCCCTGGCGTCGCAAGGGAAACAGAGCGAGGCGGCGGACGCGTTCGCGAGCGCGTACGCCAAGGATCCGAAGGACTTCGACATCGCCTTCGCCTACGGACAGTCGTTGATGCGGCAGAGGCGCGTCGACGAAGGGGAGCGCGTCCTGGAGGCCGCGGCGCAGGTCAACCCGCCGGAGGCGGCGGGGCCCCTCTCCGAGCTGGCGCGCGCGCGGGCGGACCGCCGGGATTACGCCGGCGCCCTCGAGCTCTACCGCAAGGCGATCGCGCTCGAGCCGTGGAGCCCCGTGATCCATCGCAACGCGGCGCAGATGCTTTCGGCCCTGGAACGCCACGCCGAGGCTATCGCCGAGGCGGAGGAGGCGCTGCGGCTCGATCCCGAAGGCCCCGAAACGTGGAGCGCGTACGCGACGCTCCTGTCCCGGGCCGGCCGGGCCTCCGACGCCGCGGTGGCCGCGCGACGCTCGCGGGAGCTCAGCCAGGCGCCGAAGCTCCGGATGAGCGACGTCCGCGCGATGTGAGGGTGGCCCCGCTCTACTTGTCGATCGCGGCGTCCCAGTCGAGTATCACGTCGATGGTCCGGCCGACGGCGTCGCTCGCCGACATCGTAGCGAGAACGCGCTTGCCGTCCGGCGCGACGTCGAAGAACCGGGTCTGGCGCGGGAACCGGAACAGCCTGACCGGGGCCGCGACCCGCGGCGCCGCCCCGGGGGTTACGTCCGCCGCCATGAGCGTCTGGGCCGGGGCGAGGAAGAAGAGCCTTTTGCCGTCCCGGCTCCACGCCGGCGCATCGGCCCCACCATTGGACACCTGGACCTTGCTCCCGGGTGTCGGGAACGACTGGATGTACAACTCGATCCGTCCGTTCTCGTTGGAGAGGTAGGCCAGCCACCGGCCGTCCGGGGATATGCGCGCCTGCGATTCATTGAACGACGTGACCAAGTAGGGAGCGGGCGGAGCCCCGCTCGTCGTGTCGAGGATCCAGAGGTCGCGCCCGGTCTTCGCCTCCTGGGATTCGAAGACGATCCGCCGTCCGTCGGGAGTGATGTCGTCCGGCTGTTGCGCCAACCCTTGAGGCTTCGAGATCGCGGCCGCCTCGCCCGCGCCTTCGGCCGATAGCCGGTAGATCAGGTACCCCCCGGTCTTGTTGCCGTTGTAGAAAATCGTCCGGCCGTCGGGCGACCAGACCGGCGCGAACTCGAACTGCGGATCGAACGTAACGCGCGATCCGCTCTTGCGCGCCAGATCGACGAGCCAGACGTCGCTCCCCGACGCGAGCGGGTTGTCCCGCTCATAGCGCGCGGTCGCGACGCGCGTCCCGTCGGGGGAGAAGCGGACCTCGTTGTATTGTGCCGCGGGGAGCGGGATCGTGTCGCCTTGGACACCGTCGAGGCTGAACCAGACGAGCTCGGTGCTGACGTCGAGCAGGGGACAGAACGCAAGGACGCCCCCGCCCCCCGCGCTTGAGGTCGGCGACGCCATGAATCCTTCCCAGAGGCCCGCTTCGACGAGGGCCCGCGGCTCGCCCGAGACGCGTCCGGCCCTCGGGTCGAAGGACTGGACGAATAGGGTCTTGGTCCGGCGATAGACGAGCCGGTCGGGAGGCGTGAACGACGGGACGCCGTCGGAGCTCACGACGAGCGTCCGCTCCTTCGATCCGACGGTTCCCATCCAGCTGTCGTACCCGCCGTCGTGCATCGGGAAGCTCGCGTAGAGGAAGTGCCGCCCGTCGGGAAGGAACCGCGGAAATCGATGGCCGACCTCGCCGCGGGAGGCGTCGAGCTGAGTCGCCGGCTCGGCCGCGCCCCCTTCCGCCTTCACCTGCATCAGCGGTCCGAACGAGCCCGGCGCGAAGACGATCACGCCGTCCCGGTTCCAGGCGCCTCCCCGGCCGGCCGCGGCGTCGCAGATCGTGTCGGCGGTCCCGCCTCCGACCGCGATCTTCTTGAGTTTGTCGGCGGCGAAGAAACCCACGAACCGCCCGTCGGCCGACCAGAAGGGGAAATAGGCGCCTTCGGTTCCCGGGAGCGCGTGCCACGCCGGATCGTCGAAGCGCCGCAGGTAGAGACGGGAGGTGCCGTCGTCCGTCGTCGCCACCACCACGATCGACCGGCCGTCGGGGGCGACGACCATGTCCCCCGGCTGCTCGGTGAATCGCATCTTCTCTGGGGCATTGAGGGCCAAGTACGTCGGACCACGCGTGCTCGCCCTCGCTGCTCCGCCGCGAGGCAGGAACGCCAACGCCGAGATCGCCAGAGCGAGCGCGACTCCGGCCACGGCCCAAGGGATCCACGCTTTCTTCCCTGGAGCCGGGGCCGGAAGGCGGTCGGCCGACGTCCTCTCCGCTCCCCCGCGGGCTGCGTCCTCGAGCGCCAACCGAGCGTCGCCGATGTCGCGGAGCCTTCGCTTGGCGTCCTTCTCGAGGCAGCGCGCGATCAGATCCCGCACGAGCCGAGGAGTCGTCGCGGGAAGCCGCGACAGGTCGGCCTCGGTCTGCAAGATCTTCGCGATGGAGTCCGAGACCGTTTCGCCGTCGAACGCGCGCTCGCCGGTGAGCATCTCGTACATCACGCAGCCGAACGACCAGATGTCGGTGCGCCGGTCCACCGGCCTTCCGCGAGCTTGTTCAGGGCTCATGTACGCCGCGGTTCCGAGGATCAACCCGATGGCGGAGCCGGCCGAGGTGACGGTCGGGGACAGGCCCGACTGGACCGGGCCCGACGCTGGGGCGGTCTCGAACGCCTTCGCGAGTCCGAAGTCGAGGACCTTGACCGTGCCTTCCGCGGTCACGCGGACGTTCGCCGGCTTGAGGTCGCGATGGATGACGCCGCTCTCGTGCGCGGTTTCGAGCGCCTCGGCGATCTGCCGGCCCAGCGCGACCGCTTCGTCAGGCCGTATGGGGCCCCGAGCGATCCGCGTGGCGAGGTCTTCCCCCTTGACCATCTCCATCGCCAGGAACCGCACGCCGTCGACGACGTGCAGGCCGTAGACGGCGGCGATGTTCGGGTGGCTGAGCGACGCGAGCAGCTTCGCCTCCCGCTCGAAGCGAGCCAGCGGCTCCGGGTCGCCGGCGAGGACGTCGGGGAGGAACTTGATCGCGGCGCCGCGTCCGAGCGCGGTGTCGGTCGCGCGCCAGACGACCCCCATCCCCCCCGCGCCGATTTGCTCGATGAGGCGGTACTGAAGGAGCGAAACGCCGGGAGCGGGAACCATCGAGCGGAGTATAGGCGAGACGTTTCCGAACAGAACGGGGCGTCCTGTTCGTGACGGAAGCTCGCGATTCCGTTGACCGCGCCCCGCTCGATCCGCGACACTCGCGACTCGCTGTCGCCGGAGACCATTCTCGATGCCGTCACGCCGGGTCTTGTGGGTATCGATCGCCGTCATCGTGGCCTACTGGGCGGTCTCGGCCACGAGGCACCTCTTGGGGCCGAACCCGATGCCGAGCAGCGTCGCGTCCATCGCGCTGCAAGTCTCCATCCGCGCCGCGATCGTTCTCGGTGTCGTGTGGTTCTTGTTGCGCCGGAACGATGAGACGCTCGGCGACCTGGGGCTGAGGTTCGACCTGTCGATCCGAGGTGTCGTCACCCTCGTGCTCGCCTCGGGGGGGATGTTCGTCGTCGCCAACGTCGTGCTTCCCGCGCTGTGGGGGAGCGGAGGGCCGCCTCCGATTCAGGATCTCTTCCGCGATCCCCGCGACGCGCCCGCCTGGATCTTCAGCGCGATCGTCGGCGGCGGGTTCGCGGAGGAGCTCGAAAGGGCGTTCATCCTCACGCGCTTCGAAAAGGCGTTCGGACGTTCCGGACTCGTCGTCGCGGTGATCGCCGACAGCGCGGTGTTCGGTCTAGGACACCTCTACCAGGGTCGCGGAAGCGCCCTGTCGAGCGGGGTCACCGGACTTATGCTCGCGCTGATCTTCCTTCGCCGGCGGCGAGTCGCCGATGCGATGGTGGTGCACGCGCTGTTCGACCTGCTCGGCATCGCCGCCGCCTACGCGCTGTATGCGCGCTAAGGCCTCGCCCACGACACCTGGAACGGCCGCGAGACTTGGGCGACGAGCTCGTCGACGAGCCCGCCGTACGCTTCCTCGGGGTTCCTGGCGTCGAACGCGAACTCGTTCCCGCCCCAGATCCCGACGTGTCCGACCGAGTGCGTCGCGCGGGAGGATCGGTTCCATAGAGCCGCCCCCGATTCGGACTCGAACATCTGGACCTCGAGCGTTGCGTCGACTTGCGCGGTGACCGAACCCGAGCGGAGCAAAGCGTCGACCCGCACGTCGGGGCGCACCTTCGAGACGGCGAGCTCTCCGGTCACGATCGTCTTCACGCCGTTCTTGCGTCCCAGGGCGATCAGAGCGTCGGCGTCGAGCCGGTCGCGCCCGATCGACTGGAGAGCTTCGTCCCGCGATCCGAGGTCGACGATCCTCACCAGCCCCTGATCGCGGCGGGCCGCCTCGGTGAAGCGGCGGGTCGCGAGGGGACCGAGCTCCCCCTTCGAGGTCGTGGCGAAGCGAATGATCCCGATCATCTCGCGCGGCCGGAGGTCGATTTGCGGCGGGACCATGACCGGCGGAGCTTGCGGCACGCCGCAACCCGAGCCGAAGGCGCCGAGGGCCAACAGGGAAAGGCCGAGGAGCTTGCTGCGCATGGGGACCTCCTCCCCCGAAGTTCGGCTCTGGGGGAGGGGAAGGCAAGTTTCGAGGTAAGCGGTAAAATGATCCGTCGCGTCGCCCAAAACGAGCCGAACGCCTCACCAAGGAGAAGACATGAGCGAAGTCGTCCACGGAGCGTGCCTGTGCGGGAAGGTCAAGTTCGACGTGCACGCGCCGCAGGCCATGGGGGTTTGTCACTGCACGCGCTGCCAGCGCTGGACCGGCGGTCCCGGCTCGACCGTCCTGGTGGTGGCGGCCAAGAACTTCAAGGTCACCCAGGGCCAGGACTCGATGAAGCGGTACCACGAGGAGGACTTCTCCGACCGCTACTTCTGTGGTCATTGCGGGTCGGGCATCTACGCCGACGGCGGAGAGAAGTACTACGTCGGCGCGGGGGGGCTTCGCGACGTGAAGCTCCAGCCCTCGTTCCACATCCAGGTCGCCTACAAGGCGCCTTGGGACCAGATCGCCGGGAGCGCCCCGCAGTTCCCCGAGTGGCCGCCTTCCTGACTCCGGCGCGTCACTTGGCGTGAGCGTTCGCGAGCGCTGCCAGGAGATTCGGGTCGCCCGGAAGCTGCGCCAGTTCCCGTTTCAGAGCCGCGACGTAGGCTTCGTCGCTCCCTCGGCCGCAACAGGCGAGCGCGCGCGCGTAGCGGGCCATCCCGTCGGACGGGTCCGCCGCGACCGCGCGCTCGGCCTCGGCGAGCATTTCGTCGTGGCGGCCGAGCTGGTTCAGGAGGCGCCACCGGGCATCGCGAATGTCGTGTCCGGCGGGGTGCAGCGCCAAGCCCGCGTCGTACGCCGCGAGCGCTTCCCGGTATTTCCTCGACGCGAACAGGGCGTCGCCGAGCCTGCGTCGTAGCTCGGGCTCCTTGGGCGCGATCGCGGCAGCCGCCGCCAGCAGGCGCGCCGCCTCGTCGTTTCGCCCCCGGGTGACGAGGATTTGGGCGAGCCGGACGCGCGCGTCCACACTCGCCGGCTCGACGGCCAGCACTTCGCGATACGAGGCGACGGCGCCGGAGACGTCCCCACGCGCGAAGCTTCGGTCCCCCTCCGCCATCATCTTCATCGAGCGCAGCGCCTCGCGGGGATCGCGCCCCCGCCCCGACGTCGGGCCGGCCGGGGAGGTCCACGAATACCCGAGCGATTCGAGCGCCCGTCGCGCCTCGTCGTCGAGGGGCGCCGCCTCGGCGGTGCCCGCGTGCAGCTCGGCGACGAGCCGGTCGAGCGCGTCCCCCAGGTCCCGGGCGCGTTGCGGTTCGGCGGCGGCGACGTCTCGCAGCTCGTGCGGATCCCGTGCGAGGTCGTACAGCTCGTCCACGCTCCCCCGCACGAGCTTGAATCCGTTCTCGCGGAGCACCTGGAACGGGGCGCAACCGTGATGGATCTCGGCGTAGAGGCTTTCGCTGTAACCGGATTCTCGGGACCACGCGAGCGATGCCCCGCGCATCAGCGGCGTCAGGTCGCGCCCTTGCACGCCCGCGGGAGGGGGGAGATGGAGGAGCCCGAGGATCGTCGGCAGGACGTCGATGAGGCTGACGGGGGCATCGACCGGCCGCGGAAGGCGGAGTCCCGGCGACCGGATCACGAGCGGCACGCGGAGCGTGGCGTCGTGCACCAACACGCCGTGCGTCGGCTCGTCGTGCTCGCCGAGCGCCTCGCCGTGGTCGGCCGTGACGATCACGAGCGTGTGGTCGAGGCCGCGCCGTGCGTGCCACGAATCGAGCAGGCTCCCGACGACCCGGTCCACGTACGCGATCTCGCCGTCGTACGCCGACGGGTAACGCGACCGCTCGGGCTCCGGCGGCCGGTAGGGAGCGTGGGGATCGAACAGGTGCACCCACGCGAAGACCCTCCCGCCGTGCTGAGCGTCGAGCCAGCGCTCCGCGGCGGAGGCGACGTCTTCTCCGGGCCGCTCCGCATAGCTCAGGACCGCCGAGTCGCCCGATGCCGGCATCTTGTCGTCGTAGGTCGCAAATCCCTGGTTGAAGCCGTATCGCGCGTCCAAGACCTGCGATCCGACGAACGCCCCCGTCGTGAAGCCGGCATTCCTCAGCACCTCGGCGAGGGTCGTCTCGGATTCGGGGAGGCGGTACGCGCCGTTGTCGCGGACGCCGTGGCTCGGCGGCAGCCGGCCGGTCATCACCGATGCATGCGCGGGCTTCGTGAGGGGCGCCGGGCTGATCGCGTCGGCGAATCCGACGCCCTCGCGCGCCAAGGCGTCGATGCGCGGAGTCCCGGGACCCTGCGAGCCGGTATAGGAGAAACGATCCGCCCGCGCGGTGTCGATCGTGATCAGCAAGACGTCGTTGGGCGGGGGCGGGGACGGAGCAGGCGCCGGCGACGAACCGCCGCACCCGGCCGCGCCCGCGCAGGCCGATGCGAGGGCGAACAGGGCGCGCGCGAGAGGGGTGACCGCGGTGCCGGCGCGACGCATGCCGGGCAGGATCGGCATCGCGGGCGGCGTTGTCAACGTCAGGCGGCGCGCAGGGTCACATGTCCGTCAAGCAGCCGGTAGGCCTGGACGAAGAGCACGGCCATGACGACGTCGATGACCACGAACGGCTTCCACATCATGGGAAGGGAGGCCGTCATCCAGTACCAGCCCGCCACGCCGCAATAGGCCGCTTTGAGCAGCACCGCGTACACGATCAGCTCGCGCCGTCCCGCCGGGTCCCGCGCGAGATTGAAGAACATGATCGCGAACACGATGAGCAGCGCAGCCGGGAACTGGACGTACCCCATGTGGTTGGGAGGCGTGACGCCGAATCGCTCGAACGGGTATCCCGGCGCCGCCAGGAAGACCAAGCCCAGCAGCCCGTCGTAGGCGGCCGCGATGCCGAAAAGGATCCGGATCCACGAGTGACCGTTCATGTTCCCTCCTTGGAGACCGCCGCGCGGCCCCGCAGGCTGTGCTCGCGAAAGTTCGCGCGGCGGCGGCGCGTGCGCTCCTCGCTGTAGAGCCGCGCGGCAAGCTCGCGAAAGCCTCGCCGCAATTCCTCGGCCGACATCCTCGCCGGCCGGTACGTCACGTCGAACAGGGTGCAGCGATCCCAGAACTCGTCCTCGATCAGTCGTCCTTCGCGGCCGAGCCGCTGATACAGCGGCGTGCCTGGAAACGGCGTCTGGATCGTGATCTGCACGTCGAACAGCTCGGTCTCCTCGGCGAATCGCAAGACGCGATCGAAGATCTCCGGGCCGTGCTCGTCGAGGCCGAGGACGAAGCACCCGTTGACCCGGATGCCGTGCGACTGGATCCGCGCGATCGCCTCGCGGTAGCGGGACCAGTGCGCGCGCTTCCAGTCCGCCTTCAGTTCGAGTCCGCGAAGGCTCCGCTCGTCGGGGCTCTCGAAGCCGATCAGGACCTCGGCGCAGCCGCTCTCGCGCATCAGCTCGAGCAGCTCGGGGTCCCCGTGCACCGACATGTCGGTTTCGGCGAACCAGCGAACGCCGCGCGTCCGGAGGCTCCTCAACAGACGCTTCCAATAGCCCCGGTCCACGAAGGCGTTGTCGTCGGCGAACTCGATGAATGGACGCCGCCACAGCTCTCGGATCCGGTCGATCTCGGCCAGAACCTTGTCGACCGGCTTCTGCTTGTACTTGGGGGTGAGCAGGACCGAGCTCGCGCAGAACTCGCAGCGGAACGGACAGCCGCGGCTGGCCTGCACGGTCAGCCGGTTGTATCGCTCGACGTCGAGCAGCCCGAACGCCGGCATCGGCGCCTCGGACAGCTCGAACTCCCGGTCGGGCATGTAACGCGGCTGCAGCCGCCCGTGCGCCGCATCCTCAAGCACGCGCGGCCAGCTGACCTCTCCTTCCCCCACGACGACGGCGTCGGCGTGCCGGGCGGCCTCGTCCGGGCGGGCGGTGACGTGCAGGCCCCCGAGCGCGACCGGGACGCCGCGGGCCCGGTAGCGGTCGGCGAGCTCGTACGCCTCGCCGATCTGGGCGCTGAAGCTCGAGATCGCGACGAGATCGAACCCCTCCGGCAGGTCGGCCAGCTTGCGGACGTCCTCGACCTCGAGGTAGCGGTAATCCTGCCGGTCGGCCTCGATGCCGGCCAGCGTGAGCAGCCCGAGGCTCGGCAGGGACGCGATCGCTTTGCTGCGCTCGACGAATCCGGGAAGCGTCATCCCCATCTCGGCGAGCTCGCGATCGAACACGCGGATGCCGCTCATCGCGATCAGGCCGACTTTCACGGAAAGAGCCCCCCGACGACGAAGGCCATCACCCCTCCGACCAGCGAGAGCACGGGGACGAAGAACAGCCGGCGAAGTCCCGTGCGCCAGGCGGAGAGAAAGCACACCAGAGGCATCGTCGCCGCGCCGAGGATCAGGAGTCGCGAGGCCGTGCCGACCCGCGCGTGCAGGTCGAGGAAGCGCACGGAGAAAGCGAAGGCGAGATTGAGGAGGCCGGTGCCGATGAGCGCGACGTGGCCCAGGCGGATCATCCGGCGGCGCCACGAGGCGTATCCGCCCAGCCAGTCTTCCCGGGAAAAGTACAGGCCGATCACCGTGCCCGAGACGAGGCCGAGCAGGATGGCGATCCACGCAACTTCAAGGTTGAGGCGTTCCACGGGGACTCCGGGGGGTACGCTCCGAACCTACCCCGGAACGCCCCTTCGAAAGGAGACACTCCGGGTCCGGTGGGAAAGGGCCCGCGAGCCCGCCCCGTCACGATCCCAGCAGCTCGCCCACGGGCTTAAGATCCTCGACGCGATCGCAGACCGCCTTCACGGCCATCAGGATCGGCACGCCGAGCAGCAGACCCCAGAATCCCCAGAGCCACCCCCAGGCGAGCACGCCGACGAAGACGGCGACGGGGCTCATGCGGCCGGCGCGACTCGTCAGCCACGGCGTCAGCAGGTTGCCCACGACGCTGTGAATGGCGAATGACGCGCCGCCGATCAGAAGCGCCATGTGGACCGAACCGAACTGCATGAAGCCCACGAGCGCCGAACCGGCGCCGATGACGACGGCGCCGAGGTAGGGAATCAGGTTGGTGACCCCCGCCGCCACCCCCCAGACGGCGGCGTGCTGCAGGCCGATCCACGCGAACACGAGCCACGTTGCGATGCCGACGATCAGGCTCGTGAACAGCTGCACCAAGAGATAGCGCTGGATCTGCGCGTTGATCTCGTCGAGCGCCTCCAGGGTGATCCGCTTCTGGCTCAGCCTCGGGCCGGCCAGCCTGACCATCTTGCGGCGAAAGGTGTCGCCGGAGACGAGCAGGAAGTAGGCGATCAGAATCACCACGGCGCCCTGGCCGAGGAAGGTCGCCAGCCCGAGCGTGCCGGTCCACATGTAGTCCTTGATGTTGAACCGGGGGCGTTCGATTTCGACCCTCGTCACGCCGCGGCGATCGGGCGAGGCGGGCGCGGCCCCTTCATCGGCGGCGCGCTCGAGCTCGGCGGCCGCTTTTTGGACGTTCTCGATCGGCCCGGTCGATGGGGAGTGGGGGCCGTGCAGCGAAACGCGCAGCTTCTGCGCCGCCTCGGGGAGCGATTCGATCAGCGCCGTCGCGTCGTCGCCGAGGGAGTAAAGGAGCGATCCCGCGCCGCCGACCATGGCGACCAAGAGGACGGCCGCACCGACCGCGCGCGGGAGGTGCCAGCGCTGCAGGGAGTTGACGATCGGCGAGAGCGCATAGCTCATCATCAGGCCGAGCAGCACCGGGATGAACACCCCGTCGGCCCACCGCAACATGTAGATGCTGGCGATGACCGCGAGGACGCCGAGCGACGTGCTGCGCACGTCGACCGGCATGTGCAACAGCACCCGCGGCGGCTCGGCGCCGCCCTCGCCGGTCCGCGCCGAGGGGTCGGAGGAGTCGGGCTTCATCGGGGCATCAGGCGACTTGGGACGGACGCCTACCCTCGGCTCCGTCGCGAGTAGTAATAGCCGCTCCCGCCTCCGAACAGGAGTATCAACACGACGATCAAGACGATCAGCTCCATGCTCATGGCCGTCTCCTTCCGCGGTCACGATCCTCGATGCGGCTCGATCCGTCGATACGGTGAAACCCTACCGCGTACCGGGAACCTCTACCCCGGAACAGGCGTATCCTTCCGAGCGGGGGATAAATTCATGTTCAGGACCTTTCGGTCGCTCAAGTTCCTCTTCACCGCGCCCTTCATCCTCGTCTTGTTGATCGTCATCAACTGGATGACCTCTCCGGGGCGCTGGTGGGTGCAGTGGGCCGCGCTTGGCATCGGAATCGCGTGGTTCATCGCGCTTTTCCGCGTGATGCGGGCGATCATCCTGGTCGGCGGCCTCGCCGCGCTGGGCACCTGGATCGCGCAGAGATCGCAGGAGCGCGACCGCTCCGGCACGACCTCCTGACGCGACCGCGCCTGCGCTCAGTCCGATCCGAACCCGATCGCCGCGCGGGCGCCCTGCGCGCCGCCTTGATCGGCCGCTGCGAGCGTTTTCTCGATCAAACGGTCGAGGTGGCCCTTGAGCCGCGCCACGACGACCTCGTCGCCATCGATCGACAGGAACATGATCTCGCGTAGCTCGCCGTTCCCGGGCTTGGCGAGCACGAGCAGTTGCTCACCGTCCGACCGGCTCTCGACCATCGGCTGCCACCCGGGGACGCCAAGGTCGTTCGCCGTGATCGGCTGGGTCGGATCGCCGCGGTGCCTCGTCACCTCGAACACGGCGACACCGATGCCGGAGAGGTCGCGGAAGTCCTGATCGTCCGCCCAGTGATGAACGAGCGAGACGGCGATCTTCGTCGAGATCGGGCCGAGCTTGAATCCCATCTCGCGGTGCAGCTCGACCGCCGCCTTGCGCTCGATCACCGCCTCGACCCCGCGAGGCCCGCGGTAGGTCATGCAGCCGCAGGCCGAAGCGACCAGCACCGCTGCGCCGGCGAAGGCGAGGAACCGCGGAATCAGCTTGCCATGTCGAACGAGCATACGACCTCCCCGGAACCCTTCTCCGGTTCCAAAGAACGGGCGAGCTGGCGAAAGGTTTCGGCGGCCCGGGGTGCCTTTCTTGTCCGGGGGGTAACCCGGTGTTAGCCTCCACCGGAGCCCCGCGCCAGTTCGTTCGAGAAGAGGTGGTGATTCCGTTGGGCATGCCCGATCCGGTTCCCGCCGCCGTCGTCCCCCTCTTCGACGCGCTGTCGAGGTCCCCCGACCCCGTGTTCGTCACCGACCGGCGCAATCGCATCGTGTCGTGGAACGAAAGTGCGGCGCGCCTCTTCGGATTCACGGAGGAGGAGGCTCTCGGGATGCCGTGCGCGGCGACGCTCCAAGGGTGCGACAGCCACGGGAACCGCTACTGTTCCGACAGCTGTCCGATCACCCAGCTCGCCCTCCGCAACGAGACGGTCCGGAACTTCGAGCTGCGGCTGCTCGCCAAGGGGGGCCACACGATCCTGGCGGACGTCAGCGTGCTCCACTTCGCGGTGCCGGCGCCGGACCTGTTCTTTCTCGCGCACATCGTTCATCCTTCGGCGCGGCAACGAGCCGAGTCGGCCGCGGCCGACGCCGAAGGCGTCTCGCCCCCGCGTCCCACCCTGGTCACGGTCCGAGGCTCGGAGGACGCCCGCGCCCGCAAGCTCACCGGGCGCGAGGTCGAGGTGCTCGGCATGCTCGCGGCCGGCAACCCCACCGCCGAAATCGCGGCCCGCCTGCACATCTCGACGCTCACCGCGCGTAATCACATCCAGAACATCCTCGACAAGCTCGAGCTCCACTCGAAGACCGAGGCCGTCGCCTTCGCGTTCCAAAAGCACCTCATCTAGCTCCCCGATCCCCGCCTGGTGCGATCTCCCCACGCGAATTGATGCGTCCGCTGGATGGTGTGCCGGCGGGCGGAAGCCGAGCATTCGTGGCACCAAGGGGAAAGGAGCCTCTCGATGCCCACGACCATCCGTCTCGCATGCCGCCTGGCGATCTCGGCCGCAGCTCTTCTCGCGGTTCTCGGATCGTTCAGCCCCGCTTCGGCGGTGCCGGTGTTCGCCCGGAAGTACCAGACTTCGTGCCAGACCTGCCACATCGTCTTTCCGAAGCTGAACGCGTTCGGGGAGGCATTCCGTCTCAACGGCTACCGGATGCCGGCGGAGACCGAGGAGCAGGTCAAGGAGACTCCGACGTCGCTCGGAGCCGAGGCCTACAAGAAGACGTGGCCCTCGATGGTCTACCCGAGCTCGATTCCCGGCCACGTCCCGATCGCCATCAACATCAAGATGGCGGACGTCTACTCGTCGAGCGTGGACGGGGCCGACCGATCGATCACGCGGAACGACTTCCAGTTCCCCCAGGAGGTCAACCTCTTCACCGCGGGGACCCTGGGCGAGAAATTTGGCTTCCTGGCCGAGCTGACCTTCGAAGAGGGCGCGGGCGTGAGCATCGAGCGCGCGCAATTCACCGCGAACTCGGTCGCGGGCCCCGAGCACGCCGTCAACTTCAAAGTCGGAATGTTCGCGCCCGACCTCGCCGACGGATTCCAGGAAATGTGGCTCATGACCAACAACGGGATCGACACGATGTTCGCCTACGATCCGATCGGCGTTCGCGGCGGAACGGGCGTCGCGGAGGAGCCCAACGGGATCTCGATCCCCGCGAGCGTGAAGGCGATCGAGTTCTACGGTGTCGCGAAGCACCGCTTCTTCTACACGGTGGGCATCACGAGCGGCCTCGGTCCCGTGCCCGCCACCTCCGGAAACGACCCGCACAGCGGCAAGGACTGGTACGCGCGATTCGACTACAAGTTCGGCGGGATGGGGCTGGACGGCGACACGACCGGGAAGAACCTCCCTCCCGAGAACTGGCGGGAGAACTCCGTGCGGGTCGGCGTGCTCGGTTATCAGGGAACCGGAAACGACGTGGCGTTCGACGTGACCGACGAGCTGGGGGCCCCGTTCGGCGTTGCGGATCGGCGCTACGACCGCGTCGGTCTCTACGTGTCCTGGTTCTGGCGCGACCTCAACGTGTTCGGGGCCTACCTCCACGGCACCGACGCGCTGACCGTCACGGACCAGACGACGCTCGCGCAGAACAAGATCGAGCCGGCCTACGATTCCTGGTTCGTCCAGGCGGATTACGTGATCCGCCCGCCCTTCCAGGTGTCCCTCCGCTACGAGGACCTCAACCCGGGCGACCCTACGGCCCAATCGATCCGCCTCGGGAACGCGAACTTCAGCTATCTCATGCGGGCCAACATCAAGCTGATGCTCGAGTACCAGCTCGATCTGCAGGAATCGAAGAACTACAACCTGGCGGCCGTCCTCCGGTTCGCCTTCTAGGGAGACACCATGATGCGCAGGCTGCTCTTCTCGTCGCTGGCCCTGGCCCTCGTGACCCCCGCCGCCGCGGGCGACATCCACGGCAAGGTCGTGTGCAAGGGGACCCGCGATTGCGCCGACGCGGTCGTCTACGTGGACGCGATCCCCGGCAAGTCGTTTCCCGCGCCGCAAGCGCACGAAAAGATCAATCAGCAGAACCTCGTCTTCGAGCCCCACGTCCTGCCGGTGCTGATCGGGACCACCGTGGACTTCTTGAACTCGGACACGGTGCAGCACAACGTCTTCTCGCCGGACGCGTGCGCCGAGAAGTTCAACCTCGGGACGTGGCCGAAGGGGCAGATCCGCAGCTACACGTTCAAGAAGGACTGCGTCGCGACGCTCCTGTGCAAGGTGCACGCGGAGATGGAAGCGTTCGTCGTCGCGGTCCCGACCCCGTACTTCGCGGTGACCAAGGCCGACGGCTCGTACCGCATCGCGGACGTGCCGGACGGCGCCTACACCGTCAAGGTGTGGCATCCGAAGCTGAAGGCGACCTCGAAGCCCGTCACGGTCGCCGGTGCGACCGACACCGCGTTCGAAATCGCGAGATAGGTTCCATGGGCGACGCCAGCCGCGAGTGGCTCGAGCGGAACTTCCCTTGCAAGTGGGCGTGTCCCGTCCACACGGAGGCGGGAAAGTACGTCTCCCTGATCGCCGAGGGAAGGTACCGCGAGGCCTACGCGGTGGCGCGCCGCCCGAACCCGCTCGCATCGATCTGCGGCCGGATCTGCGCCGCACCGTGCGAGACCGTCTGCCGCCGCGGCGAGCTCGACGCTCCGATCGCGATCCGGGCGCTCAAGCGCTTCGTGACCGAGAGATTCGGCGTCGAGAGCATGATGGACTTCTCCGTGCTCTCGGAGATCTACGGCCGCCGGAAGGACCGTCACGCCGAGAGGGTCGCCGTCATCGGCTCGGGCCCGGCCGGGCTCGCGTGCGCGCACGATCTCGCCCTCCGCGGCTATCCGGTCACGGTCTTCGAGGCGGCACCCGTGGCCGGAGGAATGCTGCGGCTCGGCGTTCCCGAGTACCGGCTGCCCCGGGCCCTGATCCAGCTCGAGGTCCACGCGATCCTCTCCTTGGGCGTGGAGCTTCGCGTCGACTCGCGTCTGGGGCGCGATTTCACCCTGGCCGACCTGCGCCAGCAGGGGTACGCGGCGGTCTTCCTGGCGGTCGGCGCGATGCGCAGCCGGGACCTCGCGGTGGAGGGGATGGACCTCGACGGCGTGCTCAAGGGGGTCGATTACCTGCTCAACGTCAATCTCGGCTACAAGGTCGAGATGGGGAGCCGCATCGTCGTCATCGGAGGCGGCAACGTCGCCCTGGACGTCGCTCGAACGGCGGCCCGCGGCGGCGAGCAGGAGAACCTCCAGCGGAGCCTCTCCGTCGTCCAGGCCTTGGACGTCGCGAGGAGCGCGATACGGTTCGGGGCGCGAGAGGTCACCGTGTGCTGCCTCGAATCCGAGAGCGAGATGCCCGCCTCTCGCGACGAGATCGAGGAGGCCGAGCGAGAGGGGATCACGTTCCGCCACCGCATCGGGCCGAAGCGTCTCGTCGGCGAGGGCGGGAGCGTGAACGGCGTCGAATTCCTCACGGTGTCGCGCGTGTTCGACGAAAGCGGGCGCTTTTCTCCACAGTTCGTTCCGGGCTCGGAGGTGATCCTGCCGACCGACACCGTCGTGGTCGCGATCGGCCAAACGGGGGACCTGAGCTTCCTCCGCCCGGAGGACGGGATCGCGACGAGCCAGGGCCGGATCGTCGTCGACCCCGACACGCTGGCGACGACCGCGGCGGGCGTCTTCTCGGGAGGCGACGCTGCCTTCGGCCCTCGGATCGCGATCACCGCCGTGGCGAACGGCAAACGAGCAGCGCGATCGATCGACGACCACCTCCGGGGGCGGATTTCCCCCGACGAGGATCCGGTGGTGGAGATCGACGTCCACGAACGGTACCGGCGGGTTCTCGATTACGAGGCCATCCCGCGCCAGAAGCCCCCGACCCGGCCGATTTCCCGGCGCATCGGCATCGCGGAGGTGGAGGAGTGCTTCGGCGAGCGGGAGGCGAGGCTCGAAGGAACGCGCTGCCTTCACTGCTGGACCAACACGATCTTCGAGCAGAGCGCGGCCGACGGCACCGAATGCGTGCTCTGCGGCGGCTGCCAGGACGTGTGTCCCGAGGACTGCATCGAGATCCTCCCGGCGTCGATCGTCTGCTCGGGCCTCGACGTGCCTCGGCAGGGCTCGATGATCTTGAAGGACGAGGAGACGTGCATCCGCTGCGGCCTCTGCGCGAGGCGGTGCCCGGCGGGGACGATCACGATGCAGAGTTTCGCGACGAAGGAGACGGAACGTGTCGTCATCTGATCCCATGAAACGGCGGGACTTCCTGACGCTCACGGGCGTGGGCGCGTGCGCGGCCGCCGCGGCGGGCGCGGGTCTGGTCACCCTCGATTTCCTCAGCCCCAAGGTGCTTTTCGAGCCGCCGACCCGGTTCGTGGCGGGCACGCCCCTCGACTTCCCTGAGGGGACGGTTCGCTTCAACAGGGAACAGCGCGCCTACGTCATCGGCACGTCGGGAGGGGTCTACGCGCTCACCGCGGTCTGCACGCACCTGGGGTGCATCACGCGCTACCTCTCGGACGAGAACGTGATCGCGTGCCCGTGCCACGGAAGCCGCTTCGACGTCGAGGGCAACGTGGTCCACGGTCCCGCACCGCGCCCGCTGCCGTGGATCGAGGTCAAGCAGGACACGGCCGGCAATCTCGTCGTTGACACCGCCGCGGTCATTCCGGCCGGCACGGTGCTGCGCGTATGAGGACGCCGACGGTCGCCGCGCTCTCGGGTTGGCTCCGCGACACGAGCGTCTACCGCTCGATCGTCCGCCACGGGGTCGAGGACACGAACCTCAACCGCTCGCTCGTGGTGCTCGAGAACCTCTTCCTCCACGTGCATCCGGTGAAGGTGCGCGAAAAGACGCTTCGACTGGGACACACCTTCTGGCTCGGTGGAATCACGCTCGCGTGCACGGGAATCCTCTTCGCGACGGGCATCCTGCTGATGTTCTACTACCACCCTTCGGTCCCGCAGGCCTACCAGGACATGAAAGAGCTGCAATTCGTGGTCGACAACGGGCTCTTTCTCCGGAACCTGCACCGTTGGGGCGCCCACCTCATGGTCTTCGCGGCGTTCGCGCACATGCTACGCGTCTTCTATCACCGCGCCTACCGGCCACCGCGCCAGTTCAACTGGGTGGTTGGCGTCGTGCTCCTCCTCGCGACGCTGGGGCTTTCGTATACCGGGTACTTACTCCCGTGGGATCAGCTGGCGTTCTGGGGCGTCTCGGTCGGCACGAACATGGTCCGCGCGGCGCCCTGGATCGGCGAGCCGTTCCGGTTCCTCTTGCTGGGTGGGCACGTGGTCTCGGAGAACGCGCTGCTCCGGTTCTACGTCCTCCACTGCGTCGTCCTTCCCGTGACGCTCATCCTGCTCGTCTCGGTCCACATCTGGCGCGTCCGGAAGGACGGAGGGGTGCAGGGGCCCCCGGAGGACGTTCCATGAGCGGCCTGCCTCCGATCGCCGTCGTCGAGTCGAACGACCCGCTCGAGACCCCGCGGCGCGTCGCCCTCGTCCATCCCGACATCCGGCCCGCCGTGAGGCGCAGCGAGGAGCGCATGGTGATGACGTTCCCGCACCTGATCGTGCGGGAGATCATCCTCTTTCAGGTCGTCACGATCGCGTTGTCGATCGCCGCGCTCCTGTTCGACGCTCCGCTGCAAGGCATCGCCAATACGACCGAGACGCCGAACCCGGCGAAGGCCCCGTGGTATTTCCTTGGGCTCCAAGAGCTCCTCCACTACTTCCCTCCGGTCGTCGCGGGCGTCCTGCTGCCGGGCCTGGTCGTGATCGCGCTCGTCGTGATCCCTTACGCACGGGTCAACCTCACCGCCGGCCCGCTCTGGACGGGGCGCGGACCGCGCGCGCTCCTGGGTGTCGCGGCCGCGATCCTGGCGGTCGCGGCGTTCGCGGCGGTGTTCGACTGTTGGCCGGTCGTGGTCCCGACGCTCGCCGTAGGCGCGGCGATGCTGGCGGCACGCGGCGGCGAGCGGGGCGGGGGAACACGGCGGGCATTTGCCCGGGTCACCCTTCCCGAGTGGATCATGACGTGGTTCGTGATCGTCGCCAGCGTTCTCACGATCATCGGCACCTTCTTCCGCGGCCCCGGCTGGTCGTTCGTCTGGCCGTGGACCACCTTCCGGACCTGGTGACGAGGGTACCGTGCGCGCGCGCCACGTCTTCGCGATCACGAGCCTGGTCTTCCTGGGCGTTCTCGCCATCTCCCCGGCCAAGAACGCGCTCCGTCCGTACCGCTCGCTCCAGCAGCAGTTCCGGAAGCTGGGCGCGACGCGGGCTCACAGCCTCAAGGAGGCGCTCCGGTACGAAGGACAATCGGTCGCGATCCGGCAAATCTGGCTGCCACGCCTCGACGGACGCGTGGATCGCTGCGCGACCTGCCATCTCGGCGCCGCGGATCCGGTGATGGCCCAGGCCCCCGAGCCGTTCCGGCTCCATCCGGCCACGGCGCACACGCCGTCCGAGTTCGATCGCTTCGGATGCACGTCGTGCCACGGCGGGCAGGGGCCGGCGACCAGCCTGGAGGAGGCGCACGGGATCGCGGAAGACGCGGGGCCGCCGATGCTGCCGCGGGAGCAGATCGAAGCGGGCTGCGGCCGCTGCCATTCGGGGGAAACCGTCGACGAAGCGCCCGTGCTCTCGCGCGGGCGGGCGGTCATGACGCGGTTCGGGTGCTACGCCTGCCACCTCGTGCGGGGGCACGAGGACTTCCGCTCCGAAGCGCCGCCGCTCACCACGATCGCCCTCAAGACCGGCGCCGCGTGGCTGCGCCAGTGGCTGAAGAATCCGAAGACCGTCGATCCCAACACGACGATGCCGAGCTTCGATCTCACCGACGCCGAGATCGACGAGCTGTCGCACGCGCTGTTCGGGCGGACCCCGCCGCAGGAGCTCGCCGCCGCGGTCGCCGCCGCCGAGCGCGAGGGGCCGGGGGATCCGGCCGCGGGAAAGAAGATTTTCTCCGAGGCGCGCTGCATCAGCTGCCACACGGTGGAAGGGAAGGGGCACGGAACGGCCCCCGAGCTCTCGAAGGTCGCGACGGCGGCCACGCGCGGCTGGCTGCTCGCCTTCGTCCGAGATCCGCACGCCTTCAATCCCCGGACGCGAATGCCGCAGTACGGCTTCTCCCCATCCGAATCCCGCGACGTGGTGGCCTATCTAGAGGACGAGCTGCGGGACTTCGACGCGCCGAAGGACATTCTCCTACCGCTTCGCGTCAACAGGACGCTCGCCGAGAAGGGCGAAAAGGCGTTCCGGGCGCGCGGGTGCTTCGCCTGTCACGCCGGCACGGGGGCGACGGTCGCGGAGCGCTTCGGGCCCGATCTCAACGGTGTCGGCGACAAGAAGGCGAGGTCGCTCGACTTCGGGAAGCGTGAGGATCTCCCTCGCACGACCCCCGCCTGGCTCGGCGCCAAGCTCGCCAACCCCCGCTCGTTCGCCCAAGGGCTCAAGATGCCCTCGTTCGACCTCCCGCCCGACGACGTGCGCGCGGTGGTGACGGCCCTGCTCGCCCTGGGCGCGCAGCCGGCGCCCGAGGCCTACCGGTCGGCCGAACGGCAGCCGCCGGGCGTGATTCCGGGCGGCGAGCTCGGACGCCTGTTCGACCGCTACCGTTGTCTTTCCTGCCACCAGATCGGCGATCGCGGCGGCGACATCTCGACCGCTCCGCTGACGCACGAAGGAAGCAAGGTCCGCCGCGAGTGGCTGACGAGCTACCTCCTCGTCTCCTACTCGATCCGTCCGATCATCGAGGAGCGGATGCCGATCTTCAGGATGTCTCGGGCGGATGCCGAGCTGCTCGCCGGCGCCATCACGAGCTTCTACGTCGATCCCGCGATCCCGCAGGACCCGTTCGCCGGCCACCCGGACTCGGACCGGGACATCGGAGAAGGCGAGCGTCTCTACACATCCCTCGGCTGCCGGGCCTGCCACATCGTGGGAGCCGCGGGCGGATACTACGGTCCGCCGTTGACCGACACGCAGTCGCGACTGCAACCCGGATGGGTGTTCGCGTGGCTCAAGGGACCCCAGAAGTGGCGCGCGGACGTGCGCTGCCCCGACTACGGCTTGACCGACACCGACGCGTTGAGGCTGACGGCCTACCTCGAGACGTTGAAGGCGCCAGCGGAAACCGTCGCGCGAGGCAAGTCATGAGCTCGCGACGTCTCTCGATCGCGCTAGCGCTGCTCGGTCTCGCGGCCTGCTCGCGGAAGACCGTTCCGGCCGCGGCGCCGTCCGGGCCGCCGCCGAGCTACGAGGTCCGGCTCGGGCACGACGTTTTCGTCCACTACTGCTCGACGTGCCACGGCGAAGCGGGCGCCGGGGATGGGTTCAACGCCTACAACCTCGATCCCCATCCCCGCGATCTTTCCGATCCCGCGTTCCAGAAAAAGAAGACCGACGCCGAGCTGGCCGACACGATCCGCCGCGGCGGCGCGGGGGTGGGGTTGTCGAGCCTCATGCCGCCGTGGGGCCGCACGCTGTCGGACCGGCAGGTGGCCGAGGTCGTGCTCTACGTGCGGAGCCTCGAGAAGACGGCTCCCTGATTCCGCGCTACGGCCCGCACGTCGCGGTTCGAGGAGTTCCGTCGCTCCACGAACCATCGAGGGTCGAGCGCGTGCAGCTATCGGCGGCACCGACGAGGTAGTAGAACGCTTGGCCAGTGGCCGGTGCCTCGCTGTCGGTCGCGGTCGTCGCCGCGACTTGGGTGGCGACGCAGTTGGCGGCCAAGAATAGGTCGGCTCGGGGCGACCGGAAGAGCGTGTACTTGGGTGCTGCCACGGAGCCGGAAGTCGCCGGGGCCCACGTGAGCGTCGCCTTGTCGGCGCCAAACGACAGTCCGCCGACTTCGCTCGGCACGAACCAGACGGATGCGTCGCCATCGTTGCAATCGCCCTGGCACTCGGAGAATCCGTCGCCGTCGTCGTCGGCCCCATGTCCGAGCACGTAACGTCCGCCGCCCGCCGGCCCTCCTCCCCAGACGAGCGCGAGCGAGCCGGTCCAGACCATGAGGTGGCCCGATCT
>JBGQLU010000014.1:0-38639 GCA_041500265.1 Acidobacteriota bacterium | reverse complement strand
ATCAAGGAGCCGGTCGTCACCGTCGTCGTCGAAGAGATCAACAGCTTCAAGGTCTTCGTCGTCGGAGAGGTGACGACCCAGGGCGCCCTCAACCTGCGGCGGCGCACGCGGCTGCTCGAGGCGATCGCGCTAGCGGGCGGGCTGACGACCTACGCCGACAAGTCGAACGTCGTTCTGATGCGATACGACGAAGGGAAGGAAACCCGAACGCGGATCGACTACCGAAAGGTCATCTCCGGGGAAAAGCCGGAGCTGAACGTGTTCCTCAAGCCGGGAGACACGATCCTTGCCAACTGACGGTTGGAGTCGTTTGGTGCGCTTCGTCACTGTCGCCGGGATCGCCGCCGCGTGGCGCGTCACTCCGTCGCGCGCGGCAGAGGTCGATTTCCGGCCGAGCCTGACCTTTGGACTCGCGCACGACGGGAACATCCTGATCGTCGGCACCGACAAGGTCGGGGACGACCACGCCCGCCTCGGGCTCGACCTCCATGTGGAACGTAAGACCCGCTCCACCGCGATGACGTTCGCCTACATCCCCGAGTACGTGAAGTACCGGAACCGATCCGATCTCGACTACTTCGGAAACACGCTCGTCTTCGGCTACGACAAGCAGTTCTCGCCCCGCACGAAGCTGGCGGTCAACGTCGACCTCGCGCGCACCGACACGCAGGGTGTCAATGCGTACAACGTGAACCGGCCCTCGACGCTGGTCCCGCGCACGACCGTCACCCGGGGATTCACGAGCGCGCTGGGCTCGGTCGGGGTCGGGCCTAGGGCGCTGGTCGATTGGCAGGTGCGCGGCACGGTCGACGTGTACAAGGACGTTCCGAACGTGACCTTCCAGGACAGCCGCTCGGTGGCGCTCCTCGGCGGGTGGCGCGATCAGCTCTCCGAAAGGCAGACGCTCGGGCTGGCGCTGATGGTCGAAGGATTCGGCTACAGCTCGGCGGCGTCGGTCGTCGTGGAGACGCTCGGCCTGACCGGCACCTACAAGTCCGGGCGGTTCACCGACCTGACCTACGCGGTCGGTGCGACGCACTCCACCTCGGAAGGGAATTCGAGCACGAACGGGGCGTTCTCGCTGTCGGTCCTGCGGGAGATCACCGACGTGTCGAGCCTGACCGCGGGGGCCAGCCAGTCGGTGAATCCCGGGACGGGGCTCTCCGGCGCCTCCCTCGATACGGGGGCGTGGATCGGCTACACCCACAACGCCCCCCGCAGAGGGATCAGCGGAACGCTCTACGGAGCGTACTGGTACCGCGCCGGGGTCGATTTCGGCGCGACGACCGCTCCGGCCACCGAAACGGCCGACGTGACGGGAACGGTCGGCTGGAACTTCAATCGCTTCCTGGCCCTTCACGTCGGGGCCTCGTGGACCTATCAAAACACGCAGAGCTCGAGCGCGAGCGGCGCTCTCGACACGCAGTACGCCTCTTACGGGCTCGCCCTCCGTTGGGCCATCCGCGGACGCTAGGAGATACGAACGTGGACGCGCGCAATCAAGCCAAGCAGTACGTCGACATCGCGTGGCGGCGCCGCTGGTGGATCGCGATCCCGGCGATCACGGCGATCGTGGTCTCCGGCTGGCTCTGCTGGACGCTTCCGCGGGTCTATCGGGCGACCACGACGATCCTCGTCATCCGCCAGAGCGTCCCGGACGATCTCGTGCGCTCCACGGTGACGATGCGCATCGACGAGCGCATGAAGAGCCTCCGGGTGCAGGTGATGAGCCACAAGTACCTGGACCAGGTGGCGCGCGAGGTCGGCCTCGTCGGGTTGAAGGCCAGCGAGTCGGAGATCGAGAGGGCCTTCGATACGCTCAACGACATCGTCTACCTCGACTGGGACCACCAGGGGTTGTCGTGGTTCAAGATCATGGTGGAAAACAAGGATCCGAAACGCGCGGCGGCGATCGCCAACCGGCTCGCCGATCTCTTCATTCAGCAGAACACGGAGATGCGGGAGCAGCAGGCCAAGGGGGCCGTGGATACGATCGAGGGCTGGAAGAAGAAGGCCGACGCCGATCTGAGTGAGCGCGACGAGAAGATCGCCGCCTTCAAGCGTCAATACCTCTACGAGCTTCCGGATCAGGAGGCCGCGACCCTCCAGCTGCTGAACGCCGCCCAGGCCAGGCTCACCCAGCTCTCGAGCGACATCCAGATTCGCTCCGAAAGGCTCGCAACCGCGCGCGCCGAGGAGAAGGCTCGGCGCGCGGCCGCGCAGTTCGGCAGCACGCCGATCTCGACCGACGACCCGGACTCGGCGACGATCGCGCAGATGGAGCGCGAGCTTCGCGAGCTGCTCGCGAACTACACCGACGAGAACCCGCTCGTCCGCAAGAAGCGCGACCAGATCGCCGACTTCAAGGCGTCCCATCCCGGGCTCGGCGGCGTCCACACGGGATCGGGGGACGTCCCCGCCGGCTCCCCCGAGGTCGCCAAGCTCGAAGGGGAGATCAAGTCGCTCGAAGGGGACCGCGAGCGCGAGCAGAAGTACTCCGACGAGCTGCGCAAGCGGATTTCCAACATGCCGTTGCGGGCGCAAGAGCTGGCCGCCCTCACCCGCGATTACGCGACCCGCAAGGACGAGTACGACAAGACGGTCGGGCAGAGCCTGCAGGCGCAGCGCTCCCAGGATCTCGAAGAAGCCAAGAAGGGGGAGCAGTTCCAGATCCAGGATCCCGCGCGTCCTCCCGCCGTGCCGTTCAAGCCGCAGGTCGTCCAGATCCTCTTGCTCGGAATCCTGGGCGGGCTCGCTCTCGGAGGGGGGCTCGCCGCCGGGCTCGAGTTCCTCGACCACACGGTCAAGAGCGAGGAAGAGTTCGCGCTGCAGTTCCCCGAGCTGTCGGTCCTGGGCGCCATTCCGAATCTCGATCAGGACACCACGCACAAGCCCGGCATCATCGGCCGCTACGCCAAGAAGAAGAAGGCGGCGGCCCTCGGAGGGCCTCACGCATGAAGCGCTTCGAGATCTTCCCAGGGAAGGGCGGACGGCCGGGAAAGCCGGGAGGCGAGTCGCGCCCGCCGCTGGTGGCCGGCGTCCCTCTCGGCGGGATCATTCCCAGGAAGTTCGTGGACGATCCCCACCTGGTCATGATCGGACGCCCGAGCTCACCGCTCGCCGAGCGGTACCGCCGCCTGCGCCTGAGGCTCGAGCAGCCGGGGACGGACGGTGCTCCCCGGCAGGTCATCTTGGTGACGAGCGCCGTGCCGGAGGAAGGGAAGACGACCACGGCGGTCAACCTCGCCCTGGCGATGTCCGAGGACCGGGACCGCCGGACGCTCCTGATCGACGCCGACCTGAGGCGGCCGGCGCTGACCCGCTATTTGACCCCGCAGCCGACGCTCGGCCTCTCCGAGGTCTTGACGGGCGACGCGCCCCTGGACCACGTGCTGATCGAGGTGAAATCGTCGCACCTGACGATCCTCCCGTCGGGGGCCGCGACGGCGAACCCCCTGCAGCTCCTGCAATCGGACTATCTCGCGAGTGTCTTCGCGGAGCTGCGCCGGCAATTCGACCGCATCATCGTGGACACCCCTCCGACCGTGCCCTTCACCGACGCGGCGGTCCTGAACTCGGTTGCGGACGGCGCGCTCCTGGTCGTCCGCGCGCGGAAGACGACCAAGCCGCTGATCGAGAGGGCCCGCCAGTCGCTGGCCCACGGAAACTTGCTCGGCGTCGTCCTGAACGACGTCAACTTCACGCCCGTCGACCGCTACTACTACCACTACGACGACTACAACCCTCGCCGCTACGCCAGCAAGTCGAAGGACGAGCACGGCGGCAAGGACGAGGAGTCCCGTTGAGCATCGCGGAACGCCCGCCGCGCATCGCGGTGCTCGGAGGGGGCACCGGCATCCCGAACGTCCTGAAGGGGCTGGCCGCGTGCGTCCGTGCGGGTCGTCCTCTCGACGTCACGGCGATCGTCGCGACCGGCGACGACGGGGGAAGCTCGGGGCGCATCCGGCGGGACCGGGGTGGTCTCCCGCCCGGAGACCTGCGGAATTGTCTCGTCGCGCTCGCCGATGACGCGGGGAGCGACTTCGGACGCCTCTTCGCGCACCGGTACGACGGTGCCGGCGATCTCGCCGGCCACTCCCTCGGCAACCTTCTTCTGATGGCGCTCGCGGAACAGGAAGGATGCTGGATCAAGGCGCTCGAGGCGGCCGGCCGGATGCTCGGCGCCCGAGGCCGCGTCCTCCCGGTGACCGAGCACGGCCTGCGCCTCGAAGCGGAGACGACCGCGGGAGAGAGGATCTCCGGCGAATCCCGCATCGGCGCAGCACCCGCCGCCGTTCACCGCGTCTGGCTCGAGCCGTCTCGGATCTCCGCGAGCGCGGGCGTCGTGGACGCGCTCGGCGAAGCGGACCTCATCGTCATCGGGCCGGGGAGCCTGTTCACGAGCCTGCTTCCCGTCCTGATGGTCCCGGGGGTCGCCGAGGCGGTGCGCACCTCGCGGGGCCGGCGCGTCCTCGTCGGCAACCTGATGACCCAGCCGGGTGAAACGCTGGGGCTCTGCATGGCCGACCAGCTGTCCGCGCTCGACCGCCACGTCGGGCCGGGACTCGTCGAAACCGTCCTGCTGAACGACGCCCCGATCGCCCCCGGGCGTCTCCGGCCTTACGCCCTCCAGCAGGCCGAGCTGGTCGCCCGGAACGCGCTCGCGCGCCGGCCGGAAGCGATCGTCACCGCTCCGATCGTCAACGACGAGGGAAAGATCCGGCACGACCCCGCGCGGCTTGCCGGAGCACTCCTCGGCCTGGCGAAATCCGAAAAACCGACCCGGCCGGCCGCGCACGCCGCCGTCCCTGCCGCCCCCCGAGGAGGCTCGATCGCCCGATGAACTGGAAACAGCGTCTCAATAGTCTTCGCGCCGGAATCCCGAAGATGTCGGTGGACGGCCTGCTCTTCGCCGTGGCCTACGTCCTCGCCTTCAAGCTGCGCCTCGAAGAGCTGAAGCCCGACGCGCTCCGCACCATCCTGCTGACGGTCGCGCCTCTGGTGCTGATGAAGATCGTCGTCTACGAGATCATGGGGAGCTACCGGAGCATCTGGCGTTACGCCAGCCTCACGGACCTCGAAGAGCTGGTCCGGGCGACGGTCGTCTCGGGCGTCGGCGTCGTCGCGGTCGCCTTCCTGCTCCCGTCGAGCCTGGACATCCCGCGGTCGGTCCCCTTCATCGACATGGCGTTGGCGCTCGTGTTCACCGGCGGCGCGCGCATGGCCGTGCGCGTGCTGCACGAATCCTCCGGGGGGGTCATGTCCGGCCGCTCCTTCCCGCGGCGCCTGATCTCGGGGCGCTCGTCGGCGGGGGCGCGCCGCGCGCTGATCGTGGGCGCGGGCGACGCCGGCGAAATGATGGTCCGCGAGATGATGCGCAGCGCGCGCATGGACTACGCGCCCGTGGCGCTCGTGGACGACGATCCGGTCAAGCACGGTCAGAGCATCCACGGCGTTCCGGTGCTCGGCGGCCGGGAGGAGATCCCGCGCCTGGTCACCCAGCTCGGCGTGAAGGACATCCTCATCGCCATCCCGTCCGCTCGCGGCAAGACCGTCCGCGAGATCGTCCAGGTCTGCAAGAACACGACCGCGGGGCTCAAGATCCTCCCCGACCTCTCCCGCCTCGCCGATGGCAAGGTGCACGTGTCGGACCTGAGGCAGGTCCAGGTCGAAGACCTCCTCGGCCGCGAGCCCGCCACCCTCGACCTCAACCTGATCTCGTCGTACCTCCGCGGGAAGAGGATCCTCGTCACGGGAGCCGGCGGCTCGATCGGCTCGGAGCTGTGCCGGCAGATCCTGAAGTTCGCCCCCGCCGAAATCCACCTGATGGGACGCGGCGAGAACAGCATCTACGAGATCCACAACGAGCTGGCCCGGATCGCGGGGTTCACCCGGCTGGTCCAGGTCATCGGCGACGTCATCAACAAGAAGAAGCTCGAAGGGATCTTCGCGATGTACCGCCCGCAGATCGTCTTCCACGCGGGAGCGGACAAGCACGTGCCGCTCATGGAAATGAACCCCGACGAGGCGGTCTTCAACAACATCGTGGGAACCAAGAACGTCCTCGAGGTCGGGAACTCCTATCGCGTCGAGCGCGTGGTCTGCATCTCGACCGACAAAGCGGTGAACCCGTCGAGCGTGATGGGGTGCTGCAAGCGCGTCGCCGAGCTTCTGGTCCGGTCGAACCTCTACACGAACACGGTCGCGGTGGCCGTCAGGTTCGGCAACGTGCTCGGCTCGCGCGGCTCCGTGATCCCGCACTTCCAGCGCCAGATCGAGCAGGGCGGGCCGATCACCGTCACGCATCGCGACATCCGGCGCTACTTCATGACGATTCCCGAGGCCGCCGGCCTGGTCATCCAAGCGGGGGCCATGGGGTCCGGGGGCGAGATCTTCGTCCTCGACATGGGCGAGCCGGTGAAGATCTGGGACCTCGCGTCCAACATGATTCGCCTCGCCGGCCTCGAGCCCGGGCGCGACGTCGAGCTGCGCGAAGTCGGGCTTCGCCCGGGCGAAAAGCTGGACGAAGAGCTGTCGTTCGAGGACGAACAGGAAGAAGCCACGATCCACCCCAAGATCCGCTGCGTGCGGGGGGAAGGCGTCGAGTCGGTGCGGCTCCTCGCCGAAGTGAAGCACCTGACCGACCGCGCGCTCCGCATGGACTTCGCCGGCATCCGCATGGGGTTGAAGGCCCTGGTGCCGGAGTTCCAGCAGGACGTCGATCGTTACGAGACCCCTCTCGCCGCAGGGGGTGAGCGATGAGACCGGGAACCGGAAAAGCCCTCCTCCGGGGAGGTGAGGCGCCCATGGAACGCACCGTCATGGCCGAGGACGAGATCTTGACGAGCGAGGAAGCGCGCCGGCTCCTCAAGATCGGCCGCACCAAGCTGTGGGATCTCACGAAGAAGAACTTGATCCCGGCCTACCGCGTGGGCGAGGGACGGACCTCGGGACTTCGTTACAAGCGCTCGGAGCTCATGAGCTGGCTCGAGAACAACCGGATTTGAGCACCCCGAACGAAGTGTCGATTCCGGTCTCGGATACTCCCGAGCCGGTCCCCGGCGCCGTTCCGGCGGCGGGGGATCGGCTCGCCTCTCCGCCGGGCCAGCAGTCCCGCATGGTCCGGGAGTTCGTCTTCATGACGGGGAGCCGGTATGCGGGCGCCGTTCTTGGCGTGCTTCGCGGACTCGTGATCCCCAAGCTTCTCGACCCCGCCCTCTATGGAGTCTTCAAGAGTTATCAGACGGTATCCGAGCTGAGCCGCATGGCGACGATGGGAATACCCACGGCGCTCTTTCGGGAGCTCCCGATCGCACGGGGCAACGAGAAGCACGAGCGAGGCCGGCAGCTCCTCGACAACGGGTTCTGGTCGACGGTCCTTTCGGCCATCCCGTTCGCGCTGGCCTTCTTGATCGGGGGACTCGCCGGATGGATCAACCTCAAGGACGTGCCGAGGTCCCCCTGGCTGTTGCTGTTCATTCCGATGCTCTTCGTGGACCGGACCAAGGTCCTTTTCGATGTGATCTTCACGGGGCAGACGCAGTTCGTCATGCAGTCGAAGATCCGGATGATCGACGAAGTCTCCACGACGCTCATCTGCATCGGAGGCGTGTGGCTGGCCGGTTTCCCCGGGTTGATCGTGGCCAACCTCCTCGTCAACATCTTGATCACGGCTCTCGCATGGAAGGGGACCGGATTTCAGCTTCGTGCTCGCATCCACCCGAGCTTGATGCGGGAGATGGTCGCCATCGGATTCCCGCAGATGGTCATCGGGCTTTGCAGCACCGTTTACAACCAGCTCGATCGGATGGTCATCCTGGGCGGTGGACTCGGGTTGGCGGCGGTCGGGTTCTATTCCGTCGGAATGACGATCACCGACCAGCTCGTGATCGGCGCCCAAATCGTCTCGCGGGTCATCATGCCCCGGATGATGGAACAGTACGGTAAACGCGAAAACGTTCGCGACATCGAGCATTTCGTCATTCCCCCGGCGCGCATCTCGGGTCTCGCCTACGCGCCGGTCGTCGTGATCGCCGCACTCGCCGGTGAGATCGTGTTCAGTCTATTCCTTACCAAGTACCAGCCGGGATTCCTGCCATTCCAGATCATGCTCGTGGGCACTTTCTTCATTTCGATCTGGGCCGCCGTCAGCCCGTTCTTTCTAGCCATCCGACAACAGCGAAAGATCCTCGTGGTCTTCATCTTCACGATTCCCGTCGCCCTCGGGCTGAACATCGGGGCCATCAGGCTCGGGCTCGGGCTTCCCGGTGTCGCGTTCGCGACCATGCTGACCGACTTCGGTTTCGCGAGCTGCGTCCTGCTGCAAGCGCTCGCGCAATTCATTCCAACGTCCGGCGGGCGGCTCTTGGAGCTCGGCAAGATCTACCTTCCGATCAGCCTTGCGGGGGTCGTGTACTTCATCGCGCAGACCGTCCGCGAGTTCGCCGGTTGGGCTGACGCGCCGATCAAGGGGCCGATCTTCTCCTTCGCGATCTTCGCGATCCTGTTCATCGTTCCGGCGGTTGCATTCGCCATGTCGCCGCGTGGGCGGCGTTACCTTGGAGTCCACGAGCTGTGATCGCCTCCGAGAATCCCTTCGTGACCGTGATCCTTCCCGTTCGACGGGAAGGGGCCGCCTTCGAGGACACGCTCCGGAGGGTGTTCGCGCAGGACTACCCGCGGGACCGGATGGAGGTTCTCGTCGTGGACGGGATGTCGGACGATCAGACCCGCGAGGTCGCCGCGCGGCTCGCGTCCGAAGACGGGCGGCTGCGCCTCCTCGACAACCCGGGACGGATCGTGCCGACCGCGATGAACATCGGGATCTCCGCGGCGCGCGGCAGCATCATCGTGAGGGTGGACGGCCACACGCGGATCGCTCCGGACTACGTGACGCGATGCGTGGACGCGCTCGAGGCGAGCGGGGCGTCGTGCGTGGGCGGCCGCATGGATCCCGAGGGGACGACGCGGATCGGGCGCGCCGTCGCGGCCGCGACCAGCGGGTCCTTCGGGGTGGGGAACTCGCACTTCCATTTTTCGCTCGAGCCGCGATTCACCGATTCCGTGTATCTGGGCTGCTGGCCGCGCCGCGTGCTCGTCGAGATCGGCGGGTTCGACGAGGAAATGGTGCGCGACCAGGACGACGAGCTGAACTACCGGTTGCGCAAGCAGGGCGGCACCGTCTGGCTCGATCCGTCGATCCGCTCCTGGTACACGCCGCGGGGAAGCCTCGCCAAGCTCTGGAAGCAGTACTATCAGTACGGGTTGTGGAAGATCCGGGTCTTCCAAAAACATCCTTCTATGATGCGCATGCGCCACTTCGCTCCGTCGGCGTTGGTGTCGGCCCTCGCCGCCTCGACGCTGCTCGCCTTGATCGTCCACGACGCGTGGATCGCGCCGGCCGCGATCGCCGCCCTTTACCTCGGAGCGGCGATCGTCGCTTCGATGCGCTCGCCCGCCAGTCCGCAGGAGCGCGCGTTGATGCCGGTCGTCTTCGGCGTCCTGCACGCCGCCTACGGCACCGGCTTCCTGGTCGGCGCGCTGAAGTTCTTCAAGTTCTGGTTCCGCCCCGAGGTCGGGCGTCTCGGTCTTACGCGATTGGCCACGGCGGGACCGGAGGAGAAAGATCGGTGAACACCCTACAGCCGTCCGGCGCCACAGTCGGCGCCCGAAAGATCCCATTCCACCGGCCGTCGATCGACGACCGGGAAATCCGCGCCGTCGAAGAGGTCCTGCGCTCGGGGTGGATCACGACCGGCGAGCGCACGCACGACTTCGAGCGCCGATTCGCAGAGTACGTCGGCGCGAAGCACGCGGTGGCCATGAACTCGTGCACGGCGGCGCTCCACGTCGCCTACGCCGCGGAAGGGATCGGCGCCGGGGACGAGGTCATCACGACCCCGTACACCTTCATCGCGACCATCGAGTCGATCTGCTATCTCGGCGCCAAGCCGGTTCTCGTGGACGTCGACCCCGCGTCCCGCAATATCGATCCGTCTCGTATCGAAGCCGCCATCACGCCGAGAACGCGGGCGATCGTCCCCGTTCACATCGCCGGGCTCCCGTGCGAGATGGACCCGATCCTGGAGATCGCCCGCCGCCGGGGGCTGGCGGTGATCGAGGATGCGGCGCACAGCCTTCCGGCCTCCTACAAGGGGAAGCGCATCGGCACCCTCTCGCGCGCGACCGCGTTCAGCTTTTACGCGACCAAGAACCTGACCACCGCGGAAGGCGGGATGCTGGTCACGGACGACGACGACCTCGCGGCGCGGTACCGGCTCCTGGCGCTCCACGGCATCACCTCCGACGGCTGGAAGCGCTACCGCCTCGGCGGAAAGTGGTTCTACGAGGTCGTCGCGATGGGCTACAAGTACAACATGACCGACATCGCCGCGGCGCTGGGTCTCGTGCAGCTGGACAAGCTCGACGAATTCGACCGGCGCCGCCAGGAGCTCTCACACGCCCTTCACGAGGGGTTGTCTCGCCATCCGCAGCTCGAGCTGCCGGCTTGTCCCCCGCACATGCACCACGCCTGGCATCTCTACATCGTCGGAGTCCGTCCCGTGCCGGGGGCGCCGAGCCGGGCCGAATTCATCGACCGGCTCACCGCCCTCGGGATCGGGACGAGCGTGCACTTCATTCCGGCCCACCACCACCCGTACTACGCGGAACACCTCGGATACGCGAAGGGGAGCTTCCCTCGCGCGGAAGAAGCGTACGAGCGCGCGGTCAGCCTGCCGCTCTACCCGGCGATGACCGACGAAGATGCCGCCTATGTCGTCGAGGCGGTCGGACGAGCGTTGAATGGCCCAGTCGACTGACGCGACCCGGCCGAAGGAGGCGGAACGCGCGGCGCGGGCCGCGGTGGAGGCGTCTCTGCCCAAGGTGACCGCGTGCAGCAGCGCCGCGGCGCTGCTCCTCGACCGCGTGCCGGGGCGGTGGCTCGTCGCCGGTTGGAACGCCCCGGTGCACGCGCGCGAGCTCGCGCTCATCGTCGGAAGCGTCTCGCTCGAGGACGACGCCCCGCCCGGGTCGTGCGGAGCCGCGTTCGTCGCCCTCGGCGGCGATAGCGCGGCGTCGTGGGCGCGCGCCATCGAGCACGGCGCCCGCGCGCTCGCCGAAGACGGGGCGATGATGGTCCTCGTGTGCCACGGGGCCCGGAGCAAGCCGCCCTCGCTCCGATCCGCGGCGTGGCGCCGGACGATCGCCGCGGCCGGTCTGGTCGAAACCGAGCGGTTCGTGGTGCTCCCCGGCGCGAATACCCCCGCGGTCGTCGCGACGCGGAACGAGCGCGTCCTGCGATCGCTGCTGGCGATGGGGCTGATTCCGCGCCGGCGGTTCACGCGCAGGCTCAAGGAGGCCTTCGTCGCGCGCCTTCTGGCGTCCGGCCGCTTCGAGACGTTCGTCGGCGGGGACACGCTCGTCCGGCTCGACAGGCGGGCGCCGGCGTCCCGCCCGGAATTGGCGTCGATTCTGAATTCCAACGGATCGACCAAGCTGTCGATCTTCACCCACGATGCGACGACGGGGCTCCCCCGGACGCTCCGGCGCGCCGTGTTCGTCCGGCATCCCTTGGTCCATTTCGCCCGGCACGACGATGAGAACCTCAGAAGCGTCCAGCGCTGGATCGGCGCGCGACCCGAGATCACCGAATTCCTTCCTTGGCTGGGCGAGCCCGAGGACCACGCGGGCCTCGAGGTCTTCTCGCAACGGGTCATCCAGGGCTCGCCGCTCAACTGGAAGATCCAGCGCGCGGGCCGCCGCTGGAAAGACGACGACACGCTGGGGGTCGTCGAACGGATGCTGGAGTGGCACGTCAGGTTCCAGACGGCCGCGCGCCCACCCTTCCCGCCGGGCCTGCCGGCGCTTGCTCCGGAGCTGGGGGAGCCCGCCTCGGAAGTACCGGAGCCGCTCCACCGTCACGCCGCCGACTACGTCAACCCGGAGCGGCTGCAGCACGGCGACCTGTCGTGCCGCAACGTCTTCGATCACGGTCCCGGCCGCCCCGTCGGCGTCATCGACTGGGACAAGGCGGCGGTGGGACTCCCGATCTTCTTCGATCCCTTCCTGTTCTTGACTTCGGTCGGCCTTGTTCTCGATCGGTACGAATCGGTGATGTATGGGCGGACCCCGTTTCACACGCAGCTCCGGCGGCTCTTCGTCGAGGCCGCCCGGCGGCTCGATCTCGACGCCGAATCGGGGGCCGGCGCCTACTGGTTCCTGCGCTTCCTCTGGGTGAAGACGAACACCAGCCAGTGGATCGCGCGGAGGCTCGGGATCGAGGGTGGGGACGTGTCCCTCGCCCCGGCCTGGATCCGCGCCCACGATCGCTACTACCGCGGGTGGCTCCAGATTCACCTGAAGCGCCACGCGGACCACTTCCTCGCCGGGACCAGGGAATGACCGTCGCGGCCGCCGTTCGCGCCTGGCGCGGACCGACTCTGGCCTGTCCTCGTTGCGCGGGGCCGATCCGGCTCGACGCCTCATCGGTCTCTTGCCCGGCGTGCGCGCAATCGTGGCCGGTCGCGGACGGGGTGCCGACGTTCGTCCGGCCCGATCACTACTGGGGCGAGGTGCCGCGCGACGAAATGCACCTCCTGCTCGATCTGGCGCGAACCCACGGGTGGAGGGAAGGGCTCGAGCGGTTCTTCGACGCCCGCCCGACCGCCCGGCACGCCCGGGTCATCGAAAAGCTGAGAGATCCGAGCGTCGCCAATTGGTCGGGGTTCCTCGGCCTTCCGGCCGATGCCGTCGTCCTGGACGTCGGCGCCGGGATGGGGACGATGGCCGCGGCGTTCGCCCGCCGCTTTCGCACGGTGGTGGCGCTCGAACAGGTCGAAGAGCGGGTCGCCTTCATCCACCTGAGGACGGCGCAGGACGGCCTCGCCGAGCGGGTCTCGGTCGTCCGCGCCGACGCGCTGGCGCCTCCGTTCCCCGCGGCGACGTTCGATCTCGTCGCATTGAACGGTGTCTTGGAGTGGCTCCCGATGTACACGCGGGACGCCGACCCCGAAGAAGCGCAGCGGCGGATGCTGCGGCAGGCCCGCCGGATCCTGAAGCCCGGAGGCTTCCTGTACGTCGGGATCGAGGCCCGGTACGCGCTGCGCATCCTGCGCGGCTTTTCGGGTCCCCACGGCGAGGGGCCGTTCGTGGCCTGCCTGCCGCGCGGGATCGCGGGCGCCCTGCACAAGCGGACCACGAAGGAGCCCTACCGGACCTACATCCACTCGCCGCGGGCCCTGGCGCGGATGTTCGAGCAAGAGGGGTTTACCGAGGTTCAGGTGGTCGAGGCGGTTTCGAGCTACAACGTGCAGCAGCACCTCGTCCCCCTCCCGGCGGCCTCGGCGCAGCGATTCCGCGGGGAGAAGCTCCGCGTCATCCCGCGCGTGAGCCGGGCGTGGGAACTGGCGCGCGCCGCTGTGTTGAAGAGCGGCGCACAGGAGCGGCTCCTCGAACAAATGCTCGTCATTGGACGGAAGCCCTAGTGCGCGGTCTCGACGACATGATCCGGGCTGTCGGCTTCACTCCCGGCGACGTGCAATGCGTCGTCGAAAACGAGATCGGATCGGACACCCTCTCCTGGATCCACCTGCTTCCCGACGGACGGGACGACGGGTGGCTCGCGCTGGTGCTGTGGCGCATGGACCGGACGGAGACCGATGTCGCCATAGAGCGATTCGACCGTTGGCGCGCGGCTCTCCCGAGGCGCACGACCCGAGGATTGGTCGAGCTCCACACGCGCGCCGAGTCCGGCTCCGCTCGGCTCGTCCTGCAGCGCATCGCCCCCGGCGGCAGCCTCGCGGCGGCGCTTCGCACTCCGCATTCGGTCGAGACGCGCCTCGAGCGCGCGGTGGAGCCGTGGCTCACCTGGTGGCAGGAGGTCGCGCGTCCACAAGCATCCGGAGAGGACGTTCCCGGCCTTCCCTCCGGCTGGCCCGCGATCCCACGCTTCGGGGCAGGCGATCCGGCGCGGCTCCACAGAGGATCGGCCGCCGCGGGGGTACGGTTCCGCGGCACGTTCGATTCGTGGGACCCTCTGTGGTCCGACCTTTTCGACCTGCGGGAGGGGATCGTCCACCTCCTTCGCGAGGACGGAGAGCGGGACGCGGCGACCGCGACAGCATGGCTCGATCGGAGGATCGACGCCCTCTTCGCGTCGCTCGGGGCGGACCTCGCGTCGCGTCACGCGATCGAGGATGCCGCGTCGCGCGGCCGGGTCGAGTCCTACTACGAACTGTACGGCCCGGATGCGAACGGCCGGCGTGCCCTCCGAGCGTTGCTGTCAACCTGAGCCACGGGCGCCGCCACCATCGTGATCGAATACGCCAAGCTCGCCGTACTAGCGTTTGCTGTCCTGGTGAGCCTCGGCTCCCGTAGGTATTCCCTCGGCATCCTGTGCTTCTTTCTTCCGCTCGTGCAGTGGCTGCCGGATATCCCGCTGCCCGGACTGAACGCGATGAACCTCCTCGCGCTTCCGGTGATCGTCCGCGCGTTCGCGGCCGGTCCGCCGAAGCACGGGGCCGCGAAGGCCGATCCCATCCTGATCCCCTCGCTGCTGTTCATCGTGTTCCTGACGATCTCGTGGTTTCGCGTCCAGTACGGCGACGCAGGGAGCCCGATGTTTCTCGAACATGGCGGGCTGTACGACAACCTCGTCACGTTCAAGGAAATGCTCATCGATTTCGTTCTTTACTGGGCGGCGAGACGCGTCGTACGCGACGATGAACAGGTACGCTTTTGCATGGTGGGCGTGCTCGCCGGAGTTGGACTCGAGGCGATGACCGCGTCGCGTGAATTCCTGTTCAGCGGAAGCTGGCGAGCCACGGGCCACTTCGGCCAACCCAACAAGCTCGGCGATTTCCTCTCCGCGTACATGATGCTCCCGGTGGCCTACATACTCGCCGGAAGCAAGGGGCTGAGACGATGGGCCGCGATCGCGCTGACGACGCTTTGCATGCTGGGTGTCTTGGGATCGGTGTCGCGGGGGGCGCTCATCGCCGCCGCGGCCGGCGCGACTCTCGCCGCCTTTGTGCGGCGCAGCCCGTGGATCTTGGTCCTCGGCGTCGCGGTCGCTACCGCGCCGTTCTGGCTCCCCGATAAGCTCAAGGACCGATTCGAGAGCGCGGTTGTCGAAAGCGAGCCGGGAACGGTCGAGCTGGACGTCGAGCACGAAGGGCGCGTCATGCTCTGGCAGTGCGGATTGGCGATGATCGAGGACCATCCGATGCTCGGGGTCGGACTCAATCAGTACGGGTTTCACTTGCGAGAGTACGGATACACGCACCGCAAGCTCAAGAGCTCACACAACATCTATGTCCAGCTCGCGACCGAGCAGGGGGTCCCGGCCGCGGCCCTCCACGTGCTCATTTTGCTCATACTTTCCGGCTACGCCTTGGGCCTGGCGCTACGTCGCGATGATCCACGCGCAAGGATCTTCGGCCTGGGGATGCTCGGCACTATCGTATCCTTGGCCTTGGGAAGCGTGTTCGGCGATGAATTCTACGAGAACAATTTCTCCGGCCTCTTTTGGATCCTCTCGGGGGTCATGGTGAATCTCAGTCGGCGCAACGTCACTGCGGTAGCCGTCCCAGCCAAGAAACCGACAGGAGCGCGAAGGTCATGAGGCTCTCGTTCCTCCTCTATCAATACAGGATGTCCGCGACGCGGATTTTGAGCCGGTTCCTGATCGCGTTCGGCGGCCACTCGATGAAGCTGAAGCTCCTCCGCAAGGCCGGTGTCAAGATCGGCGAGAACTGCCGGATCTACACCGACAGCTTCGGCTCGGAACCGTACCTTATTTCGATAGGGAACCACTGCACGATCACGTCGGGAGTGGTCTTCATCAACCACGACGGCGCCTGCTGGGTGTTCCGAGAAGACGTTCCGAACCTGCAGAACTTTGGGCCGATCGTGATCAAGGACAACAGCTTTATCGGGACCAACGCCGTTCTCTTGCCTCATCTCACGATTGGGCCAAATTCTATCGTGGCCGCGGGAGCGGTTGTCACAAAGGATGTTCCGCCGAATACCGTGGTAGGCGGAGTACCGGCCAGAGTGTTGATGAGTCTCGCTGACTACCGCACGAAGATGCTGGCTCGCCCGGATGCCACGGCGGTCCCGACCGAACCGAGGGAACGGCGCGCGTATCTCGAGCGACGGTTTCGGGAAACGCTCGAGCGAGCCTGAGCCCGTTGACGATCGGATGGAGGACGGTCAGAGGATGAGCGGAATACGAGACGTTCGGGAGGTGGCCCTCCTGCTCCTCGCCGGAGCCTCGACGCGGACCGACATCCTCGGATCCCTCCGGGCGGCGCGAACGTGGTTTCAAGCGGGACGCGCCGACCTCGAGGCCGAGCGCCTGCGGCTCCTCGGCGATCTGCTGACCGACGCGTCGTCCCACGTGCCTTACTGGCGCGATCTTTTCGCTCGCTTGGGAGTCAAGGCGTCCGACTTCCGATCCGTCGAGGATTTGCGCACGCTTCCGACGATGGACAAGGCGACGGTCCGCGCCAACGAGGCGGCGATGACCCGCTCTCCGGTGATCTCGAGGACCGCCGAGATCGGCAGCTCCGGCTCGACGGGCGAGTACGCGACGTTTCTCGACACGCCGGCGGACGTCCTTTGGGAGCGCGTGAACAACCTCCTGGCCGCCGAACAGGCGGGGTTCCGTACGGGGGACCCGTCGCTGCTCTTCGGCGTGAGCGTTCCGCGCAAGCCGCTGAAGCGGCTCAAGGACTTGGTGACCGGAGCGACGTACGTCTACGCGTTCGACGGCTCGGACGAAGCGATGTCGCGAGCCGCCGCTGCCGCGCGCGCCCGCGGCGTGCGCATGGTCGCCGGTTACGCATCCTCTGTATTTCTACTGGCGAACTATGTACGCCGCCACGAACCGCGGCTGCGGTTTCCGAAACTCCGCGGCTGCATGACCTGGGGCGAAACTCTCTACCCATCCTGGCGGGCCACGATCGAAGAAGTTCTCGGGGTTCCCGTCGTCAATACCTATGGCGCGGCCGGCGAAACCGGCGTCTGGGCCTTTCAGTGCCGGGAGCGCGACCTCTTCCACGTTTGCGATTGGTCGTGCATCGTAGAAATCGAGAAGGACGGAAGGCCCGCTATGGCAGGCGAGGTCGGTGAGATCCTGATCACGGCGCTTTACAAGCGCGCCCGCCCCCTCATCCGATATCGGATCGGCGACCTTGCGACGGCGTCCGACCGGCCGTGCCGCTGCGGTCGGCACACCCACACCATGGGCGACGTCCTCGGCCGGGTGACGGACATCGTCACGACACGATCCGGGATGCACATCAGCTTCGCGGTCTTCGTGGGCTTCATCGAATTTGCTCCGGGAATCGCGGCATTCCAGATCGTCCAGAACGACGTCGACTCGCTCGACATGTTCATCGTGAAGTCTCCGAAGTTCACCGACGCGGAGATGCAGGGAATTCTCGAGAAGATCCGAGCTGGGTGCCGAGGCGAACTGGCTCTTCGCGTCCATTACGTCAGCGAGATTCCGCGCACGTCCTCCGGCAAGAGACGGCAGGTGATCTCCAAGGTGGGATTCTCCGGGCACGGGGAAGTTCTCCATGTTTGATGCGTCCCCGTGACGACGAAGATCCTCCACATCATCGAATCATTGCGACCGGGCGGGGCGGAAAATGTCGTGGCCACGCTCGCCAGGCACAGTCGCAGCCACGGACTCGACGTCGAGGTCGTGGCGCTCGCCACGGGCGGAGACGTCGCGGACGCGCTTGCCCGCGACGGCATACGGGTCCACATCCTCAACAAGCGACCCGGACTGGACCGTCACCTGCCGCCAGCGCTCGCCCGGCTCGTGCGGGACCGTAGCCCGGACATCCTTCACGCTCACAACCCGATCGCGCATCACTGGACCGTCATCGCGTCCTTTCTCCTCCGGCGGCCACCACCGATCATCAACTGTGAGCACAGCATTCACTACCCTGGCCGCATCGCACGCTGGTACCCGGCAGTCCGGACGGTGCTCTGCCTGAAAGACGCCGCCATCGTGGGCGTGTGCGAGGCGGTGACGGCCTCGCATATGCGTCTCGATCCTCTCAATCGAACCCGATATCGAACGATCTACAATGGAATCGAGCCGGTCCCACGGCTGACCGGCGGCGAGCGTGACGCGTTGAAGACCGAGCTCGGCCTGGCGCGGGGGACCTTCGTGGTCGGCACGGTCGGGAACCTGCGCCCGGCGAAGGCCCACTCCGACCTCTTGGAGGCATTCGCCGCGACGAGCGCGGTCAGGAAAGATACGGTGCTCGTCGTCGCCGGAGAAGGGCCGCTCCGCGCCGAGCTGGCCGCTCAGGCGGAGCGCTTGGGTGTCGCCGGCCGAGTCCACTGGCTCGGCCGCCGCGGGGACGTTTCGCGCCTTCTCGGCGTCTTCGACGTCTTCGTCCTCAGCTCGCGCCGCGAGGGATTTCCGGTGGCCGTGCTGGAGGCGGCCTCGGCCGGGGTGCCCATCGTCGCGACCGACGTCGGCGGCGTCCGGGAGGTCGTGAGGGACGGCGACACCGGGCGGCTCGTCCCTCCCGCTCGGCCCGACCTTCTGGCGGCGGCTCTTCGAGACGTGATCGAGCGGCCTGACGCTGCGATTGAACGAGCTCGCTCGGCGCGTGCGGCCTTTGAGCGAGAGTTCACGGCAGAAATCATGACTCGCAAGACCGAAGCGCTCTACCAGGAAATCCTCGGGAAGCCGCTGCTGTGAGAATCGCCTTTCTTGCGGACGGCTCGCACCCGAACGGGCTTCGTTGGGCGGAGTACCTCGCGGAGCTCGGTGAAACGGTTGCGATCTTCGACTTCATCGATCGACCCTTCCGCCAGAATGGCGTCGACCACGTCCCAATCAGCACGCATTTCGGGGCCACAAAACTGCGCTATCTGGTTGCGCACCGGGCCGCGCGGAGCGACTTGCTCAAGTGGCGCCCCGACATCGTTATCGGGTACCGGCTGGTCAGTTTTGGATTCCTGGCCGCGCGAACGGGTATTCGTCCGCTCGTCCTCGCCGCTCAAGGGCAGAATCTCGTCCCGCCCGGAGCCAGCACATACGGTGGACTCCTGGTGCGTCGAGCGCTTCAAGCTGCGGACCTGGTTCACGCCTGGTCGCCGGGGATGCGCGACCGAATGCTCGAGTTCGGAGCCGATCCGGGCAAGATCATCATGCGCCCACGCGGAATTCGTCTCGAAAGGTATCGGCCTGACCAGGTGCGCTCGATTCGCCCTACCTTGGTGTCGACCCGCCAGCTGGAGCCTTACTACGACCAGCGTGCGATCGTCGCGGCGGTGGCCAGAGTTCGCGATACCCATCCCGAGGTCCAGCTTGTGCTCGCCGGTCGAGGTAGTGACGAAACAAAATTGAAGGAAATGGTCGGTCAACTCGGACTGCAGAACAACGTTCGTTTCGCGGGGTTCCTCGACGAGAATCAGATCGTGCGGGAAGTCGAACAGGCGTGGGTCTATGTCTCCGCTGTACCGACCGACGGCGTCTCATCTTCACTCCTCGAAGCGATCGCCTGCGGGTGCTACCCGGTTGTGGTGGACAATCAGGCCAATCGATGGTGGCTACGGTCGGACATTCAGGGAAGCCTGTTTGCGGCCGGGGACATCGATGCCTTGGCGCTCGCACTCCGCACGGCGCTGGGCTCCGCGGAACTGCGAAGCCGTGCGAATGCGGCCAACCAGGCCGTCATCCAGAGCCAAGCCGACTGGCATCGGAACATGCGGGACTTTCTCGACCGATACAGGCATCTCCTCGCGTCACGCGACTCTTCTTCGTTACCGAGCGGCGCTGGGAACTCGTTCCCCGACTTGGAGAGATCGGATGGATCGTAACCCCACCGCCGATCTCGTATTGATGGCCGTCGGAGACCTAGGCTTCGTTGGTGACGTGCGCCCGAGGATGGCCGCGGATTCCTCGTATCCATTCGAGCATCTACGCGGACTCTTCTCCAGCGCGGATCTGGTACTTGGCAATCTGGAAATTCCGCTGCTCGATGTGGGGAAGACATCCCGAAACGCCGTCATACCATCGACTCTGCTCGCACCCGTCGGAGCGGCCGCCCGGCTGGCGACGTCGGGGTTCGGCGCACTCGTACTCGCGAACAATCACGTGATGGACCATGGGTCCGAGGGGCTCCGGTCCACGATAGCGGCCCTTGACGCGCAGGGGCTGGCCCGGGTCGGTGCCGGGGAGAACTTGGCCGCGGCACGCCTTCCCCTCGTTGTCGAGCGCAAGGGTCGCAGGATCGGGGTCCTGGCCTACACGTCGTCGTCCAATACGTGGGCCGACGTCGATCGTCCAGGTGCGGCGCCGATGCGCGACGAAATCGTCGATGCGGATCTGCGTTCGCTCCGCGGCAGGGTCGACGTGGTGGTGCTGTCCCTGCATTTCGGCCTCATGTACACCGACTTTCCTCAACTCGCCGATCAAGCGCGGCTGCGTCGTTACATCGATCTCGGTGCGGACGTCATCGTAGGCCACCATCCCCACGTCTGTCAGGGGATCGAGATCTACAAGGACAAGCCCATCGCGTACAGCCTCGGTGAAATCCTCTTCGATCCCCGCGCGGGAAACGTTCTCGCACGAGACTCCCTCCTTCTGCGCCGGGATACGTTCGTGTTTCGTTGTCGAATCTCGGCGGACGATCGCGTGTCGGCAGACTACGTTCCTGTGGAAATCGGAGACGACCTTGCGCCGAGAGTCGCTGATGGCGATGCCGAGCGCAGGATTCGGGAGAGAATCGACTCCCTCTCGACGCCGCTCGCGGGCGACGGACTCACCCGGATCGACGTCGCGGGCCTCGCCGGAGAGCGTCTCTCCGGACACGAGATTCGAGTCCTGTGGCATCACCTGAGGCGGGCCCATCTCGGTTACGTGTTCGGGAAGCTCACCCGAATTAGGCCGCGGCACCTTCGAATGGGCTGGAAGACGATGGTCCGCAAAATGGGACTTGGGCGGGGAGCTTGAGCCAGCGGCGCCAAGATCGACTGATAGACACCAGCCTCGCAAAGTTCAGAATCGTAAGTGGAGCGTCAGAATGGTTCTCGGCCCATCCTGGAGGTCCGCATTCCGAACCGGGGCGGACCAAGGCCCTGAGCGCGGCTCATGGCATTGGGCTTGCGCTATTCCGGTCTACGGAGCACCTTGAACCCGAGGAGAGTGTCGGAGTGAGATCCCAAGCGTTCCAGGTCCTCTCCGTCGCTCTCGCCGTCGGGACGAGTGCCGCCCAGGCGCAGACGACCAAATCCGAGCCGCCCTATTGGTTCGACGACGCGGATTCGAAGGCGACAATCTACTTCCTGTCCTCGGACGATGTCGCCGCGGGGGGCTACATCGGGATCTACGGGGATGACTTCTTCACTGGTGGGCAGGTGACCCTCGGGGGCACTTCGGTTCCCGTGGCCTCCTGGTCAACGAGGCGCGTCATCGTTCAGATCCCCACAGGATCGGTCAGCGGTTCGCTCGTCGTCCGTCCGACCGGCGGGACGGCATCGGATCCGCGCAGTCTCGTCGTTCATGGCGGACGCATTCTCCACCTCGATCCAAACGCTCCCGCGGGCGGCAACGGCTCCGCTTCGACTCCGTGGCGCGATTTTGCCTCCGCCGATGCTGGAGTGACGCCCGGAGACTTCGTGATCGTCCACGCAGGGACGTTTTCCAATTCCGACGAATCCGTGTGGTACGGCAAGAAGGCGGGCACCGCCGGAAACTCCATCACCTACTTTGCCAAGCCCGGCGATGTCGTCTTGGTTGACGGCTCCTCCGCGATCAAGTCAGCCCTTCGCTCCGACGCGGCGTACGTGAATTTCGTGGGGTTCATCGCGCGCGGGTCCAAGTACCAGAACGTGAACCTCCAGGGTGACCACACCACGGCCGTCGACTGCGAGGCGAAGGACGGTGATGGAACGGTCACCGGCAAGGGGCAGGGAATCAATGTCACTGGAACGGGCGCAAAGGCGCTCGGAAACTACGTTCACGACAACTACAGCCACGGCTTCTACGTCCACGCGAACGACGGCGAGATCGCGTACAACTACGTGTCGGGATCAGGCTGTTGCGGCTCGCCGGCGTCCTACGGCTACGGAATTCAGGTCTACCTCGTGGACCCCGGCCCGGTGTTCGCTCGCATGAAGGTCTACCGGAACTATGTCACAACTTCGAAGCGATCTGGACTGGTCGTGGGCTTGAACGCCGACCAGACCGATGTATACGAAAACATCGTCACCGGAAACCAAGAGCGTGGGTTGATCGTCAATTACGGCGCCACGAAGACGCGCCTGAGGAACAACGTCGCGTACGCTAACGATCGTGCGGCTGCTGGCTACTACCAGGTCGAGCTCCTTCAAGGAACCGACATCGACGCCTTCAACAATGCGATTTCCGGGGCGAACGGACTGGCGAAACGGAGCACCGCCGTGGGGACCATTCGCATCGATGGAAATATCTACGATGGAGCGTCTCGATGGATCTGGGATCCGACGACCTACACGTCGCTGGTCGCCTGGCGCGCGGGCACGGGGGTGGATGCGGCTTCGCAGACGGCGGATCCCAAATTCCAGAATCCGGTCGCATCCGACTTCCGGCCGCAGGCGACCTCCCCGATGATTGACGCGGGAATCGACGCCCAGTGTGCGCGGCCCGTGTTGGGAGCGCATTGCGATGAGGGTGCATTCGAGGCCACCTCATCCGGTGGGTCCAATAATCCCTCTGTTCCGACCAATTTACGACGAACCGATCGGCGCCCGTGATCCGGTCGGTCGTCACAATTACGTGGCACGTATTTCGTAGCGGGTAACAGGAGATTCAATCGAGGCGCCTTGCGCAGTCCGATAGGGTGGTAGATGCTGTTTGCTGGACCTGGCAGCTGGCTTGCATTCTTGAATTTCGTGAAGAATTCTTGTCAGTCGAGGTTAACCATGGCCGATCGATTCCGAGCTGCGGCTTCGGGGTGGCAACGACACCGTGGTTCGTTCCGCCTTCTGGGCGCGCTGAGCGTGCTTCTGGCCGCGGCAACGCCGGGTTGGTCCGCAACCACGCGTTATGTCGCGGTCAGCGGGAAGTGTGCGAGGCACGCGACGATCGGTACCGCCTTCATCTCTTGCGCGGACTCCGTTTCTGCCGGTTGCACCGCCGCGAAGCCATGCTGCACGTTGCGCGAGGCGTCGGCCAAGACGACCGGATCCGGCGACATCGTGGAAATGCATGACGGAACTTTCGTCGACGCGATCAAGTCGACGGACGCCTCTCTTTCCTGCTCGGCCGCCAGCGCCAACGACTACTTCGCGTTCTTTCCCGCCAAGGGCAGTACCGCGATCAACACGACGCTGAATGCGGCAACGGGTGACACCCCGATACTCGACCTCGCCGGCAACGAGCACAACGGGCTGATGATTATTCGAAACGGGACGGTGGTGAACGGGATCCGCACGACCGGCGGCATTGCCAGCTCGTCCGACAGCTGGCAACAGGCGCACATCCGCGTGTGCGATGTCGACGAGACCGGCGGCGACGGAACCGCCGGAGGCGGAAAGACGACGCGCTACGTGACACTGACGAACGTGTTCGTGAACTACTCGAACCAGATGTCCGGCACCACTTCGAGCAACCTCGGGGTCGAGGCCAAGGCGTCGGAGTTCTTCCGAATCGAAAACTCGACGATTCAGGGCATGTACGACTTTGCGATCCTCGTTCGGGACACCGACTCGGCCACCGGAACGGTGATTCGCCACAACACGATCAACGGGCAGAAATCCAGCGCAGAGGCGCAGCGCGGCATCATGCTCGAGCTGTTGGGAAGCGAACCATCGAGCGACGCGACGAATGCGACGCAGGCAGGAACCGCGCTCATCTACGACAACACCGTCACCCGTCCGGCCTCGGCGACGGGCACGAGCTATCCGTTCTACTTCCGCGAGATTCACTGGAAGATCTACGCTTGGAACAATTTCGTGAGCGGCGGACAGATTTGCTTCTGGCTCCAGGACGACCTTTGCAGCGGATCGCCCGCGCACTTTCACGACGAACAGCAATACATCTTCAACAACACCTGCATCGCCGGGTCTGCAGGAGACAACGGCGTTCGATGGCCCAACAACTACGCCCTCCATCTGACGAACAACATCTTCAAGGGGTATGGGTACGGCGTCATGCTCGGCAACTACGGGAGCACGCAGAACTGCGCCACTCGAGATGACGCCCCGCGGGGTGATGCGACCTCGACGATATCGAACGATCTCTGCTGGCAGTTCACGAGTTGCAAGAAGTACGGGGGAGGCCAGCCCGACCTCACGACGACGGCCTTGGTGACCGGCGCCGACCCGTTGGTGGATGGCACCGGACACATTGGAGCTGGGTCGTCTGCCATCGGTGTAGCAAACAACAACCCGATTGGACAGGGACCAGGGGTTTGCAGCGTTACATGCGACTCGATGATCGCGAATTGCGCGCTCGATATGGACGATCAGACCCGTGGCGCCACGTGGGATATCGGGGCGGATCAGCTGGGTACCGGCTCGGGAGCAACGCCGCCGGGCACGCCACCCAACCTGCGCCGGATCGACAAGAAACCCTAGGGCGATTTCAGTGCGGCTCGAAAGGCCGGAACAGACCCGACAGGCCCCGCCACCCCTCGACCGCAGCCCGCATCAGAAGCCCACTATCGAGCGGCGGCCGGACTCGACGCAAGTGCGAAGTGTCCTGCCCGGGGAAGTTAGCGCCGTCGAAGTGGCTCAAGACGTAGGCATAGCCGGCCTTCCTCGCCTCCGCGAAGACTTCCGGGCGGCAGTGGGCACGGCTTCCAAACGGTACGGCGAACCCTCGGACGGGTACGCCGGTCGCGCGCTCGAGATCGGCCTTCGAATTGGCGACCTCGCGATGGATCGAGGCGGCGTCGGCGAAGCGGAAGTCAACGTGCGAGACCGAATGGCTGCCGACCTCGAACCCTTCCGCGACAAGGCGTTTCAGGTCGCGTGCGCCCATCTTCGGGAGCCCAAGAACGTGGCGCTCACGGTCGTGCTCGAAGTCGGCATCCCGATCTAAGAACCCCGAACAGACGAAGAAGGCGCCGGTCATCCCGCGGGCCGCGAGCTCCCTGGCGGCGCCTTCGGCGCACTGCCGGTAACCGTCGTCGAAGGTGATCGCGACCAGCGGCTCGCGGTTCGACCCGGTCGCCAGACGTCGGATCATCTCCTCTAGCGAGACGACCCGATAGCGGCGCGCGATCAGATCGAGGTAGGCGCCGAACGCCGGCGTGCTCATCGTCATCCAGTGGTCGAGCCGGTCGTCGGCGACGCGGTGAAAGTTGACGACGACACCGGGAACGCGGCCGCGCCGGCGCCGGACCCAATTCCGCACCTGGACCCAGCCGCAGTAGAGGTAAGCCGCGGCCAGGACCTTTCGCCCGACGCGCCGGATCACGCGGCGGCCCCCCGTCCCACGGCGCCGATCACCGAGCGGAAGACGAGGCCGATCGTCTCCACGACGATCCTGGCGTCCGTCCACGCGGACCGGCTCTGGAGGTACTTCCGGTCGATCTCGAGCTTCGGGCCGAGGAGGTGCTCGACGTAGAAGTCGTCGGCATTCGCCCCCTCGGGAATCGCGTCGGCCTGGTCGGTCGTGTAGTAGATCTGGCCCGGCCCCGTGATGCCGGGCAGAGCGCTCAGGATCTCGCGCTGCTCGGGCGTGTAGCGGGCGACGATGTCGGGGACCTCCGCGCGCGGACCCACGAGCGTCATGTCTCCAGTGAGGAGGTTCCAGAACTGCGGCAGCTCGTCGAGCTTGGTCGCGCGAAGGAACGCTCCGAGGCGGGTGATCCGGGGATCGCGCGCGCCGGTGATCCCGGGTCCCACGGCGTCGGCGTTCGCTACCATCGTCCGGAATTTCCACATCCGGAACCGCCGGCCGTCGCGGCCGACGCGCCGGCCGCCGTAGAACGGCGAGCCGGGCGAATCGATCGGGATCGCCGCCATCAGGACGGCGAAGAGCGGCGACGCCACGACCAGCACGAGCAGCGCGATCAGCACATCCGTGAGGCGACGCATCATCGAGCGGAGCGCACCAGCGCGAACGGCTCGGCGGCGGCCATGTTGACGAGGCTTCCCCAGTAGCGGGCCCGGTCGCGAAGGGCTTCGGGGCTGCGGGGGTGCGGGAACGGACGCACCTCCTTCGTGTAGCGGAGGAAGGCCTCGATCTTGCGGTCCAGCGTCGCCGAGACGTCCACGAAGACGTTGGGGTGGAAGGGCGAGAGGATCTGCGGCGCCCCCCACTCCGTGGACGACGGTGTCTCGAACATCAGCACTTCCCGGACGAACGGCGCCGCATAGGGCCGGGTCGCCACCAGGGTGGCCTCGGCGATCACCTGATGGTCGCGATTGATGTCTCCGCCGAAGTGGGTGTAGACGACCTCGGAGCGCCATTCCTGAACGTGCTTTTCGATGGTGGCGACGAGGTCGGTCAGAGGAAGGGTGTCGAGCTTCTGGTCCGGGAGATCGCCGATCGAGACCTCGGCGACGCCCAGAATCTGGGCCGCCTCCTGGGCCTGCCGGCGGACCTCCGCGTGCCGCTCCGGGGAATAGCGCATCGAGATGCCCTCGCAGAGGATCACCAGGCGGACGTCGTCCCCCTTCGCGGCATGGGCCGCGGCGGTGCCGCCGACGCCCAACAGCTCGTCGTCGGGATGGGCCGAGATCACGAGAACTTTCATGCCGAGGCTCCTTGAGGGCTCGAGGTGAAAACGTCGCCGGCGGAAAGGACCGACGCGGCGTCGGCTCCGGAAAGTTCCGGGCCGCCGTCGTTCTGAATGCGCTCCAACCGGATCCAGCCGTCCGCCGTAGCCGCGATCAGGCCGCCGGTGGAGTCGATCGCGAGGGTTCCCGCCGGGCGAGGCGGAGGAAGCGAGCGCCCCGCGGGGATGGAAGTCTTCCAGACCAGGACCTTCGATCCGGCGCGCCAGGTGAAGGCTCCCGGGTACGGGTGCGTCAGGGCCCGAACCCAGTCGTGAACGCGCGCGGTCGGTCGGTTCCAGTCGATGAGGCCGTCCTCGGGCCGTCGCTTCGGCATCACGGTGGCGCTCGAGGAGTCCTGCGGCGTCCGGGGCAGCGGTGCTCCGGCCCGCAGGCGCGGAAGGAGGTCCGCGAGCATCTCGATCTCCGTCGCGGCGACCTTCTCGTAGAGCGTGCCGCAGTCGTCGTCGGCGGAGATCGGGATCCGGCGCTGAGCCACGATGTCCCCCTCGTCCGCGCCCGGGGCGAGCACGATCAGCGAGTTCCCGGTTTCCGTCTCGCCGTGGATGAGCGCCCAGTTGATCGGGGCGCGGCCCCGGTACTTGGGCAGGAGGGAGGCATGAAAACCGAGCGCAGCGATCGTCGGCACGGACAGAAGCTCATCCCGCACCAACTGCGTCCATCCGATGACCAGAAGGAGGTCCGGGCGGAGATCGCGGATCCACGCGACGGTGGCCGGCTCGTTGACGGTCTTCACGAGCCGCACCGGCACGCCGTGGGCCGCCGCGAGAGGCCCAAGATCGACTGCCGCCGACACGCCGCCGCGAAATTCCGGTGCCAGGGTGACGAGACCGACGACCCGTTCCCCCGAGGCTAGGAGATGGCGCAACGGCGGCTCGGCCTCGCTGTGCACGCCGACGAAAACGACGCGCGGCGATCTAATCTGTCGGTCCATGTGTCACTCGGTTGGTCTCACTCTCCAAGCGCCGCTCGACGGATCTTTCGGCGGACCCGCCCCTCGAGCATGAGGCCCGCGTCACGCATCATCGATTCGTCAATCTCTTTGCCGAGCGGGACCAGGAGGCGCACCCTTTCGGCTATCGACCGGGCGCCCGCTTCCGTGAGCCCCGCGATCAGCATGTCGCGCTCGTACGCGGGCCCACGATCGATCGCGGTTACGACGAAATCCGTGGACGGGTCGTCCCGCTCCAGCCAAACGCACACGCCCAAGCGCTTTCCCCTTCGAACGACGAGGCCCAGCGCCTTCCGCTTGATCCGCGCGAAGCCGTCCTGGATCGACCTCGCCCTCGATGAATCATCGCCGAAATCGAGATCCAACAGAAGATCCACGTCGAGGAGCTCGGGCGGGCTACTGGGCTTGGCGTCCGTTCCTCGGCAGACGGCAAACGTGGCCGTACTATCCCGCGGTCCCATTCTGAATTCGGCTCGAGTCGCATCCACCATCGCCCGAACGCGGCTCATGGTGGGTCGGCGCTCGGCGCGAGCACGCGTCACGATCCGGCCGATCGGACCGTTCCGAGCGGCCACGAACTCCGCGAAACGTCGCGCGAGCGACCGTCCGCTCAGCACGTGACGTCTTCGGTCGCGAGCATCTCGGAACCAGATGACGCTCATGCTCTCGTCCACGTGATTCGCGAAACGATGTTTGAACGACTCCGCGCCGCGGGTGAAGTCGAACTCCGTCACACCGTGACTCGCACAAAAGAGGAAGAGCTCTCTCAGGAGAACCTCTCCTGGGGACCAGCGATGCAGGCGGATGTCGAACGACGGCTTATACCACACGAACTTCGTCCCACTCAGGAGTCCGAAATGGCACGCGACGGCCCGGCCGTCGACCCGCAAGACGGTGAGGACGATCCTGAGCGCCGGGTCTCGCGCCTCGATCAATGCCTTGTAGAACCGCTGATTCCGGGGGTCGTGGAACAGACTCGGAAACGGCGTGACCGACCATCGGTCGATGTGCTGCCGCATGAACCCGTCGATCTCCCGGCCCATGTCCGACGGCTCGGTTAGGTGCTCCACGGTTACGCGTCCGAGAGAGCGGAGCTTCGTAGCGTGGCGCTTCAGGCTGCCCTTGTTGGCGAGCGCCACGAACGCCGCCCCGTCGGACCCGGCGTGGTACCCCGGACAGGGTGTCGGGTGAAGCACGACCGCATGGCGCCGAAAAGTCCTGGGGTCGGCCTGGAACGCACGTCGGAGCGCGGCGGCCGGCGCGAGCTCCGCGAAGCGACCGATGATCCAGGGCTCCTCGATCGACTGCAGCCCGGCGAGGAGCGCGCTCCCCACTCCGGGTTCCTTCTCGTCCACGATGAAGTCGAGATAGTCGGATTTGCCGTGTCCGAGGATCCGTAACGCGGGCACCGATGGATCCTCGTCCTCTCCGGTAACATAGAGCGGGGCTATGCCGACCAGCCTGCCGTCCCGATAGGCTGCGAGAAGGACCAGCCTCTCCAGGGGGTCGGCGAACACCGACCACCACACGTCGTTCCATGCGAACCCTTGGAATGCGGTGGCGCCGGCCGCGCGCGACGCGAGCTCGTTCCACGCGGCAGCCCCGATCTCCCCGAGCGACGCGTGGCGTCGTATCTCGAGGCCCGCGACCGCGGTTTCGACGCGAGGTGCGGTCATCGTCCGCCCCCCGAACGTCGGGTCGAGACCATCCGGCGAACGCGGTTCACGACCCGGACATGCGTGGGCCGCAGGACGCGCCGGAACAGCCCGAGGAATCGCACGTGCGTCCCGCCGAAACCGTGTTTGAATTTCCAAACGGTGTAATTCGGGTGGGAAGGATCGGGGACCGGTCCGGGCGTGCCGCCGAGATCGTAGCCGGCGGCACCCAGGCTCGCGTAGTGCTTCATCGCGACGAAATGGAGCGCCTGGCCCGTAGGCGGGCAGCCAGGATCCTGGGCAGCCTGATCGAACGCCCCCCACGTGTAGGTGGGCATCCCGATCGTGCCCACCGCGAGCCAATTGCGGATCCGGCCTTCGAAGCTGGCAAACCAGAGGTCGAGCTGGCCGGCGCGAGACATGGGGTAGAGGACGTCGCGAGCCATACCGGCCGGCAAATGATCGAGCGCCTTGCGTTCAGTCAGGCGCCTGTGGGTGTCCTCGAACGCTTCGAAGCGGTCCGGGGTTGATGCGCGCTCGACCTCCAAGCCGTCCCGGAGGGCGCGCCGGGCGTCACGCCGTGTGTTCCGGGCGAACCGCTGAAGGAGCGCTTCCTCGCCGCCTTCGCCGAGTGGCACCACGTACGTTTCGATCCCCTCCTGATGCTCGAAGCCGGATTCGGCCAAGACCGAAAGGCTCGCTGGCGACTCGGGGAGCCGCACGACGATCTCGAGCGCCGACGCTCCGATCTGCCCGCTTTTCTCGAGCAATCCGTCCACGAACGTCTTCAACAGCCGGGCGTCGGCGTCCGGCCCTTCAGCGAGGACGATTCCTCCCGAGGTGTGTACGGACGGGCCGAGGAGAGGCACCGGTCGTCGGAAGTTGAGGAGCGCTCCGGCCAGCCAGCGTTCTCCCTCTTGGAGGACGACGACCTCGGAACGGTGCCGATGCATCGTGAGCGCCTTGCGATAGAGCGACAGCTGCCGGACGTTGGCGCTTCGCTGGGCGCCCAGCCACGCGTCCCAAGCCGGCATCTCGGCATCGGAGAGCGTCCGCAGAATCATGCGGCCATCTCCGACACCTGACCCGTCACGAGCCGCGAGTAGAAGTCCTCGTACTGACGGACCATGACGGTCAGGGCATAGGAACCCTCGGCCCGGGAGCGCGCCGCCGCGGCGAATGCACGAAGGCGATCCGGCGCCCGCAACAGCTCCGTGATTCCAGCGGCGATCGCCGCCGGTTCCGAACGAACGAGAACGCCGGCATTCCCGCCGCCCAGGACTTCACGATTCCCGCCGACATCCGTGGCCACGATCGGAAGGCCGGTGGCCATCGCCTCGAGAAGGGCGTTCGACATCCCCTCGGAGCGGCTGGGGAGAACGAAGAGGTCGAGAGATCGGAGAAACGGCGCCGCGGCGACCTCGCCGAGGAACCGGATGCGGGCACGGGCCTCGTGGCGCGCGACGAACTCCTCACCCCAGGCCGTGTCCGGCGGGCCGGCGATATGAAGTTCCAGGTCGTCGCGTTCCAAAAGATCGAACGCTTCCACGAGAAGGTCCACACCCTTGACGGGCCGCAAGCGCGTGAGGGTGCCGATGAGGCGCGGCGCTTCCGGGCGCTGCGCTCGCACCGGGAACTTCGAGAGATCGATGCCATTCGCGATGACGCTGCTACGCGCTGCGCGCAGCCCTTCCGTTTGACGGGCGAACTCGCGCGTCGCCGACGACACGCACAAGACGTGATCCACGAGCGGATTAGTCACGGCGTACGCCCACCGCCGGCTGCGCCGCGGCTCGTTCCCTCTGCGGCTCGTCACAACGCGAACACCGGCTCCGGCTCCCGCGAGGAACGGGACGTACACGTCGCACGGGTACCCGTAGGAGTGCAAGACGTCCGGACGCACGGTTCTAAGGATGCGCACCATGCGCGCGATCGATCGCGGAAGATCGGCCAGCCCGGGGCGTCGATCGACGATGTGAACGGGCACGCCGGCGCGCCGCACCTCCGGGAGGAAGGCACCGGCCTCTTGGAGCAGCATCAACTCGGGCAGGACGCGCGCGCGGTCGAGCGACAGGAGCAACCGGGCGAGGTGTGCCTCGGAGCCGCCGGTTCCGAGAGTCCCGGTGAAATAGAGGACTCGCACCGGCCGTGAGCTCCCCGTCATCGCGTCACGACCGCCGCGGCGCGATGCCGAACCGCAGGTAGAGCGTCCCCGGGACGTCGCCCCCGGAATACGACTCGAGGTAGCCGGCGGGAATGCGCGGGATGAGGAAGGGGTCGTTCTTGCGCGAAACGACCGACTCCTCCGTGACGACCGCGAGACGGTAGCCGGCCTCGCGGGCGAGGCCCGTGGTGTAGGGCGCGATGTCGGTGAGCCGGCCGTTGGGGTAGGCGAACGCCATCGGCGCCCGACCGCCGCGCAGCTCGGTCAGGGCGCGGAAATCATCGAAGATCTCCCGGCGCTGGGTGGCTTCGTCCTCGGCGGCGAGGACCACGTGGTGGGCCGTATGGCCGCCCAGCTCGACTCCGAGCTCTTCGAGGCGCCGGAGCTCGGCGGGATTGGCGAGCGCCATCGGCCGCTCCGCCCCCGGATCGGAAACGAGAGTCTTCCGCAGGGCCACGATCGCCTCGTTGCGCACGGACTGCGGGACCCGTTTCAGGTGGCGCTTCACCGCCTCGGCCAGCGCGTAGGCGTCTCGGTGGGCGGCGGGATCGAACGCAGCCCCGGCGACGGTGAACGCGACGCGGCGCGTGGCCCCCACGATGATGGCCTCGACCTCGTCGAACCAGAGGAGGCCGCCGGCGCCGCGCCACGCCGAGGAGCAGACGAAGATCGTCGCCGTCATGCCGCGACGCGCGAGCTCGGGGGCGGCCACCTCGACCACGTTGCGATAGCCGTCGTCGAAGGTGAGCGCGGCCGCCCGGGGAGGGAGCGTTTGCCCGTCCACGATGAACCGCAGGACGTCCGAAAGCGGCACCACGGTGAAGTGGCGTTCGAGGATCTCCAGGTGCTTGAGGAACGCCTGGCGCGAGGTGAACTTGCGGTTCGGGAGCGGATCCTCGGCGACACCGTGATACATGAAGACCAGCGGCCTGTGCCCGAGCAGCCAGCTCGCGGCGCGGGAGGCCCCCAGCCTTCTCGAGACGCGCACCCATCGGGGCGACCGGCTGATCTTGGCTTCCATTACCGCGAATCCCGAGCGCCGCGCGTCACGGTCGCGACGCCTTGGCGATATGCTTGCTCGCGATGTTCGTCCACGACTTCTTGCGCGATGCGGCCCAGCGGCGGCCGGAAGCCGTCGCCGTGATCCACGGCGAGGTCCGCCGCTCCTACGGCGCGCTCGACGCCCGGACGAACGCCCTCGCGCGAGCCCTGCTCCGGGAAGGAGTGCGACCCGGGGACCGCGTCGGCCTTCTTTTCGCGAACTCGCCGGAGTACGTGGCCGGCTACTACGCGATCCTGAAGGCCGGCGCGATCGTCGTCGCCGTGAACGCGGCGGCCGATTCCCGCACGATCGTGGAGCAGCTCCGAGATTGCGAAGCCGTGGCGCTCGTGGCCGGTGGAACCTTCGGCCCGCTCCTGGGGGCCGCGCTCTCCGGCCTTCCGGCGATCCGCCTGATCGTCTCCCCCGGCGGAGCCGGCCCCGCCGGTCCTCACGGTGCGCGCGTCCTTTCCCTCGAGACCCTGGCGGAAGGAGAGAGCGAGGAGGCTCCCGACGTCCTGCCCCCAAGGCCCGGCCGCGCCGCGATCGTCTACACCTCCGGCAGCACCGGAAAGCCCAGGGGCGCCGTCCTTCGCCACGAGGCGATCGTCGCCAATACGCGAAGCATCGTGAGCTATCTCGAGCTGACCGAGGGCGACCGGGTCCTGGTCGTGCTCCCGTTTCACTACGTCTACGGGAAGTCCCTCTTGAACACGCACGTCGCGGCCGGTGGGGCCGTCATCATCGAGAACCGGTTCCTCTACCCGCAGGTGGCGTTGGACACGCTGGAGCGGGAGGGGGCGACCGGGCTCTCCGGCGTGCCGTCCACCTTCGCGATCCTCCTGAACAGGACGAACCTCGCCGCGCGAGCCCTCCCCGCGCTCCGCTACGTGACCCAGGCGGGCGGGCCCATGGCTCCCGACCTGACCCGGCGTCTGGTCGAGGCGCTCCCCGGGAAGCGCGTCTTCGTGATGTATGGCGCCACCGAGGCATCCGCGCGCCTCTCCTACCTGCCTCCGGAGGATCTGATGCGCAAGCTCGGGTCGGTGGGGCGCGCGATTCCCGGGGTCACCCTCGAGGTCCTGCGCGACGACGGATCGGTCGCCGCCCCGGGAGAGGTCGGGGAAGTCGTCGCCCGCGGGGACAACATCATGGAAGGGTACTGGAACGATCCCGAGGAAACCGCCCGCGTGCTCGACGCGAAGGGGTACCACACCGGAGACCTCGGATCGTTCGACGACGAGGGCTTTCTCTGGCTCGCCGGACGGGCGCGCGAGCAGATCAAGTCGGGGGCCCACCGCATCCACCCGAAGGAGATCGAGGAAGCCATCCTCGAGCATCCGGCCGTGCACGAGGCCGCGGTGATCGGGGTCCCGGACGAGACTCTCGGCGAGTCGATCCGTGCGTTCATCGTCCTGCGCGCGGGAGCCCGAGAGGACGAAGAAGACGTGCTCGCGCACTGCCGGTCGCGCCTTCCCGCCTACAAGGTGCCCAAGAGCGTCGCCTTCCGCGACGAGCTTCCCAAGGGCCCCACCGGCAAGATTCTGAAGCGCGACCTTCATTGATCACACGTCCCTGTCGACTTCGGTGATGTACCAGGCATCCCGCCGGAGGTACGGGTCGTCGGCGCCGCTGCGCGCGGCTTCCGGCCGGAAGACCGTGACCTTGGCGTCCTCGGGACGATGGAAGAAGCCGAACGCCGCGAGGTGCCGTCCGATCGACTCCGGTCCGAGGTAGACGAACGAGATCGCGGCGACGCCCGTGCGGCGCGCGTGGCCGGTGAACAGGCCGAGGACGGCATCGAGCGACCCTTCGTCCCGGGCGAACAGGTCGGCGACGATGGCCATGTCGCTCGAGACGTACCAGACCGCATACCCCGCGAGCGATCCGCGGGCGTCCCGCACCCGGAAGATCCGGTAATCTCGCTGCGGGCAGGTCGTGAAGCGCCACTCGAGGTACGCCGCCGAGCGGTCGCCGCGAATCGAATCGCCCGCGAAACGGGAGTTGGTCCAGAGCTCCTCGAACGAGGCGTCGAATCCCGAGACCTCCTCGCCCACGAGGCCGCGGGCCGTTCGATGCGCCCAGTTCGCAGGCAGGAGCCGCAGCGCCGCATCCACCACCGCCGAGGCCGCTTGGGCCACGAAAGGCACGCGGATGATCTTGTCGATCTTGTAAGCCGATCGCAGCGGCTTGGTCCAGCGGTCGAGCGGCCCCAGGATCGCGTAGCCGCTGCGCAGCAATAGGGCGTCCGCGCGCGCGTTCGGGAAGGCGTAGACCGCCTCCAAGCCGAGCTCCGCGCAGCTCCCCGTCACCGCCCTCTGGAGCGCCAGCGCCGGGCCGAGGCTGCGGTGGGCGGCGTCCACCACGAGGTCGATCGCCTGTCCGAGCCTCCGGGGTTCGCCCCCCTGCCGGATCCGCCGGATCAGGAGCGCGCTCGCGCCGACCGTCTCGTCGCCGGCGCGCAGGAACCAGACGGCGGACGGCCCGTGCGCGCCCGTGCCGTAGATCCACTCGTAGCGGCTCTCGGTAAAGTGCGGGCGGTTGCGCGTCCAGACGTCGAGGATGCGGCGCCGGTCGTCCGCGAGGTCCGCGCGGACGGTCGAGTAGGCGATGGCGATGGCAGGCCTCCCGTCAGGAGCGGGCGGCGCCGGCTCCGAGCTTTCGACCGACGAAGGAGACCAGGTTGGCGACCGAATCGAGGTTCTCCGGAACCATCTCGTCGTCCCCCACCCGGATGCCGTACGCCCCCTCGATGTGGGCGATCAGCTCCAGGACGCCGGTGGAATCCATGATCCCGGCCTCGAGGAGCGACCCGGCGTCGGTCAATCGCGAGGCATCTCCGCCGAACAGGAAGTTTTTCTTGATGAATGCGCGTACATCCTCTCGGGCCCGCGCGGGGTCGAAACCAGCCATGAACGGGGATCCTCCTCTTCTGACGGCAGCCCTATGGGAACGATCAAGATACGGCTCGGCCCCGGCGTTGTACAACTCCGGGGTCCCCGGCTTGCCGCAACGGACAAGTTGGGGTTCAATTTCAATTCCGAATCCGCAACCGGCAGGAGTATAACGATTCCCTCTTTGTAATTATCGAGCGGTATCTGCCCTGTCGGCCCTTTTGTCGGCCGAACCGAAACGAATGCAAGTCTTTTATTTTCAACGTATTAAAGAAGGACTGGGTGCGGTTGGCCGAGGGGGCCTACTGGCACCCAGCTTGCTCACGGCTACGTCGGTCCGAATACGGAGGCTGACGTGAACGTCAAGTTCCCGTGGTTCCCGATCGTCGCCCTGGCCGCGGCCGCCCTCGGTGCGGTCGTGCCCGCCGCCGCCGGTGACATCGTCGTGACCTGGGACCCGGTGGCGGGAGCCTCCGGATACCACGTTTATTACGGGACGCAGTCCGGGACGTACACGCAGACGGTCACGATCTACACGACGACGGGGACGATCTCGGGCCTGACGGACTGCCAGCCTTACTTCGTCGCCGTGAAGGCGTTCAACGCGGCGGGCGAATCGCCCCAGTTCTCGAACGAGCTATCGGGGTGGAGCCGGCCCGCGATCACGTCGGCGACCCCCACGACCGCCATGCAGGGCGACCAGATCGTCATGGACGTCTTCGGCTCGAACTTCCAGAGCGGCGCCGTCGTGGACCTCGGGAATGCGAACGTCGTCATCACCTCGACGTCGGTTCTGGCCTGCAACCACATGCAGATCCTGGCGACCGTCGAGCCGACGGCGAAGAACATCCACGCGGCGAAGGTCGGCAAGCTCGACCTGACCGTCTCGAACCCCGACTCCGTGTTCGGCATGAAGTCGCAGGCGTTCGAGGTGAAGCTGAACCCGGCGCGCTTCGACATCAACCAGGACGACGCGACGACCAAGAACCGGATCGACGGGAAGGACACCGTCTACATGGCCCGTGATTTCGGTTTGGCCGACAGTGATCCAAATTACGATCCGGACGACGATTTCGACGGGGACGGATGGATCGACGGCTCGGATCTCGCCTACATCGCGAGCAACCTGGGCCGGTGCTGGTCCGCGTCCGCCAAGGCGTGGAGCGCCGCGGCGTGCCCGGCGACCCTGAGATAACGGCGAAGGGGCGAACGTGAGGATCGGAACTCTTCTTCTCTTGGCGGCGCTCGTCGGCGCGCCGGCGTGCGGCGGCGGCGGTTCGAGCGCCGGGACGGGTCCGGGCGGGTCGCCCGGTCCGTTGGCGGCGAGCTTCCTCCCCGACCAGCCGGCGCCCCCCGCCACGACGATCGCGATGGAAGAAGGGTCGAAGTCGAACGACATCGTCACCGTGAACGTGACCCTCACCGACACCAACGGCGTCTTCGGCGCCGCCTTCGAGGTTCCGTTCAACACGCCCAACACGTCGTACGTAGGGTTCACGCCCGGCACCGCGTTCGAGCAGGGGGGGAACACCCCCATCTACACCGTGGACGGAGCGACGCAGGCCGGCCGGGTGATCGTCGGCGTGGCGCGCTCGGGCGTCTCCGCGACGAACATCTCGGGGACCAAGACGGTGATCGGCCTCAAGTTCCGGGTCAATACCGCCGGCACTTGGCCGCTTACCTTCGAAAACGCCACCCTGTTCGACGGCCAGCAACCGAACCCGGTGCCGATCCCCGGGATCGGCTGGTTCTCGGGCGCGGTCAAGGGCGTCTGAGCCGGCTTCCCGCCGGTCCCTGAACTCCGCAGCCGGGCCCTTCCCTTCCGGAGGGGAAGTGTCCCGAAAACCCAAGCCCTGCCTGGAAAATTTCGTGCTCGGGGCGGTTGCCCGGCCCCGGCCCGGAACCTAGATTTCATCCGCGTAAGCCGCACGGGGAGAGCCTTGGAACCGACACCCACGACGATGGACGCGAGCCTCGATGGGCCCGCGCTCGGTGGCGCCGAGTTCGCCTCGGAGGCGTCGTTCTACCACCGTCTCATCGACGGGATGCGGTGCGGCATCCTGATCATCAATCGCGGCGGCCGGGTCGTGATGGTCAACGACCACGCGTGCTCGATCCTCGAGCTCCGTGCGCTCCCGCGGATCGGGGCCGCGGTCGACGAGGCCCTGGCCGACCACCCTCAGCTGGCGCAGATCCTTCGGGAGTCGTTCTCGATGTCTCGCCTTCCGAACCGCGCCGAGATCGACCTCAAGAGCCGCACCGAAAACGGCAAGACGATCGGATTCACGCTCTCCCTGGTCCCGGGCGACGACGGCGAGCCGACCGGCGCCGCGCTGTTCTTCAAGGACCTGACGCACGTCGAGCACAAGGAAGAACAGGAGCGCCTCAAGGACCGGCTCGCGGCGCTCGGGCAGATGGCGGCCAACCTGGCGCACGAGATCCGGAACCCGCTGGCCGCGATCGAGGTCAGCTGCTCGCTCCTCAAGCGGCGGATGCCCGCGGAGCTCGCGTCCCGCGATCTCCTCGACAAGATCATCGCCGAGGTGCGCCGCCTCAACCGGACGATCACCTCGAGCCTCGAGTTCGTCCGCCCGGTGTCGCTGACGCCAGCACCCGCGTCGATCGAGGACGTCGTGGACGACGCGCTCACGGTGGCGATCGGGCGCCGGGGGAAGCCGGGTTTGAAGATCGCGCGCCGCGGGCGCCCCGACCTTCCTCCGTTCCTCGTGGATCGGGGCCAGCTGCGCCAGGTCTTCGAGAACCTGTTCTTGAACGCCATGGAGGCGATGGGGGAGGCGGGAACCCTCGACATCGAGGTTTCGACCGCTCAGGCGCCGGCGACCCCCACGACGCCCTACCGTCCCACGGGCGCCGCGGATCCGTACGCGGCGTTCGACACCTACTGCGTCGTCCGCATCGCCGACACCGGCGCCGGGATCGCGGACGAGCATCTCGACAAGCTCTTCTACCCCTTCTTCACGACGAAGACCCAGGGGTCGGGCGTCGGGCTCTCGATGGCGAAGAAGATCGTCGACTCCCATCGCGGCCTCATCGACGTCTCGAGCAAACTCGGCGAAGGCACCGTATTCACCGTCCGGCTCCCGATGATCGGCTCCGGGAGCGGGGAGACGCATTCATGAAGAAGATCCTGGTGGCCGAAGACGAAAAGACGCTT
>JBGQLU010000013.1:0-38977 GCA_041500265.1 Acidobacteriota bacterium | reverse complement strand
GGGCGTGTAGGCGGTACCGCTCTTCGCCAGCAACTCGACGATGTCCTTGCGGAGCGGGGTGATCGGGAGCGCGTGCTCGACGGTGGTGTGGCCGTCGAGCACGAAGGTCATGTCCATCTCGAGGTCGCCGCCCCCCTCGGGAACCACCAGCATCCCGAGGTCCCGGGCGGCCTTGATGATCCACTGCCGCTGCTCGCGGCGCGGCTGCATGTACGACTTGACCGAGAAGGCCCCGAGCGCCTGCATGCGCCTGAGATGGTGCTTGGCGTCCTCCAGCGAATTCACGATCGCGCGCCCGGGGTCGTCGGCGCCGTAGAGGATGTACCCGGTCGAGAAGATGCGCGGGCCGGTCATCAACCCCGCCTCCACCATCTCCGATTGCCCGAACACCTCCTGGTTCGAAGCCGACGGATCGTGCGTCGTCGTGATCCCGTACGCCAGGTTCGCCGCGTACTTCCAGGGGCGCTGCGGGAAGATGTCGAGCGTCGAGTAGTGAAGGTGGGCATGTTCGTCGAAGAGCCCCGGGATCACCGTGGCCCCCGAGAGGTCGACGACCTTGGCCCCGGGCGGGAGCTTGACGCCCTGCCGCGGGCCGATCGCGACGATGCGGTCGTCCGTGACGACGATCGTGCCGTCGGGGACGACCTCGTCCCCCTTCATCGTCACGAGCCGGGCGCCCGTGTACGCGACCGTCCCGGACGGTTTGTCGCGCGGGACCGTCAGTGCGATCTCGATCGCCTCGCTCTCCGGGAGCTTCTTCTTCTCGTCCTTGGCCTCGCTCTTGTCCTTGTCGCCGGCCTTCTTGGCCCCGGCGGCCTTGTCGTCCTCGCTCTTCGGCGTCGGCAACGCCTTGTCCAGCGCGATCCGGTGGTAGCTCGGCCCCCAGATCCAGGTGATCGTCCCCCCGCCGTCGGCCCACTGCACCCACTCGCCTCCCTCGTCGGTCAGCTTGCCGATCGGCAGGGCGCCCCCGGAGACGTCGACGTCGACCGTCTGGGCCCCGAGGGCCGGTAGGGCGGTCACCCAAGCGTTGAACTGCTCGTTGAACGCGACCCACCGGCCGTCGGGCGAGACGGAGGCCTCTTCGGCCCGCGTGAATCGAAGGTGGGTCCTCTTGTCGGTTCCATCGAGCTTGAACGAGACGAGGACGCTCTTCGGCGGATTCGGCGGAGTGGGTTCGGCATCCTCGAGCACGTAGATCCGCTCGCCCGTCGCGTCGAACTGGGGACGCGGCATACGGTTGTTCGGACCCCGGTTCTTGGTCCCGACGACGTAGGCGCTGTCCCCTCCGCCCGCGGGGATCCACCGGATCTCGTGCCAGAGCTCGTCCGCCAGGTCGTCGTCCCGGAACGGAGCGCCGCTCCCCGCGACGAACACGATCTTCGTTCCGTCCGGGGAGAACGCCGGGTTCGCGTACTGCCCGGGGACGCGGGTGAGCTTCCTGGGAGCTCCTCCCGGGAAGTCCATCGCCCAGACATTCCCGCCATCCGCGTCGTTCCAGGTGACGAAGGCGAGCGTCTTTCCGTCCCTGGAGAACGCCGGCGCGTACTCGAGATCCTGCGTCCTGGTGACGCGCGCGGGCGTCCCGCCCGGGAGGCTCATCGCATAGAGGTGCCCGAGCGCCGAGAAGACGAGCGTCTTCCCGTCGCGGGACTCCACCGGCCAGCGGACGATGCGCGCCCGGACGTCGTCCAGCCCGACGCGGCGCGGCGTCCGGAGGGCCTCGGTGAGGGTCTGATCCACGCGCGCGGTGAACGGAATCGCGGTGCGGGCTCCCGTGGCGACGTCGTAACGGAAGATCTTCCCGTCCGCGGTCGTCACGATCGATTTCCCGTCGGGCATCCATGCGTAGCCGGGGAAGACGCCGTGAAAGCAGAAGCCCTCCTGGTTGTCCCGCTGAATCCCCTCCGCAACCTGACGAATCCGGCCGGTCTCGAGGCTCATCACCTCGAGGACCGTCTTCGCCCGGATCCGGCGCACGTAGGCGAGCGACGTCCCGTCGGGGGAGAGCGCCGGCGCTCCGGCGCCACCGAATTCACCCGTGATCGGGAGGAGCTGTCCGTTCCACCGGTCGAGCCGCTTGATCTGCCAGATCCCTTCGTTCACGTTCCGGTCGTAACGGTAGCGGGCGTCGCGCGCGGAGAGGTACACGAACCGCCCGTCCTTGGAGACCACCGGGTCGGCCGCGTCGGGCTGCTCTTCCTTCTTGGTCAGCTGGATGCCGTTCCCACCCCGGACGTGCCACATCCAGAGCTCGACCACGCCGAGCGACGACCGGTCGGTCAGCCGCTTGCGGCCGATCAGATATTGACCGTCCGGAGTCCACGCCGGCGAGTTGACCGTGCTGTCCTTGTCGGACGAGATCGCGCGGGCGTTTTTGCCGTTCCGGTCGCAGATCCAGAGGTTCTCGGTCCCGCCGCGATCCGAGGCGAACGCGATCCACGCGCCGTCGGGGGAAAAGCGCGGCTGCACGTCGTACGCCGGTCCGCTCGTGATCCGCGTCGCCTCGCCGCCGCCGGCGGGAAGGGTGTAGAGATCTCCCACCAGGGAGAAGACGAGCGTCGAGCCGTCGGGGCTGACGTCCAACGGGAGCCAGGTCGCCTCGTCGGTTGCGAACTCGATCCGGTGGGTAGGGCCGTGCTCCGCCTCGACTTTCCAGGCCGCCTCGTCCGCCGCCGGAGGTTTCGCGGCGTCCTTCTTGGCGCTCTTGGCGCTTCCAACGGGAGCCGCCGGCGTTACGCGGGCGAACGCGCAGAGCGCGACGGCGAGAGCTGCGCGAAGCGCGCGAGGCGGGAGAGATGCGGGCATGCGGACCTCCGTGGCGAAAAGGTGCGAAGCCTACTGCACCCTTACGCTACGGAGAAACCGCGCCGGGGTTTATCGCCGCCCGGGATCAGGGGAGCGCGGCGACGAAGCTCCGGTAGAACGGGGGCGGATCGGTCAGCCGTATGCCCATGCCGACCGGACGTCCCGCCTCGCCACGCTCGCGCCTCCACATGACGAGACCCCGCAAGGGCAGCGTGTGACCGGAGATGTCGAGGTGGATGAAGAGGACGCGGCCGCCGTCCAGAGGATCCGGGGCGCCGACGAACATTCCGTCGGTCGAAAGATTGAACGTCACGCCGCGCGTTGCGGCCCGATCCGCGCCGAAGCGCACCGGGAGCGCGCGGATCTTCCGCTGCGAGGTCGCCTTCAACGCGCGCGGCAGGAACTCGCCGGGCGCATTCTTGACGACGCGGGCGGGGGCGACGGGGTCGAGCGCGTCGCGCCTCAAGAAGCGCTTGGCTCGAACGTGGTTCTCGATGTAGGCGACCGCGGAACGCTCGGCCTCCTCGGGCGTCTCGCCGACGAACTTCATCGTGCCGCGCCCGCCCGGAAGCGTCCATAAGATGTTCGGATAGGTCACGATGCGCGCGCGCCAGACGTCGTGCGACGGCGCCAGCAAGACACCGATCGCTTCGTGGCCGAACGGCGTTTCGACGTGAACTCGCCAACCGGGCCGTTCCGATCCGGTCGCTCGAAGCTCGCCCGGACAGTCGCGCGGGTCGTCATGGGAGGTCCCGCAAACCGGGCACCACTTGCTCCGACCTCCCCCTCGGGTGGAATCGATCGCCTGCATGACCTCCTCCTGGCGGGACCTACCGCCTCCCCGACCGCGCGCCGTCTCCTGGTCACGGCGCGGCCGCCGGAATTACAAGGCAAGCAAGGTGCCAGGAGAGAAACCGCGCGCGTCCGTCCGGGGGCGGGGCCGGCCCGCCACGGCGTTGCACCGCCGATTTCGGGAACGAAATCGGCGAAGAGGCGCTAGCGCAGCTCCCTGACGAATTCGAGATACGGTGGGGGCGGCGAGATCAGCTTGACCCCCATCCCCACCGGCCGCCCGAGGACCATCCGGCGGCGCGCCCAGACGACCTCCCCGCGCATTCCCAACGCGCCGAGGTCGAGGTCCACCAGGACGCGGATCGCGAGCCCCGGATCGAGCGGCGCGAACGTGGCGACGAACAGGCCGCTCTCGGAGATGTTGCCCGTCATGGCGGAGAAGAGGCTAGGACCCGTCCCGAAACGAACCGGGATCGAGCGAATCTTCCGGAGGGCCGGCGCGGAGGCCCCGCGCGCCGCCTCGGCGCGAAATCGTCCGGCGACCACGGGATCGATGCCGTCGCGGCGGAGGTAGCCGCGAGCCCGGATGTGCCCTTCGACGAAGGCGACTGCCTTCGCCTCGGAAGCCTGCGCCGTCGCGCCGACGAACTTGATCGTGCTTCCCCCCCCGGGAATGGTCCAGAGCACGTTGGGGTAGGTGAGGATCCGCGCGCGCCAGAGGTCGGACGACGGCGCGACCAGGATTCCGTACGCCTCGATCCCGTGCGGAGTCTCGACGGCCACGCGCCAACCGTGCCGCTCGGGGCCCGTCGCCCGCAGGTCTCCCGGGCAGTCCTTCGGTCGCGGATGGGTGGAACCGCAGATCGCACACCACGCGAGCGCCATCGAACGCTCCTCAGACGCGACGAGACCGCCTGGATTCTAACGCCCCGCACGGCGTCGTCTATGCTCGTGCCGCGATGATGCGCGCCTCCCGGCTCGGACCCCTCCTGCCGTTCGTCCTGGCGACGGCGACGTGGGGCGCGGGCGCCCTGCTGGTGCTCCGACACGCGATGCGCGCCGACGACTACGTCATGGCCGAGATCCGACGTCACGCCCTGGTCGGCGCCCTCGTCCGAGCGCAGCTGCCGTTCCTGTTCCCATACGTCGCGGCGGCTGCGCTGGCGCTCGTCCTGGCGCGTGGGGTCCGCCACGCCGCGGCGCGCGAACCCGGGCGCGCCGGCTGGACGGACGGGGTCGCGGCGTCGGCGCTCTATCTCGCCGTTCTCGCCTGGTCGACCGCGTATGGGATGCTCGAGCGCCCCGCCGGGTTCGCGGGGATCTTCTACGCGAAGGGGGGCGCGGCGCGCGAGTTTCAGCTGGCTCTCGAGCATCACGTGAGTCTGCGGGGCCTGGCCGTGGTAGGTGGCGCTGCGCTCGTGGCGCTCGCCCGGGCGGCGGCCGCGGGGTTCTGGAGGAGCGCCGCCACGCGCCGGAGACGGTGGATCGCCGTAGCGTCCGCCGGCATCCTCGCGGCCCTCGCCGGCGTTGCCGCGCTCGCCTCCACCCACCGCGGTCCGAACGCCCGCGGTCCCCGGCCGAACGTTCTCGTGGTCCTCGTGGACTCGCTCCGTCCCGACCGGGTCTTCCCGCCCGAGGGGACCGACCCGGTTGCGCCCTTTCTGGCCCGCCTCGCCGCCGAATCCGTCGCTTTCCCGCGCGCGCTGACGCCGCTCGCCCGGACGGTCAGCTCGATGACGAGCCTGCTCACGGGGCTGCACCCGCTGCGCCACGGCGTTCGCACCTACTACCCGGATCGTGAAGAGCGCGAGCTTACGGTCGACACGCTTCCTCGGGCGCTGAGCCGGGCGGGGTACCGCACGATCGCCGTCGCTGGCTACTGCGGGACGATCCTCCACGACGTGCCGTTCGGCTTCGACTTCCAGCGGATTCCCGCGAGCGAGTTCGGCCTGATCGTGTCGGCCGCGGCGCTCCGGGCCCACCCGTTGATGCCCATCTGGTTGCGCGGGCCGTGGGCGCGACGGCTCTTCCCGCGGCTCCGCGACGCGATCGAGGGCTCGCATCCGGCGGAGATCGCGGCCGAGGCGATCGACGCGTGGCGAGCCTCCCCCGGGCCGTTCTTCGAGGTCGTGTTCTTCGACAACCCGCACCAGCCTTACGTGCCGGTCGCCCCGGAGGCCCTCGGGGCCGGGGGGTACGACGGGCCGAACCGGTACAGCATCACCGCGGGGGATCTCGTCGAGCAGGTTCACCGGGGGGAGACCGGGGACTTCGCCCGGACGAGCCCCACCGAGGAGTCGAACGTCAAGCGCCTTTACGACGGCGCGGTCGCCGGCGTGGATCGCGCCATCGGGTCGATGCTGGCCCGGCTGAACGACGACGGCCTCACCACGAACACGATCGTCCTCGTGCTCGGCGATCACGGCGAGAACCTCCTCGATGCGGGCGGCCCGCTCGCTCACGGCGAGGCTGTGGAACGCGACCGCTCGAACGAGGTCCCGCTCCTCGTCAAGTGGCCGGGGCATTTCCCCCCTCGTCGCGTCTCCGATGCCGTCAGCCTGATGGACGTGGCGCCCACGATCCTGGAGGCGGTGGGAAGCGCGCCCCTCGCCACGACGGACGGCGTCTCCCTGTCGGCGGTGCTGACCGGAGCCGCGGCGTCCCCTCCGGCCCGCACGTTTCTCCTCGAGACCGACTTCTGGTTTCTCGCCGAAGACGAGGTTGCGCGACTCGACCCTTCGGGGCGGGGCCTCTCGTACCCGTCGTTCACGAGTGGATTGCTCGAGCTCGAGGAGGGGACGCCCCCGCACGTCGTCATCGCAGAGCGTTGGCGCGAACAGGTCCTGCGCGCGAAGGAGCGGAGGTTCGAGCGGGGGCCGTGGGCGTTGACGTATCTGCCGAGAGCCGGGGGCGCGGCGTTTCACCTGTTCGACCGCTCGGCCGATCCGTGGTGCACCCGCGACGTCTCCGGGGAGAACGGCGCCGAGCTCGGCCGGATGGTGCGCGAGTTCTACGCGGAAGCGGGCCGGCTCGGCGACCGGTTCGTGGATCCCCCCGAGGATCCGAAGCTCGCGAGGAGTGCTATCAGCACGCCGAGCCCCACGAGGGAGGCGGCGTCGCTTCCCGCGCGGAGCGCGTCCTCGTGCCAGCGCGCCTCGACGGCCCAGGACCCCGGCGGGAGCGAGACGACGATTCTACCGGCGGCGTCGGATCCATGGGCCGTTTCGAACCCCGATCCGCCGGCCGAAGGTCGGAGTACGACTCGCCACCCCGGGAAATCGTGAATCGTGAGCGCAACGATCCCGCCGTCTGCGGCTTTCGCGATGAAGCGTAGCCCGCGGGCGCCGCGCTCGATCGCCGAGACGGCGACCGCGCCGGAGCGGACCTCGACGTCCGGCGCGGGCCGGGCGCCCGGCGGCGGCAGGTACTCCTGGGACGGATCGCGGGGGGGGATCGCGCTTTCCTCGACGGTGCGCGGGAGGTAGTCGTCGCGCGCCGTGGTGCGGCGGATCCCGAGACGGACACGCTCCGGGGCAAGGTCCCGTTCGTGGACCGGGATGACGAGAGGCTCACCCTTGAGCTTCGCGTGGAGCGGCACCGCCGACCACGGGAGGGCGAGCGCCCCCGCGAGGAGCGCGAGAGCCAGGCTGCCCCGCCGGGTGTCGCGGGTGCGGTACACAGCCAGGAACGCGCCGATGCCGGCGCCGGCCTGGGCCACCGCGATCGCGCCGTAGAGGGCGTTGCGATCGTGGAGCGCGAAGGCACCGGTCAAAATCGGCCCCGCCGAAGCACAGGCGGCAAGCACGAGGCGCGGGGGGAGCCTGTCGGCGGCGAGGGCGAGCAGCGCGCTCCCGGCCACGGCCACGGGCATCAGGAAGCGCCACGGGAACTGGACGTACTTCAATGGGCCGATCGCCTCCCAGACCGGCACGGAGGGAGCCACCGTCATGAAGAGCGCCCCCGCCGCGGTCGCGAGGCCCCAGGCGGGGAGCCGGCGCGCACCGCGCGGCGCGCGCGCCAGGACGACGGCGCCGAGGCCGATCGCCGCGAGGTGGATGGGGCCGATCTGAAATGACATGTCGTCGTTCGTTCCCGGAAAGGAGCCGTGGTAACCCCATAGCGGGGAGAACCACTGCCACCAGGCGACGAACTGCTCGTGGTAGTCGAAGGCCAGGATCCCTCGGGCGCTGTCGATGTAGACGAGGGGCCGCTCCGCCAACGCCGGAAGCCATTGGAACGCCGAGACGAGCGCTCCGAGCGCGGCACCGAGGCCGATCCGGCCGAGAGAGGGCAGCGCCGGGCGGGGGAGCACGAAGAGGGCATAGAGCGCCGCGAAGGGGGCGACGAGGAGAGCGCTGACCGAGTGCGCGAGAACGAGCGCCGCGCTCGCCGCGGCGACCGCCGGCACCGCGTGCTTCCTTCCCTCGGCGGCCCGCCGGATCGCCAGGAGCAGGAGCGGCGCCATGACGAACGCCAGCGCCGCGGGGGGGTCCCCCTTCACGTGGAGCTCGACCACGTGCATCGGCGCGGCGACGTACGCGGCAGCGCCGGCGGCGGCGGGGCCGGTCCCGATTCCTTCCGCTTCCAGCCAGCGGAGCATCGCCCAAGCCGACGCTGGGAGCGAGAGCAGCTCGAGCGCCTTGACTGCGACGATGAAGCCGGGGCCGAAGAGGTGGATCAGCGAGACCACGTAAAAGGCGAGCGGGTGGAAGTAGACGAACACCGGTAGCCCGCGACCGCCGAAGAGATCGGGAAGCCACCGCACCGGAATCTCGCCGGCGCGCAGGACCAGGTCGAATTGGGCCGCGTTGGTGAACGCGTAGTGCCCGTCGTGAGTATCGTAGGTCCACGGAAGGAAGAGCGGCCATCCGACCGCCACCGCCACGGCGACGAGGACCGGCGCGATCCAGCGGGGGCGCGGGTCGTTCGTTCTGGTAGGCTCCACGCCAGCGCATGCTACCCCACCCTTCGGAGACGACGTTTCGACCGCGCCTTGCGTTTCCGCTCGCGGCCGCGCTCCTCGTCCTGTTCGCGATCCCGGACCTGGTGGCCTCCTCGCGCGACGTGGACGTTCTCCTGTACATGGCCGCCGCGGCGCGAGCCAACGGCGCGGGCGCGCTTCCGTACGTCGCCGCGTGGATCGAAAAGGGACCGCTCGCGATGGGCCTCTACCAGGGGATCGCGTCGCTCTTCGGCCGCTACAGCTTCGCCGCGCTGTCGCTCGTCTGGATCGCGTTCGCGATGGCCGGGGCGTGGTGCGCGCGAAGCCTCGCGCGCGCGGCGGGGGCGAGCTGGGGGGAGGGCTGGGCGGCTCTCCTCTTCGCCGCGGGGATCGGGGCGGTGGGCGGTTCGCTCAATACCGAGATCCCCGCGATGGCCCTGGGCGCATTCGCGGCCGTGATCTGGATCCGCTCGCTCTCCCGTCCCGATCGCGCCGGGCGGTACGGGCTTTCGAGCGGCCTGCTCGTCGGGCTGGCTTTTCTCTGCCGTCAGAACGCCGGTGCGCTCGTAGCGATCCTCGCGGGTCTCGAGGCGGCGTTGCGGCTTCGCCGGGGACGCTCGAACGTCGAGACGCTCCGCGCGATCGCAGGGCTTGCCGCCGGATTCGCGGCACCGGTCGCGATCACGCTGGCCGCGTACGCCGCGGCGGGCGCGCTCCCCGCCTTCCGCTTCTGCTTCTGGGGGTACAACGCATCGATCTACATCCCGGCGACCAAGATCGACCTCCTCCGCATCCTGAGAATTCCGTGGGAGGTGATCGCGAGCTTCCTCGCGCCGACCGCCACGACCGCGGGCCTCGCGATCGTCGGGGCGGTCGTGGGCGTGCGAGCGGCCCGGGGACGCCACGTGTCCGCCGGCTCGCCGCACGTCGTCGCGGTATCGCTCGTTCTGATCGCGGCGGGGATGTTGGTGGCGATCGTTCCCGGCCTTCGGTTCTTTTCCCACTACGCGGCGCTCTCGTTCCCGTACCTGGCGGCGCTCGGCGCTCTCGGGCTCGAGGCGATCGTCGTCCGCGCCGGACGGCGTGCGATGCTCGCGGTGTCGCTCGTGGCGCTTCTCTTGGGATTCGAGCTGGCGGGCCGGGGATGGCTCGACACCGCGCGCCGCCTCGAGCGCTGGGCGGCATCGGGCGAGGCCGCGCACCCGTTCGATCCGATCGCCTGGCCGGGGAACGACGAAACGGCGGTCGAGGTCGCGCGGTTCGTGCGCGCGCACGGAGCCGTCTCCGACACGATCTTCGTCTGGGGGATGAAGCCTCACGTGCCGGTCTACGCGGACCGGCTCCCCGCGACCCGATTCGTCACCTGCACGTTCTTGACCGGGCTCGTCCCGTGGGAACGCGTCGGATCGGAAGAGGACACCTCCCGCTGGATCGTTCCCGGCGCGTGGGACCTCCTCGTCTCCGACCTTACGCGCGAGCGGCCGGAGTGGATCGTGGACGCGTCGTACGACCACATGTTCGCCGACGGCGCGTATCGGACCGAGGCGTTCCCTGCGCTCCAAGGGATCCTCGACCGTGGCTACGACCGGGTGTTCGCGGCGGGAACGCGCGACCGGATGATCGTGTACCGGCGGCGTTAGTTGACGTAGCCGAGGCTTCGAAGCTGGCGCTTCGCCTCGTCGCTCATCTCGCGCGGCGCCGAAGGCGCGACGGGCTTGATCTTGGCGACGATCTCGCGAAGCCGATCGGCCAGCGCCGTCAGATCGGCGGGAACTCCGCCGGCGCCGCGGTCGTGCGTCTCACCGGGGTCGGCGTCGAGGTCGTAGGCCTGGGTCGTGCCGTCGGAGCCGAGGATCAGTTTCGCCCCCGTCGTGCGCACCGCGCTCAGACGGCGATCCCAAGGAGAGGGATCGATTCGAAGCCGGCGGCGGATCGACTCCAGAGGCTCGGTAGGGCGATCGTACGAGAAGAAGACCGCATCGCGCTTGGGGGTGCCGAGCAGGGGGCCGGGTGCGCGGTCCTTCGCCAGCCCGGCGAGATGGAGGATCGCGCGGTGCACGTCGACGATCGAGACGAGCCCGTCCTCGAGCCGGCCCGCCGCGATCGCCTTCGGGTAGCGCACGACGAGCGGCACGTGCACGAGCGTGTCCCACAGCCCGAGCTGGTGGTCGAGGGGGACGTGCTGCCCGAGATTCTCGCCGTGGTCGCCGACCACGACCACGATCGTGTCGTCGAGGCGTCCCGCGCGGCGCAACGAATCGAGGATGCGGCCGAGAAGCCAATCGTCGTAGGCGACCTCCGCAGCGTAAAGGACGCGGAGCCCCGCGATCTCCCGGGCGCTCGGCTGGCTCCCGGGGACCAGTCCGCGGAGCGGCTCTTGGTCGATCCGCGCCAGCTCGGCAGGAGTGAAACCCGCCCCGGCCGCTCCCCCGAGGAATCGTCCCGGCGGCTCGTACGGGATGTGCGCCTCGAGCAGGTTCAAGAACACGAACGCGGGGCGGTCGTCCCGGGCGCCGAGAAACCGCAGCGCGTCGGATGCGAGCGACAGCCCCCCCTTGTCCCCGAACGGAAGGGCGGAATCGAGACGGCGCGCGAGGGACGGTACAAGCCGGAAGATCCAGGGCCGGTAAGGACGGGTCGCGGTCGGGACCGTCTCGAACCGGTCGACCCCTTGATCGAACTGGAACTCCGGAGAAATCCAGATATTGGCCGAGAAGGCGGCGGTCCTGTATCCGGCGCCGCGGAAGATCTCGGGAAGCGTCTCCAGTTCCAGCGGGAGGAACCGCGACTCCCAGCCGGTTCCGTGCTCCTGGGGGAGGACGCCGGTGAAGAGCGAAGCGTGCGCGGGAAGCGTCCAGCACGAGGTCGAGAATGCGCGGCGGTAGAGCGTCCCCTCGGCGGCGAGGCCTGCGAGCGCCGGCGTGGCCGAGGGAGAGCCGGCGGAGGCGGGGACCGCGTCGGCCCGCGTGGTATCGAGCACCACCAGAAGGACGTCGGGAGCGCGGGAGGACTTCCTCTCGACCGCCGCAAACGGTGGGCGTGCGAGGAGAACGGTCGCGGCTCCGGCCGCGAGAATTGCGAGGGGAGCGCCCGCGAGGATCGAAGCGCGTCCGTGGCGGGAGCCGGGGGCCGCTCCGCGGGCGACTGCCGCAATGAGCCCGCCGAGCGCGATTCCGATCGACGCTTCGAGGATCGTCGCGACGCCCGCCGCGCGAGCGACGTAAGGCCGCTCGATTCCCGCCGAGACGAGCGCGACGCCGAGCTCCATCGCCGCCGCGGCGGCGATGGGGAGCGCTACGGCCAGGAAGAGGGTCGATCGGCGCGGCACGCCTCACACTATAGGGCGCGAGCGCTGTGAGATAGTACGCGCCGTGCGACCCCGCCTGGCGATCTTCCTGGCCTCGGTCGCGATCCTCATCGTCGGCGCCCGCGCGTGTCTCGGCCCGGAGGAGCGGATCGCGTTTCTCCTCTATGACGACGCGTACTACTACGCCGGCGTCGCCCGGCACCTGACCGGCGGGGAAGGAAGCACCTTCGACGGGATTCACGCGACCAACGGCTACCACCCGCTCTGGTGCTGGATGCTGGTGCCCCTGACGCGAGTGGTCCGCGACCCGGGCCTCGCCGCGCGGGCGGTCGGAGCCCTCTGGTTCGGGATCGCGGCGCTCGTTCCGTGGGCCGCGTGGATCGCGTTTCGCCGGAGGCTCGGAGACGGAGCCGCCGCCGTGGCCGCGGTTCTCTTCGGCCTCGAGCCGTGGGTCGCGCTCTCGCTCGCTCGCGCGAACGGCCTCGAGACGCCGCTCTACGCTCTCGTTCTGCTCGCCTCGATCGCGGCGTTCGATCGGTGGATCGGCGACCACACGCCGCCCTCCTTCGCGATCGTCTCCGCCCTCGGCGTGCTGGCAGGGTGCGCCGTGCTCGCGCGACTCGATGGTGGGTTCCTCACCGTTGCGCTCGCCGCGATCGTGCTCGTCGCCGGCGCGCGGCGATGGGGGACGGGCGCGGCGTTCGGGCGCGCGGTCGCGCTGGGGACGGCGGCCTCGGCAGTCGTCATGCCGTGGCTCGTCTGGAACGAGGCCCGTTTCGGAAGCCCGATGCCGGTGAGCGGGCGCACGGTGGCGCTTCAGGCCGCGGCGGAGTGCTGGGCCTCGGGAGGAGCTCTCTCGGTCGCGAATCTGTCGCACCGGGTGGCGCTCGGGACGGCGGGAATCCCGGCTCTGGTCGCCCGCCGCGCGCTCGAAGGGCTGCCGGGGGTCCGGCTCCTGCGCCACGCGGGGTCCGCGGGGGGTCTGATCGCGGTGTTCGCGCTCGCGGCCGCCGGCGTGCTCGCCTGGCGGTCGCGGCCGAAGCCGACGCCGGCCGGCGATCCCGTGCGTCTCCTCACGGTCTTCGTCGCGATGCACTACGTGGTCTATGCGGCCTGGCTGTGGACCGAAGGGGAGGAGACCTACCGTGTTTACTACTTCATGCCGGAGGTGCTGCTGGCGGCGGTCCTCGCGGGGATCGCCGTGTCGTCGCTCTTCGCGACATCCCCCAGGCGGGCGCGCGTCGCGGCCTGGTCCGGCGGGACGCTTCTCGTCCTTCATCTGCTCCAACAGAGCGAGGCTTACCTGAGGTGGCAGGACGCGCGGCCGGGGCGCGTGGCGGAGCGGTTCGTCTACGGTTGGATCCGCCGCACGCTGCCGCCGGGCGCCGTGCTCGGCGCGCGGGACGCGGGAAAGCTGGGCTGGTTTTCGGGCCATCCCGTCGTCGGGCTGGACGGATTGATCGGCGATCAACGCCTGATCGAAGCCGTTCGGGACGGAACCGAGGCGCGCTTCATCTGCGAATCGACGATCCGCTACCTGCTCTTCGACCGGCCGTGGGTCGGAGGGTTCGACCCGAAGGACCCGACGAAGCCGCCCCTCGATGCATCGGGGCTGCCCGGCGTCCTCCACCGTTTGGCGACGAGCGGTCCCTGCACGCTTCGAGACGCGGGGCCCGCGACCGAGGACTGGGTCGTGCTCGAAGTCGTGCGCCGGCCGCTCTAGAACGTCTTCGAGACTCCGGCGACCAGGCCGACCCGCGGCGCGAGCTGCGCGTCGTTCACCCGCTCGAAGAGCGGGACCTGGACGTATCCGTAGAACGCCAGGCCGTCCTTGCTCGCGATGCGTCCCGCCGGCGTCAGGTAAAGAATCGTGTGCCCGGTGGAGGGCACGGCCGTGCCAAGGTAGTCGTCCCGTTCGGTCCGCTCGCCGTTCAACTGCACGGAAAGATCACCACGAGATCCGATGGGGAAGCGCGCGCCCCCCGACAGCTGAAGCTCCCGTCCGAGCCGGTAGTCGAGGCCGTTTCTTCCGTTCTCGCGCCAGGAGCCGGTCAGGAACCCTTCGACGCGCCCGTCGCGGCGATCGTGCGCCCAGGTCGCCGACAACGCTCCGTCCCACGAACCCGTGCCGGGCTGAATCCCCGGTTCGTCGATCGCCCCTTCGGAGTCGAGCTCCTTGTACGGGCCGGTCGGGGCCTTGACCAGCGCGGTGCCGAAGACGAGGTCGTAGGGCCTGACGAGAAAGGCGTAGCGGGCGCCGACGGCGATGTCGCCGAGGCCGCGATGTCCGGCGTTCGCCACGAACGATTCGCCGGGAGATCCGACGTCGTCCCAGTGCTGGTGGTCCTTGTCCTTGAAGAGCGGGAGATCGGCGAGGACGGTCACCCGCTCGGTGACCCCATAGGCGACCTCCGCCTGGAGCGTCGAGGATCGGGTCGAAATCTCGCGGTGGTGATCCGGAACGATCGTCTTCGCTTCGAAATCGATCTTGGGGGTCAGAACCTCGTCGATCGTGCCGGTACCCGAGAGCTTACGGTCCTGATCGACGTATCGGAAGCTGAGGTCGAATTGGAACACCCCGGCCCCGGCGATCCCGTCCTTCGTCTGGGTGACGAGAAAGCACGACGCCGAGCCGCAGGACGCCCGCGAGGCGGGCGACAGGACGATGACGAGCAGCGCAAGCGGAAGCAGTGCCGCAAAGCGCAATCGCGAACTCATGGAGACTCCTCCCTGGGGAACCGGACCGGGACACGACGGGAGCGATCAGGCGTCGTGGCGAGGCGGCGGATCGGGAGGAGCGGGGGCGGCGTCGAACAACGTCGCGACGGCGCTCGGAACTGCCGCCGAGGTTCCCTCGAGAGAGCGAGTCGATGGCGGATCCGGCAGGATCGCGGGGTTAGTGACGACCGGCGCCGCCGCGAGCGAGGCCGGCGACTGTCCGCAGCCGCACCGGGCGACCGTCAGGGGTCGGTCGCAACGGCAGCGCGTCCCGCAACAGCCCGACCGGGATTCGGCCGCCCGGATCGCCGGTCCGGTCACTGCCAGGAGGACGGCGACGAGAGCGGCCGCGGCGGCGAAGCGATGCATCAGGCGGACCATCGGCCGGAGTCTGCGGTATCCGGCAGGGCGGCGCAAGCGCGACGCGCGCTATCTTTCCCTCGTGAGCCCGAACCCCCTGGCGGTCGTCGCCGCGCCCGACGGAGCGGGCGATCGAAGACTCCTCGCCGCGCGCGGGCGGCGGCTTACGCTCGCGACGCTCGCGTATAACTCTCTCGAGGCGGCCGTCGCGCTCGCGGCGGGGGCGGCGGCGGGAAGCGTCGCGTTGGTCGGCTTCGGCGCGGACAGCCTGATCGAGATTGCGGCGGGAGGAGCGGCGATCTGGAGGCTCGCACGCGACGCCAACGCCTCGGAGCGGGAACGAGCCGAGCGTCTCGCGAGGCGGTTCATCGGGATCTGCTTTCTGGCGCTGGCGCTCTATGTGCTCCTCGAATCGGGCGCCGCGCTCGTGCGGGGTGACCGGCCGCGAGAGAGCTGGCTCGGGATCGCGATCGCCGCGCTGTCGCTCGTCGTGATGCCCGTGCTCGCGGCAGCAAAAACACGGGTCGGCCGGGCGCTCCGGAGCCGCGCCGTCCAATCCGAGGCCAAGCAGACGAACGTCTGTGCGTGGCTGTCGGGGATCCTCCTCGGCGGGCTCGCGTTGAACGCGCTCCTCGGTTGGTGGTGGGCCGACCCGGTGGCGGGCCTCGCGATGGTGCCGCTGATCGCGTGGGAGGGGATCGAGGGGGTGCGGGGACGGGACGCCTGCGGCGACGTCTGCGACTGCGACTGAATCGGCGCCAGGGGGCGCGTTTCGCGCTAGCATCGGGCATCCAAGGAGGTCGCCATGAGTCTCTTCGATTCGCTGGCGGGTTCCCTTCTCGGCTCGATCGGCACCGGCGGGGCGCATCCGGGGCTCGTGAACGAAGTCCTGGGCATGATCGGGGGCGGGCAAGGGGGCGGCTTGCCCGGGCTGGTGAGGAGCTTCGAGTCCCAGGGGCTGGGGAACCTGATCGCGTCGTGGATTTCGACGGGGAAGAACCTGCCGATCTCCGCCGACCAGATCGCGAGCGTGCTCGGGCGCAATCAAGTGCATCAGCTCGCGGCCAAGTTCGGGATCGCCCCCGAGGAAGTGGCCGAACGATTGACGCAGCTTCTTCCTCAAGTCATCAACGGCTTGACACCTCACGGAAGCGTCCCGGACAGCGACGCCCTCCAGGAGGGGCTGTCGTTGCTGCGGTCGCGCCTGGGGGCATGACGGAGAGCGACGGTCCGATCCGGTGGCTCTACCCGGCGGTCGGCGGCATCATCGCCGAAGGGCTGACGATCGCGAGCATCATTCTGGTCGCGGGGATGACCGGCCACGGCGCGCCGCTTCCCGGCGGCTCGATGGACCCGGTCGCGGCGACGATCGCCGCGGTCATGGGGCCCGGCGTCGGCTCGATCCTCTGCTACCTCCTTGGCTGGTGGGCCGCCCGCCAGGCGGGGAACCGCTTCGAGCTTCACGGGGGACTCGTCGGAGTCTCGGCCGCGATCCTGACGGGAGTCGGCGCGATAGCGGGGCGGCCGGGACATGCCGCGACGTACGTGGCCGCGATCGTACTCAAGCTTCTCGCGGGGCGTGCCGGAGGCGCCACCGCGAGGAGGATGGCGACCGCACGGCTCGGTGATCCTCGGTCCTAGGTCACCCGCGTCGGCACCGCCCGCGTGCCGAGCTCCTCGTCGTCGCCGCCCACGGCACCCGCTTCGTGGTACAGGGCGTCCTGGTTCACCCGCCACGGGTCGCGCACGGTCCGGCCGGCCAGGATGTTCTCGACCGTGATCATCGCGGTCATCATGGCGTGATCCTGGTTGTTGTACTTGTGCATCCCGTTCCGGCCGACGAGGTGGAGCCCGGGATAGCGGGCCTCGATCTCGCGGCGGACGATCGAGACGTTCGCCTGGTAGGCGTCGTCGTACACGGGGTAGGCCTTCGACTGGCGGACGACGCAACCGTCCACGGCGTCCCCCGGGGAGGCGAGCCCCAGAGAGATCAGCTCGCGGGTCGCGAGCACCAGGAGCTCGGCATCGGGCGCCGCCCACAGGCCGTCCCCTTCGAAGCAAAAATATTCGAGGCCGTAGCAAGCGAGCGCGGGGTCGGGGACCATCTCCGGGGACCAAGACTTGAAGTTCTGGATGCGGCCCACCTTCACGCTCTCGTCGTGGATGTAGATCCAGTTGTCGTCGAAGCGGTCCCGCGCCTTCAGGATCAGCGCCACGGTGACGAAGTCGCGGTAGCGCAAGGCCGCGGCCGCGCGCGCGCCTTCGGCGGAAGGCTCGGGGGCGATCGCGGCGAAGACCTCGCGGATCGGCGCCGAGCTGATCACGTGCTCGGCCTCGAACGACTCGCGTCCGCCCTCGGGAGTCGCGGCATCGACGGTCCACGTCCCTTTCGCGGGATCGCGGGCGAGGCCGACCGCGCGCCGTCCGAGCAACACCCGCCCGCCGGCCTCGCGGGTCTTGGATGCCGCGGCGTCCCACATCATCCCCGGCCCCTTACGGGGATAGCGGAACGAGTCGATCAGCGTCTTGATGACCTTCGTCCGGTCCGCCGTCTTCGGGCGGGGCAGGAGCGCGTGCCGCAGCGCGCTCGCGAGCGACAACCCTTTGATCCGCTGCGCCGCCCAGTCGGCCGAGATCTCGCGACAGCTCATTCCCCAGACCTTTTCGGTGTACGTCTTGAAGAAGATGCGGTAGAGGCGCTCGCCGAAGTGGTTCGAGACCCAATCCTCGAAATTCACCGGATTCTCGATCGGGGCCGCCTTGGCCTTCAAGTAGCTCGCCAGGCAGAGCGCGGACTCGAGCGGCCCGAGATTCCAGAACGCCTCGAGCGCCTTGAGCGGGTAGGAGTAGAACTTCCCGCGATAGAGGATGCGGGAGGATCGAGGGCGCACGAGGAGGTCGTGAGGGAGGAGCTCCGTCCACAGATCCTCGACCGCCTTCGACTTCGAGAAGAAGCGGTGGCCGCCGATGTCGAAGTGAAACCCCCGGTAATCGACCGTCCGCGACAGCCCACCGACCCGCACCGGGTCGGCTTCGAGAACCGTCACGGAGGCGCCCCGCCGGGACAGGAGGTAGGACGCCGTCAGTCCCGCCGGGCCCGCGCCGATCACGACGACACGGGCGTTCACGGGCGCTCCTTCGGCACGTAGACGTAACGATCCGGCTCGAGGAAGCGCCACTGCTCCGCGCAATGGAGGGTCGCGGCGAGCCGATAGCGGTCGGCAACCTGGCGCCGCACGGGGGCGATCCACAGCGTCGTCCACTCCGCGTCGGTGATGGCTTCGAGCGGGCGGTTCAACACGATCGCGCCGAACCGGCCTCCGCGAATCCCGTCGGAGAGGACGTCCGGGTTCCACGCTCCGTTCCCCGCCAGGATCGACAGGACGAGAGGATCGGCGATCGTGACGCTCCGGTGCGCGGAGAGGACCATCCCCGTGTCCTGCGCCAGCACCGGCGCCTCCGCTTGCGTTGCGGCCTCGACCTCCCTGGCCAGCGCGAGGCGCGAGTTCGACGGCCCCAGCTGGACGATCCGCTCTCTCACGAGCGAGCGCATCTCGTAGATCCCGTGAGCCGCACCGAAGAACACGAGCGCCGCGACGATGCCGCGGCGGACCGCCGGCTGCCCCGATACGCGCTCGAGCAGGACCGGGACGAGGACCGCGGCCGCCAGCATCGGCGGGAAGAACCGGGGAAAGTTCGCGTCGGTTGCGATCGCGAAGATCAGGCCGAAGCCGGCGACGATCCCCATGAGGCGCTCGCCGGCGAGAACCGCCCCCGCGATCGCGAGAACCGTCAGCAGCATGTTCCATGGCGAGCCGAAGAACAGCTCCGCGTTCGAGAAGATCACCCACGGAGGATCGGCGTGCCGGCTCACCGTCCCCAAGACGGTCGCGGTCCAGAACGCCCCACCGGACCATGCCGTGAGCGCCGCAAACGCGGCCGCGATCGTTCCCAGGCCGGCCGCGCCGAATCGGAGTCCGCGCCTCCAGTCCCGGAGGATCAGATCGAGCGTCGTCGCGACGAGCCCGACGACCATCACCTGCTTGGTCAGCCAAGCGGCCAGAAACCAGGGGATCGACCCCCACGGCGTCCGTCCTCCCTCGCGCGCCTTGACGGCGGCGAGGAGCCCGGCCGCGTCGAAGGCGATCCCGAGCGCGTCCACGCGCTGCGTCGTGCCCCAGAAGACGACCTGATAGAAGGAGAGCCAGACGAGCCCCGCGACGAGGCCGGCGCGCGAATTCCCCGTCACCCGCCGAGCCAGGAGACCGGCGAGGATCCCGGTCGCGATCGTCGACGCGATCGACACCGCCCGGCCTGCGGCGAACAGAGCGCCGGTCGCGGCCATCAGCGGCGCAACCACCAGGTAATAGACCGGCGTGTAGTGGAGGATCACGAAGGGGACACCGGCGAGCCTCTGGGCGGAGTAGAGCGGAACGCCGTCGAGAACCGACTTCACGCAAAGGCCGACGGCGGCCTCCGAGACGACGACCTCGTGCGGGTAGCGGAGCATCGTCCACGAGACCGCGAGGAACAGCGCCGCGCCGCACGCGAGGAAGGCGCTCCACGCAAGGTCCAGCGTCCGGTCCAGCGGCGCGCGGGAGGTCACGACAGCCACTTCACGAGACGCAGGATCCCCATCTTCGCGCTCTGCCGGTGCGCCGCCAGCCCCTCCGACCGGCTCGTATCCTCGCGCTCGAAATACCGGTACGCCTCGACCAGCATCGCGTCGTTGGTCATCGTCGGGCGCCAATCGAGCTCGCTCTTGATGCGCGCGGTGTCGAACACGAAGGTCCCCGCGATCAGGCGGAAATGATAGGGGCCGAGGGGGGAGATGCCGAGCCGGTACAGCGCCGCGAGCGCCGCGATCGAAGGCTTCTCCGGGAGCGACACGAGGCGCGACCGCGATCCCGCCGCCTCGATGACGGCCGCGTAGACCTCGCGCAACGGCTTCACCCCGTCGCTGCCGACGTGGTACACGCGGCTCCCGTCCGCTCGCGCCGAGCGCAGGCAGGCTTCGGCCAGGTCTTGCGCGTAAACGAACTGGTAGCAATTGCTCCCGTCGCCGATCAGATAGATCCGGCGTCCCTCCCGCGCGAACTCGAACAGGATCGCCAGAAGCCCGAGACGCCCCGCGGAGACGATCGTCGGGCAGCGGAGTACATCCGTGTCGATGCGTCCCGCGAAGGAGGCCAGAACGCGCTCTCCCTCCAGCTTCGAGCGGCCGTAATCCTCGATCGGGCAGGTCGGCTCGTCCTCGGATACGAGGTGGTCGTACGCGCGGCCGAAGACGCAGATCGAGGACGTGTAGACGATCTTTCGGACGCCGGCCTCGACGCACGCCTCGGCGAGGTGGCGGGTCCCTTCGACGTTCGATTCCCGGAGGTCGTTCGGGTCGGGCCTCTCGTGTCCCATCAGCGCCGCGCAGTGGAACACGGCGTCGAACGGTCCCTTCGAGGCGAGGACCCGTCGCACCGCACCGAGGTCACGGAGATCGGCTCCCGCATCGACGATCCGCGGGTCGGGAGCCGGATCGGCCAGGCGATCGAGGCTGCACACCGCGACCCCGCGGTCGGCGAGGAACCGGGCGAGGACGCCTCCGAAGTACCCGGCCCCTCCGGTCACGAGAGCCCGCCGGGGGAGGGGGCCCAGCGGACGGGTCGCGCTCACCGCGAACCCGGCGCGGCCGGAGGCTCCCCGGCGGCGCACCCGTTCTCCCCGGCCCGACGGTACTCGATGGTGTCGAGCCCGAACGCAAGGCACCCAGGATCCGGGATGGAGGCGACCACGACCCGGCGCCCCACGTCGTAGGGAAGCTCGGCCGTGGGTAGCGACGCCCGCGGCCAGAGGCGCTCGTAGTCGGCATCGTACAAAACGGCCTTCGTCACGGCGTCGGGAAGCCTCATCGGATCGCCGACCGGGATCGCCAAGGACCCCGGCTCGAACGAGAACGTGCGTCCGTACGCGCTCGGAAGCCAGGTATCGGGAGCCGTCTTGAAGGCCCCCCACAGTCCGACGACCCGGAACTCGGGAAGGAACCACGCGAGGTGGAAGGTGTCGTCGTAGGCCAGGAGGATCGTCGACTTCGGGTCGCAGGAGGCGCGGATCGCGGCGTCACGGCGCGCCAGGTCGGCGTTTCGCGCCAGAAGTCGCGAGCCCGACGGGAACGGGTCGGGGAGGGTGAGGCCGCCGATTCGGGCGGGAAGTAGGAAGACCCCGAGGTTGATCGCCAGGGCCAACAGGGTCGCGGCCCGGCGGAACGAATCCCCGCCCCGCGCCGCCCGGGCGAAGCGGCGCGTGACCGGCGCCACGGCGGTCGCCGCCAGGATCGCCGCGGGCGCAAGGAGCAGCACGCCGAACCGAGGCGCCCAGTCGTAGGCCGCATGGAAGGCGATCGCGGGGAGCGCCCACGCCGCGAGGAAGGGCGCGGCGCCCGGAAACGGCCAGCGCGAGGTCAGGCACCCCCACGCCCCGGAGAGGCACGGCACGACGAAGAGCCCCAGACCCAGGACCGCGCTGACCGCGATTCCGAAGGCCTGCCCGGGGATCTTGCCGAGCCCGCCTCCGAGGATCTTCGTCTGCAGGACGACGTCGAGGAAGAACCCCGAGGAGACGGCCCCGTACGCCGCGAGCCCTCCCGAGAGGAGGGCGACGAGCACGGTCCAGAGGACGGCGGACGCCGCGAGGGTCGCCGCACCGGCCGCGATCCGCCCCTTCGGGTGGCGCCAGGCGGCGTACAGCCAGAGGGGGAAGACGAGCACCGCGAAGGTCGAGCGGAACCCGAACGCGACCGCGAGCGCGATCGTCATCGCCCAGAAGGCCCCGCGCGCCTCGGGGAGGCGCGCCCGGCGGGCGATCCAAGCGACGACGAGCGACAGCGCCGCCTCGCCGGTCGCGGGCATCGCCACCGCGCCGAAATACCAAAAGAGAGGACTCGTCGCGAGGATCCCGGCGGCGACCCACCCGGCCTCTTCGCCCGACACGTCGCGCCCGAGCAGGTAGGCGAAGAGGAAGGCGAGCCCGCTCATCAGGGCGCTCAAGATCGCGAGCGACGCCGGTGGATCGTGGACGAACGCGTCGATCCCCTTGGCCATCCCGACGTAGAGGGGGTTTCCCGGAGGATGCGGCCGCCCCAAGGTCATGTCGTAGTGCAGGAGCGCCAGCGCGTAGCGCCCGGAATCCGAGATGAACAGGGTCCGGTCTCGGAAGGGGAGACGCGTCGCAAGCGCCAAGGTGACGAACGCGAGGCCGAGCAGGACCGTGGATCCGAGGCGCCGCACCGCGACCTGTCCGTCCATGCGGGCGAACTATACCGTCTTGGAGGAGCGTGCGGCCTTATACTGCGCCCCGTCGCGAGGACGACCCCCTGAGCGAGCATGCCGCCAACCGAGGGAGCTCCCGCGGACGCCCTCGTCCCTGGCATCACGACTACCTCCACCTGCGGCCGATCGCCCGCGACCTCGTGCTGCGTCTGGGTCCGGCGGCACGGGAGGGGCATCTGTCCGTCCTTCTCGACGTCGGGAGCGGAGCCGCCCCGTACCGCGACGTGGTCGCCGCATCCGGGGTGATCTATGTTCGATGCGATGCCGACGTAGGCACGCGACCCGACGTCGCCGGCCGCGCGGAGTCGCTTCCGTTCGGGGAGGGGGTCTTCGACGCGGTGCTCTCGACCCAGTTGCTCGGCCTCGTCGACGATCCGCGCGCGATGGCGCGCGAGGTGGCGCGCGTGTTGCGCCCAGGCGGCCGGGCCTGGATCACCGCCCCGGCCGCCTATCCTTTCGACGCCGGAAGGGTCGAGCACCGATTCGGCGAGCCCGAGCTCGCGGAGCTCTTCGCAGAGCTGACGGTCGTAGAGATCGTTCGCGAAGGGGGCATGCTGGCCCTGCCCTTCGTGCTCGCCAACGACGGCATCCGCGAGGCGATGCGGGCGGCGCGCCGACGCCTCGGCGTCGCCGGACGCCTCCTGGAGCCTCCCGCGGCGCTCTTCTTCCTGCTCGCGAACGGTGCGGGCCGGCTGTTCGAGGGGCTCGCCGGCCGGGGGCCCCTGGCCCCGTTCCTCGGCTACCTCGACGGCCGCCTTCCGATGAACTTCCTCGTCGTCGCGGAGAAGCGACGGTGAGCGCCCCTCCGATCTCGATGGCCTCGGAGTCCCGTCCGAGCTTCCGGCGGACGATCGCGGGGGCGCGCAACGTGATGGCGAGCTACCTCGGCGCGGGCGCCGAAGGCGCCGTCTTCCTCCTCCTGACCCCGTTTCTCGTGAGGCGGCTCGGACTCGGAGGCTACGGATTGTGGGGGCTTGCCGTCTCGCTAGCGGACTGGCTCCCGCTCCTCGACTTCGGCTTGAGGGATGCGCTCCTCAAGTACGTCGCCGCCCACCAGGCGAAGTCGGACTCGTCGGCGGCGCGCAAGACGATCGAGGCGGTCGCGTTCGCCTACGTCCTCCTGGGGATCCTCGCTGGAGCCTTCGTGATCCTCGCCGCGTGGGGGATCCTTCCGCGCTTCGTCGACGATCCCGGAGACGTCCGCTCCCTTCAGGCCGTCTTCCTGATCCTCGGGATGTCGGCGGCGATCGGTCTCCCGGCCGGCACGATGGGGAGCCTCCTCGAAGCTCTGTCGCGGTTCGACCTCCTGAACCTCCTGCGGATCGCGCACCAGATGTTGCGTCTCGTCCTGGTCGTGCTCGCGATCCAGTTCGGCTTCGGCGTCGTCGGCGTCGCCGCCGCGGACTTCGCCGCGAGGATGGCGCTTCACGCCGCGCGCTTCCTCGCGATCCGGCGCATCCACCCCGAGCTGATCCCCTGGCCCAGGCCCCACCTGGCCGAGATCGACCGCTTATTCGGGCTCGGCGTCTGGAACGCGCTGCGTCAGGTGACCGACGTGGCGTCGCTCAAGGTCTTCGAGCCGATCCTCGCCTCCTTCGCGGGTCTGCCCGCCGTGGGGGCCTTCTACGCCGGCCGGCGATTCGCCGCGATTCCCGCCGAGGCGATCGTTCCTCTGGCCGGCGTGCTCTTCCCGCTCAGCAGCGAGATGCAAACCGAGGGGCGTCACGGCGACCTCCGGCGGACCCTGGTCGAGACCACGAAGGTCGCGCTGGTCGTCTCCGTGCCGTTCGCGCTCGTCATCGGCATCGGCGCGCCGATGATCCAATCGAACTGGCTGGGGGGCCGGGCCCCCGGCGTCGAGATCGTGATGTCGATCTTCGCCGCGGTCTTCGTCGGAGTTGCGGCGTTCCTCCCGGCCGAAGCGATCCTCCTCGGCCTCGGGCGCTCGCAGTTGGTGTCCCTGTGCACGCTCGCGAACCTCCTCATGACGATCGGGCTCGGAATCCCCCTCACGGCCCGCATGGGGGCGTCCGGCCTCGCGCTGGCCGCGCTCGCGGCGACCTTCACGACGCAGGTTGCCGTGCTGATCCCCGCCGCGGGCGTCGCGTGCGGTGTCCCGGCGCGGGAGATCCTCGGCCGCGCGGTCGCCCCCGCACTCCTTGCCGCCCTCCCGGTGGGCGCGGTCATGATCCTCTTACGCGACCGCCTTGGAGCCGGCGGACTGGCCGGGCTCGCCGCCTGGTCGGGGGGCGCCGTGGCGCTCTACGCCGCGCTCGCCTGGCGCCTCGTCCTCTCGGCCGACGAGCGGCGCTCGGCTCAACGGCAGATGACCCGCGCGCTCGGAGGGGCCGTGGACGAGGATCCGCCGGCGGAGACGGCGGGGAAGGAATGAGCGATCGGTCGTTCGTGAAGCGCCGCCTTCTCGAGTCGCTCTGGGAGAAGGACGCCGACTACTACCGGAAGGCACGCGAGCACGTCTCGGCGCTCGCATCCTCCGGAGGGGAATACGACTGGCTCCGGAGCTGGCTTCCGTCCCACGGGCTCGCTCTCGAAGTCGGCTGCGGCGACGGCGTCCACTTCGAGGTCTTCGCGCGCGCGGGGCTCGAATGGTTCGGATGCGACCTCTCGCGCCTTGCGATCGGGCTCGCGGCGCGACGGGCCGCGGCGGGCCGGCCTCCGCGGCTCGCCGTGGCCGACGCCGAGGAGCTTCCGTTCGCGGATGGGTCGTTCGACGCGGTTCTCGCGGTGTCGGTCCTGGAGCACCTCCCCGACCCCGACCGGGCGCTCGCGGGGATGATCGCGACGCTCGCGCCCGCGGGGCGGCTCCTCCTTCTCTCGCCGCAGTACGGAGGACCCTTGGGCGCCAGCCCCTCGCGAACCGGCGGGGGCGGATCGCGGTTCGTCAGACGGCTCGTGCGGGCGCACGGGCCTGGCGCCGAGGGCACCCGCCTCGGCTGGGACCGCGTCGAGCCCGCCGTGCTCGCGGGAGCGCCCTACGAAGGGGACAAAGACGCGGTGGTCGAGCCCGAGCTCCGGAGTCTCGTGCGGTTCCTGACGCGCCGGGGACTCGTCGTGCAGGACGCGAGTTCGGGGCTCGCGTGGCACACCTGGCGTACCGGACGGATGAGCGCGGGCCAGTGGATCGCTCGCTCGCTCCTGGAGCCGCTGGGCCGAGCGAGGATTCGACCCTACCGGGACTTCGGTCCGCTGGTTGCGGTTTGCGCCGAGCGCCCGGCGGCCGCGTGAGCGGGCGCACGCTCGCGGCGGCCCTCGCGATCGCGATCGGCGGGGCGGCCCTCCTCGGCACGCAGCTCCCCTTCATCTGGGCGTCGCGGGAAGCTCGCCTGGCGCGCCACCCGGACGTGGCGTTCACGGGAGCTCTGCCGACCTACGCCGACGACTGCTTCACCTATTGGAGCTGGATGCGGCAGGCGCGCGACGGACGCTTCCTCTTCGAGGACCTGTACACCACGGAGGCCCATCCGAGGAACTACGTCAACGTCCTGTTCTGGTCGCTCGGAACCTTCGGACGCGTCACCGGCGTCTCGGAGCGATCGGTCTACGCGGCGGCGCGCGTGGCCCTGTCGGCCGCGCTCCTGTTCGCCCTCTGGGTGCTCGCGGGCCGCCTGTTCTCGAAGCCCCTCGAGCGCGCGACCGCCTTCGCGTTCTTCGTCGTGCAAGGAGGCTGGGCGGGGGTCGCCGACGTCTTCGAGCGGAACTGGCACACCGCCCACGTGACGAGCCCCGAGTGGTGGACTCCGGAAATGAGCACCGCGTTCTCGATGATGCTCTTTCCGCACTTCCTCGCCGGGTTCGTTTGCATCATCGGAACGACGCTCCTGGCGCTCCGCGCCTGGCGGGCGCAGGAGGCGGCGGAAGCGAGGGTCAGCGCGGTCCTCGCCGGCCTCGTCATGACCCTGCTGACCTTCTTCCACCCCTACGACGTCGTTCCGCTCGTCGCGACCCTCTGGCTCGCCGCGGCCTTTGCCGGGATTCAAAGGCTGCGATGGCCTGCGCGGGAGATTGAGACGGCCGCCGTCGCGACCGGAGTCCTCCTGCCCGCCCTTCTTTACAACTACTGGATCTTCTCGAGCAATCCGGCGATGCGCGCCTGGGATCTTCAGAACCTCATGATCACCTCGGAGCCGGCCCGGCTGGCGATCAGCCTGGGCATCGGCGGCGCGCTCGCCGTTCTCGCCCTCGTCCGGTTCCGCGCGATGCCCCCGCCGATCCTCTACATGGCGGCGTGGTTCGTCGCGGACCTCGTGTTGATTCACCTCCCGGTGCGTTTCCAGCGCCGGATGATCGGCGGCGTCCAGTTCCCCGTGGGGGCGCTTGCCGCCTTCGCGCTCGCGTCGTTCGCGGCGCCCTGGCTGTCCCGGCGCCTCGCCGAGGTCCGACCGCTCGCCTCGTGGCGGAAGGCCTTGGGGGCGGCGCCCCTTGGCGCGTGCACGCTCGCGGCAGGGCTCGCCGTCTTCCCGCTTCAGGCGGCGACGCCTTGGCGGGTGGTGCACCTGGAATGGGCGCAGCTCCGCCGTCTTCGCTACCCGTCGTGGGTGCGCTCGTCCGAGCTCCAAGCGTTCCGCGCGCTCGAGCGGTCGGGCGGCCCAGCGGGCGCGGTTCTCTGCTCCTACGAGATGGGAGGGCTCGTGCCGCCGTCCACCGGGCGGCGCCCTTATCTGGGCCACTACGCGCTGACCATCGACGCCCAGCGCAAGGGGCGGGAGCTCGAGCGGTTCTTCGCCGCGGGGCCCGAGGACGATTCGTGGCGGCTCGAGCTTCTTGCGCGGGCCGGGGTGACGCACGTGCTCTGGACCGCGCACGAGCGAGTTCTGGGAGCGTTCGACCCCACCTCGCGACCCTGGCTCAAGGAGGTCTTCCGCTCCGGCACGGGGGTCGAGGACGCGGCGGTGCTTTACGCGGTCGATTCCGGGACGACGAAAGAGGCCGCGCCGGCGTCGGAGAGTCCCAGGCCGTAGATCGCGGCGCGGGCGACCGCGTGCGCCTGTTCGAGGCGGACGCCGGTCGCCCCCCAGCGGGCCGCCAGGTGGAGTGCGGCGGTCAGCGCCCCCACCATCGGGGCCGAGATGCGCGGGCGGCTCGCCGCGCATCGCAGCGCTCGGCGCTCCCAGGCGGGAAGGGCGGACGCCCGGCCCAGCGTCAGGTGGGGCAGCGCGCCCGGATGCTTCGCGACGAACCGGGCGTCGGCGGCCGCGCCCCTGCGGATGTCTCCCGCCAGCGCGCGAAAGGACTTGTCGAACGTCTGCCACGCGACGGCCTCCGCGGCGTACGCGATCGGGAGGCCGGCCTCCGCGGCGCGCCATCCGAGCTCGAGATCCTCGTCACCGAACATGTCCGTCCCGAAGAACGAGGGATCGAACCCGCCCAGGCGTAGGAGCATCGTCCGGGGGATCGACAGGTTTCCCGTCAGTACGTCGTCGAAACGAACGGGCCCTTCCGCGCTGCGGAGCCGGGCGTCGCGGCGATCCGCCCAGCGGGCGAGCCCCTCGGTGAGAAACGACCGCGGAGATTCGGGATCGACCGGGAGGGCGCCCAGGACGAGTCCGCCTTGGAGCCGCCTCTGCGCGTCCCGGTGGCGTTCGAGGAGATCCCGCGCCGGGCGCATGTCGTCGTCCAGGAAGAGGATCGACGCCGCATCCGTCCCCTCGGCGCCTCGATTCCGGGCGGCGGCGGGCCCCTGCCGCAGCTGCTCGAGCACCGTGAGGCTCTCGCCGAACCTCTCACGCAGGGCCGCGCCCGTGCCGTCCGTGCACCCATCGCACACGACGACGATTTCGTAACTCTCGCGCGGGACCGTCTGATCGAGAAGGCCACGCACGAGCCGCGCCACGAGATCGCGGCGCTCGTGACTCGGGACGACGACTCGAAATTCGAGGGATCTCACGGAGACGCAAGACTCCCGTCCCGGGACCGCTGTGTCAAGGCCCGCAACGTGGAAGTCGCTCTTGTTCGTTCGCTCCTTCGGCGTATCTTGCCGCGGCTGGGCGGTGAACGATGCTCTCTGTGCTACGTCGCGGACCTCGGTCCGGATTCGCGGTACTCGTGCTGGCGGCGCTCGGCCCGTTCGCGCCCGCGTCGGGGGCCGCGCCTCCGCTCTATCTCGTCGACAGCACGTTCAGCACGAACTCTTCGAGCATCTACCGGGTCGATCCTGCCTCCGGGGTCCTCACGAAGGTCGCGGACCTCGGTACGACGTACTCGCCTCTTTTCGGGCTGGCGGCCGCCGGATCGGGCACCCTGTACGCGGCCGGGAACGACAACGGCCCGACAGCGGCGTGCGGCCCCCAGCTGGGATGCCTGCTGTTACGGATCCAGCTCGACCCGGTCTCGACGACACCGCAGTCGATCGCCGTCATTGGGGTCGTTCACCAGGGCGGCACGATCGTCACGGGGATCACCGGGCTGACCTTCGACGAGACGGGCACCCTCCTCGCCGCCAGCCAGGAAACCGACGATCTTTGGTCGGTGGCCCCGGCGACGGCGTCCGCGGTCCGCGTCGGTCCGTTCGGCTTCGACGACTACGGCGGCGACCTCGCGGTCGACGGAACCGGGCGCCTCTGGATCTGGACGAACGCCTCGGGGATCGAGGGGCTCTACGAGGTGAACCGCCAGACGGCGGCGGTGGCGCCGTACGACCTGCGCCCCGGCCAGACGTTCGCCGGGTTCACGGCGATCGGGCACGGCCTGGACCTTCGCGGCGCAAGCGCGGCGTCCGATCAACTGGCGCGCGCCGATCCTCTCTTCGGTTTGACCGGGGACAGCCTCCCGCTGTTCTTCGGGGGCGCGCCGTTCGATTTCTCCCGGGGGGACCTCGACTCGCCGTTTTGCGCCGACGATGCCGCCTGCGACGACGGGAACCCGTGCACGACCGATCGGTGCACGCCCTCGGGTTGCGCGAGGACGTACGACGCCACCTGTTGCGGGAGCAGCGATCCTGACGGTGACGGCGTCCCCGGCGTGTGCGACAACTGCCCGATCGACGCGAACCCCGGGCAGGCGGACCGGGACGGGGATGGAAGCGGGGACGCCTGCGATCCTGACGACGACGGCGACGGAATCCCGGACGTGGCCGATTGCGCCCCTGCCGATCCGTCCGCGTCCGTCCCCCCCGTCGAAGTGACGGGGGTGGCGCTTCGACGGGGGGGGACGACGCTGCTCGAGTGGGTCGGCCAGGGGACGGGATTCCGTTACGACGTCGTCTCCGGGAGCCTCGCCGATCTTCACGCCATTCCGCAGGTCGCTCCCGTCTGCGTCCACAACAACCTGCCGGTCGCGAACACTCCGGACAATCGTCCCGATCCGCCGCCCGGGTCGGGACTCTACTATCTCGTGCGGGCGCAGAATCGCTGTGGCCTCGGAGACTACGGCTCCGACTCCTCGGGACATCTCCGTCCCACCGCGGGGTGCCCCTGAGCCGGAGGCAGGCTCACTTCACGTAGCCGAGCGCCTTGAGTCTGCGGAGCAGGTCTTCGTCCGGGGCCTCGGCGGCCGGCCGCTCCGGCGCGGCATGGAGCTTCAGGCGGGCCCGTTCCCCGACCTCCGCCACGACACGCCCGACCTGCGAGTCGGCTCGACCGGCGAGATTGACTCTCTCCGCAGGATCGGCCACGAGGTCGAAGACTTCGACCGGGGGCACGCGCGGATGGAAGTCGCCGTGAACGTCGTCGGGGCGGGGCGTGACGATCGCTTTGAAACTCCCGTCGCGGAGCGCGAACCGGTCGGGACCGTACTCGACCGATTCCGACCAGATCGGCCGCGGGGGAGGCTCGGCGCCGTTCCGGAGCGCCGGAGCGAGCGTCGTCCCGCGAAAGGAGGCGGGCTCGGCGAGGCCGCACAGATCGACGATCGTCGGCGCCACGTCGAGCAAGCTGACGGGCGTGACGATGCGCTGACCCGAAGGAACGCGCCCGGGAGCGCGCACGATCAACGGAACGCGCAGGAGGTCCTGGTAGACGGAGTGGCCGTGTCCGGGGCTGCGAACCTCGTCGTGATCCCAAAAATCCTCCCCGTGATCCGAGAGCACGACCAGGACCACGTCGTCGAGGATCCCGTCCGCGCGCAGCTCGTCGAGGAAACCGCCGAGGATCCTGTCGGCTCGGGCGACGTCCCCGCGGTACAGGTCCCTCACGTACCGCCGCTCGCGCTCGTCGAGGACGAGCTCGCCGCGATGGATGCGCTCGACGACGGTGAAATCGATCGCCGCCGGGAGGCGCCCGCGATCGGCGGGATCGACGAACGTCGTCTCGGTGTACGGGGCGTGCGGCTCGTAGCTGTGCACGAACAGGAAGAACGGCCGGCCCCGGGAGGCGCGGACGAAGCGCAGCGCGGCGTCGGCGATCGGCTGCGGGCCTCGTGCGATGTCGGCGTCCTCGTGAAACCCTTCGTAGCGGTCGAACCCTTGGCCGAAGCCGAAACCGGCGTCCACGTAGGCGTCTCCGGTGAACCCGGCGGTCTCGTACCCCGCATCGCTCAGGACCTCGGCCAGCATCAGCCGGTCCGGCGGCACCGGATGCGACGTGAATCGCGCGCCGTGGTCGAAAGGGAGCTGCGAGGTGAAGATCGATGCGTGCGACGGGAGAGTCCACGGCGCCGCGGAGGTCGCCTGCTCGAACAGCGTTCCTTCCGAGGCGAGTCGGTCGAGGCGCGGCGTCCCGCGGCCGCCCAGGGCTCCGAGCGCGTCGGCCCTCATCGTGTCGATCGACACCAGGATCACCGACGGGTGCCCCGCGGCGCGCCGCGCCGCGACGACGGGGAGCACCGCGACGACGATCGCGGCCGCGGCGGCGCCTCCCCATCCGGCGACGGAGGCGGCTCGACGCACGCGTGCCGCGGCGGGCCGCAGCGCGGCGCGACCGGCGGCGGCCCAGAGCGCACCGAGGGCCGCGGCGGCGAGGGCCAGCGCGAGCGCGACGAGCTTCGGCCGGGCGAGCTCGAGTCCAGGCGGAACGACGAGCGCGCGGACCGGCCGGGCCAGCACGAGGCCACCGACCGCCGCGGCCCACGTGGCCGCGAGGATCGAACCCACCGCGCGGCGGCGCGCCAGTCCGGCGCCGTCCGCCATCCCGCGGACCAAGGCGATCCCCGCGCCGAGCGCCGATCCGATCAACGCCGCGGCGAGGAGCCGCGGGGCCGCCTGTCGCGTGGCGAGGAAGTAGGTCCTGTGGACGAGATCGCCGTTCTGAAGGACGCGCAGGGCGATGGCGGCCGCGCCCAAAACCGAGCCGGCGACAGCGCCGTCCCCGGCCGCGGCGACGAGCGGCCGGCGGCTCATCGGCGGGTCCAGTGGTTCAGCCGCGCATCGTCCACGACCCGGCTGAGATCGGAGTCGAACCGCCCCGCCATGCTGTCGAGGAAGACCTGCTTCTCGTTCTCGGGCATGTGGGTCAGAACGGTCCACGCGGACTCGTACCGTGCGGCGAGGGCGGCCACCTCGGCGACGTGCCGCGACGGGTCTTGCCGGAACCGCGCCGCCACGACGAGGCCTTCCGGCGGGTAGGCGCGACCGTCGCGACGCCAGTAGAAGGCGAAAGCCGGAACGGCGTCCTCCGCGACGACGATCGCCTCCCCGGGCGCGGCGGACTTCGCGACGCGGGCCACCAGCTCCCGGATGTTCTCACGGCGCCATCCGCGACCGAGGTGGGTCGCCGCGAGCGTCACCCCGGGAACGAAGACGGCGACGGCCAGAGCCGAGACGACGATCGCCCGCGCGATCGTGAATCGGCCGCCCGCTCCGAGCCGGAAGAGGCCGTGGGCGACGAGGATCGCGATCAGGGGCGCGAGATAGACCGAGAGGCGGGTGACGCCGAACGGGTAAAGGTGAAATCCGGACACCAGCGCGTTGACCCCGAGGGCCGCGGCGAGCGCGGCGCCGACGAGGCGGCCGGGCCCGCCGACGACCCCGGCGGCGATCAGCGCGGCGGCGGCGATCGCGGACGAGATCCCGCTCTGGTCGCGCAGGATCCGCGCGGTTTCACGGGCCAGGAACGTGACGCAAGCCCAGGGGCGCGCGAGCGGCGCGTAGCTCTCGTCGAAATACGACACGAGCCCGGGCTCGGTCGCCGCGGTGCGGTGGGCGAGTAGGAAGACCGCCAGGAACGCGGCGCCGATGACCGCGGAAGCCGCCACGATCGGGAGGCTGCGTCGCGGCTCGGACCGGTTCGACGCGAGCTCCACCGCCGCGAGCGCCGCGATCACGAAGATCCCCGGGAACGAGAAACCCACCGAGAGGAGCCCGGCGGCCGCAAACGCCGTCCACCGCGCCATGTCGCGCCGTTCCCGCCACCGCGCGTAGCAGCGGACCAGCCCCACCGTGAACAGAGCGTCCGGCGCGTAGTTCTTGAGCTGGTGCGCCGCGGTCAGGAACGGATCGGCCGCGGCGAGGATGGCGCAGGCGAGGAGGGCGCCACCGCGGGTCAGCGCCGTGCGCGCGAGGCGGTAGGTGATCGCGACGGCGAGGAGCCCCGCGACGCACGGCAGCAGCCGGAGCACGAATTCCGACGGCCCGAAAAGTCGCGCGAGCCCCTTCACTCCCGCCATGTAGAGGAGCGGCCGGTTGTACCACGGGGCCGGCTCGAATCCGGCGTAGTAGTTGGCCTCCCAGGCCTCGTCGAGCCACAACGAGGGCCCGCCGAGCTCCTTGAGGTAGAGGATCGCGAGGACGGCGAGGAGCACCGGCGGCGCCCAGCGCGGAAGGCGGCCGGGCGGCGCCGTCATCGCGACGAGCCGCCGCGCGGGGCCGGGAATCTCGGCGACGACGGGAGCCCCCACGACGCGAGCCGGAACCGGGCGGCGGTGCCGAGGCAACCGAGCCCGTAGCGAAGGCTGCGGGCGAAGTTGATCGACGAGGCCTCCTCGAAGTACTTCGCCGGGCAGCTGACCTCGCCGACACGGAAGCCGCGCCACAGGATCTCCGCCAGCACCTCGTTGTCGAAGACGAAGTCGTCCGAGTTCGACTCGAGCGGGAGGGCTTCCAGGACGGGACGCGCGAAGGCGCGGTATCCGGTGTGGTACTCGGAGAGCTTGGCACCGAGCAGGAGGTTCTCGGCGAGCGTCAGCGCGCGGTTCGCCACGTACTTGTACAGCGGCATCCCCCCCGCCCTCGCGCGCCCCCCCAGGATGCGCGATCCGAGCATGCAGTCGTACACCCCCCAGACGATCGGCGCGACGAGCGCGGGGAGGAGCCGCGGCGTGTACTGGTAGTCGGGGTGGACCATGACGACGACGTCGGCCTCAAGCTCGAGGGCGGCGCGGTAGCAGGTCTTCTGGTTCGCGCCGTACCCCCGGTTGACCGGGTGCACGAGCACCGTCGTGCGCGACAGCGACCTCGCCAGCCGCGCGGTCTCGTCCCGGCTGGCGTCGTCGACGACGACCACGTGATCGACGAAGGCGTGCTCCAGGACCTCGCCGTGCGTGCGCTCGAGCGTCCGCGCGGCGTTGTACGCGGGCATGACCACGACGACCCGTTGCTCGTTCCACATGCACGGTTTCCGATCGCGCGGGATTCTACGCGCGTGAGAGGAGATCCATCGCGCCGCGTCCGGTGAAGAGCTTGAAGAGGTAGGTGGGTGCGACGTCCCGGGACGTGATCATCGTCCTCTTCACGCGCAACGGATCGCCGCCCGGCCGGTTCAACCCCTGCCGGTCGGTGACCGCCATCCGGAACCCGGCCTCACGCACGAGCGATTCTACTTCGGGATCGAAGGCCCCGTGAGGGTACGAGAAGGCCATGGCCTCGCGCCCCAGCTCGTCCTCGAGGCGCTTCTTCGACCCGGCGATCTCTTCCCGCGCCGCCGACCGGGAGACCTCCGGCAGCGCCGGATGGGTGCGGCTGTGGGGCTCGAACCGGAGCGTCTTCCCGTCGAGGGCCCGCATCCGCTCCCAGCCGAGGATCCGGCGCGGAGGGTCGCCGTGGCGCGCGTCCCATGCATTGACCCCGCCCGCGTGATCGGTGACCACGAAGATCGTCGCCGTCATGCCGGCCTCCTCGAGCACGGGGAGCGCATTCTCGACGTTGTCCACGTACCCGTCGTCGAAGGTCAGGACGCAGCCGCGCGGAGGGCCCGGCCGTCCCGCGAGGTGGTCGCCGAGCTGGGCGAGGTCCAGCGCGCGCCCCCCGAGCCGCCGGATCCAACCGATTTGCGCGCGGAAGGCGCGTGGCGTGACCCCGTACAGGCGGAGCTTCGTGCCGAGACGGTCGTCGATCCAGTGGTACATGAGCACCGGCACGCCGCCGCTCACGACGCCACCCGAGGGGGGGGAGCGACCGTCCCGGCGACCTCGCGGAGGACGAGCCCGGCGCGGCGCGGGTCCAGAGCGGCCACCGCCGCCGCGAGGCGCTTGGCGCGGTCGTAGGCGAACGACGCGTAGTAGAGCGCGATCCGCCCTCGCGCCCAGCCCGACGCCGCCGCGGCGCGGACGTAGGCGCGGTGTCCCGCTCCGTAGCCGTACATGACGCGACGGAGCGACCCGAGGTCGCGGTGGTGGCGGTGCCAGACCATGGCGTCGGGACGGTACACCACGTCCCGTCCCGACCGGACCACGTCGAAGATCATGAAGAGATCCTCGCCGCCCCTGGCCGGCGTCCCCAGGCCGAGGTCGAGACGGAATCCCCCCCGCTCGGCAAAGACGCTCGCGCGCACCGCGAGGTTCCCGCCGCTCCCCACGCGCCAGGCGTCCAGGGGCCAGTGCCGCGAAGGGGACGCGTCGCGGGTGAATCGCCGCGGGAGGAACCCTCGCCGGTCCATGTGGGAGGCGCTGAGGTAGAGACGCTGCGCCGGCGTCCCGAGCTCCGCGGGGGCGAATGCGCCGGTGACCATCGCGACGCGGTCGTCCTCGAATCCGCGCCTCAAGCCGAGGAGCCAGCCCGCGTCGACCCGGCAGTCGTCGTCGAGAAAAGCGACGATCGGAGTATGGGCGGCGGCGGCGCCGGCGTTCCGGGCGAGGGACAGACCGGCGCGGTCGCAGCGGACGATCTTGGCTCCGGCCTCCCGCGCCGCCGCGGCGACCGCGCCCGGGTCGTCGGAGGCCGAGTCCGCGACCACGATCTCGCCCGGGGGAGGATCGAGCCGCCCGAGGGCCGCGAGGCAGTCGCGAAGATCGCGGACCCGGTTGCGGGTGGCGATGACGACGCCGACGTCCGCGGCCGCGGGGGTGCCGGGGAGCCCGGCCTCGAGCTCGCGGCGCGCGACCTCGATCGCCTCGTCCGCGCCGGCCCGGAGAAGGGCCGCCGTCTCGGACGCACCGCGCGGGACGCCTCCTCTGAACACGCGCCGCGCCACCGGCCTCCCGCGGAAACGGCCGATCACGTACGCAGCGTCGCCGCAGCGCGGCGCGGCGGGGCTCCAGGCCGCGGTTTCGAGGTCGATCGACACGACCTGCAGCGGCCCCTCGCGCCAGGTGAGCATGCTTGTCATGCGCGCCAGTCCCGAGAAGAGCCCGCCCAGATAGGCGAGGTGACCGCGCGCCTCGGACCCGCGTCCGCGCATCGCCGCGAGCGCGGCGCCGCTTCCCTGCCGGGCGAGATCGCGAGCCAGGCGCCATGCGATGAAGCCGTCGCCCCGCGCGAGGTGCTTCGCGTAGAATCCGCCTTGTCCGAGCCCGTACGCGCGCTTCAGAGCGGCGCGCTCGGCGACCGACCGCCACGCTTCGTGCTCGACGACTGGAGACGGGCGATAGAGGATCCTCCAGCCGGCGCGTAGAAGCCGGTATCCCCAATCGTTGTCCTCGCCCCCCGGGAGCGGCGTGCCCACGCCGAGCCGCTCGTCGTAGAGACCGATCGACTCGATCGCGCCGCGCGGGAACGCCAGGTTGGGGTAGATCCAATCCCGGTCCACCCGGCCGCGGACCTCCCGCGGGCCGGGCTCGTCGAGGATCGCCGGCGGCTCGCCGCGCCCCGGTGCGGCCGGCCCGGGCACCACGCGTCCGACGACGACCGCGCGGTCCCCGGCGGATTCGATCTCCGCGCGAAGCGCCGCGAGCCAGCCGGGCCTCGGCCGGCAATCGTCGTCGAGAACCGCGATCCATGTCCCACGCGCCGCGTCGATGCCCGCGTTGAGAGCGCGGCTTCGCCCGACGCCGTCCACGCGGAGGACGGTGACGCGCGAATCGTCTCCCGCCGCCTTCCGGGCGCCGTCCGAGGTCAGCGGCTCGTCCGACTGGTCGGCGAGGATCAGCTCGAACGGCGGAGCGCTCTCCTGGGCGAGGATCGAGCGCACGCAAGCGGCGGCGAGATCGGGCCGGTTCCGCGTCGGCACGACCACGGAGAGCATCGGCGCCGCGGTCACCATCCGTCCACGTCGCTCGCGCCGCTGATCGTGAGCGACCCGAAGTCCCGGATCAGGCGCGCGTCGGTCGCGATGTTCAGCAGCGTTCCCGCGGCGAGCAGGAGGGCGACCACCGCGCGGGCGGCGCGCGAGGTGATGGTCCGTTCCCCCGCCACCGGCGGGAGCACGAGCGCCACGGCGAGCGCCGTCATCGGGACCAGCCCGTTCATGAGGTGCTTGGTCTGGCGCCAGTCCACCACGGAATAGGCCACGGCGCCGCTCAGGGCCCAGAGGGCGAGAAGGACGAGCCGCTCGTTCTTCGGCCGAGCGAGCGCCGCGACCGCCGCAGCGAGCGCCAAGGGGACGAGGGCCCACCCGGTGTGCGCCGCGAACTCGCGCCAGACCTCGGGGATCGACGGCGCGTAGTGGCTCACGGCGTCGTGCGCGAAGCGCACGTCGTTCAAGAGCACGCGGTGCAGGATGTGGGCGCGCAGGTGATCCTGCACGAACACGCGAGCGCTCACCCAGAGGCCGTACGACCACCAGGCCGCCGTCCCCGCCGCGAATCCCAGCGTGAGCGCCACCGCCCTCGGATCGGGGCGACGGCGGGCCTGGAGCGCGCGGCCGCCGCACCAGGCCGCCACGGCGATCACGAGGAGCACGGTCTTGTGGTCGAGCACCGCGAGCAGCGCGCCCGCCGCGGCCAGCCACGCGCCCGGGCGGGGGAGACCCTCCTCGGCGAACAGCGACACCGCGGCGATCATCGCGAAAACGGTCTCGCCGAAATAGCCGGCATAGGCGCTGCGAACGATCGTCTCGGGCGCGGTCGCGTAGATCAGACAGGCGAGCCACGCTCCCGAACGGTGAACCGGAAGCCGGAGCATGAGGTCCGCGAGGAGGGCGAGGATCAGCGCCGCGAAGAACGCGCTCGGCGCCCGCGTTCCCACGAGCGCCGGGCGATCGAGGAACGCCTGGTAGTCCGCGCGCCACTGCGCGTCCCAGGGGAACGCCTCACGCCGCTTCTCCGAGGCCTCCGCGCGGCGGGCCGATTCGTACGACGGCCGCGTCGCTTCGATCTCGCCGGTCACCAGGAGGCTATCCGCGACCAGGGCGTTGAACATCACGGGATGGGACATCGGCAGGTAGACCATCCGGTTCGACGTGAAGTACGGCTTTCCGGTCGCGGCGAGTCCGTACGCCGTGCCTCGCACCTCCATGTCGTGATCCTCGAGCGGCGGGACCAGATGAAGCGCCGCCGTCGAGGAGGCGAGGAAGCCGATCCCGGCGGCCGCCGCGAGCGAGCCCCATCGCGCACCCGCTTCGAGCGGCGGCCAAGGCCCCGAAAGGGCGAGCCCGGCGTTCACGGCGAGCGCGGTCCAGACCAGGAACGGCCAGGGGGAAGGGGGGGGTGCTACGGCGGCGGTGACGGCGAGACCGGCGATTCCCGACAGGCAAGAGAACGAGACGACGGCGACGGCGAGTCGGGCCGGCGAGAGGGGGCGTCCCGAGACGAGGCCGAGCCAGGCGAGCCCCGGGATCGCGAGCACCACCCCCGCGGCGCCCAGCATGCGCAGCGGCCCGGGGATCGCGGGGATCACGGCCGCCGCGGCGCAGGCGACGAGCGCGGCGTTCACGGCGAGCGCGCGCCTCACGGCTGCGTCGGCTCCGGCGGCGCTTCGCGGCGCCTCCGATGCAGCGCCGCGAGCGCCAACCCCGTCACGGCGAGGGCGCCGAGGAAGTAGTGCGACACGAGCAGGGCGTGGCGCCAGTCTCCCGTCGTGGCCGCCTCGAGCCATCGAGACGGCGTCGGGACGCCGATCAACAGGTACGCCCCGATCGCGGTCGCGATGAGGGCCGCCCGCCTCGTTCCTCGTTCGGCCGCGACCGCCGGTACCGTCGCGATCAGGCCGGGCACCGCCAGGAGGAGGTAGTGGTCCCAGGCGACCGGGAGCAGGACCACGCCGAGAGGGAGCACGGCGGCGAATTCGAGCGGGAGGCGCGGTCCGAAGGGATCCGGATCGATCCCCCCGCGCGGCCGCAGGACACCGAATCCGGCGATCAGCACCAGGATCGTGCCGGTGCCGAGCGCCGCCGCGCGGGCACCGGCGCCGGCGGGCCTCGGGGTCCAGTCGTTGGTCGGCGCGTTCTCGAGGAGGCGGGTGGTCACCGCCCTCAGCGACTGGTTGTTGTGGCCCGTCATCACCGACCGGGCTTGAGAGGCGATGCCGGACGCGTATTCGCGATGGAGCGCGGGGCCGAACGCAGCGAGGGAGACGAACAGCGCGCCGCCGAGCGCGAGGACGCATTGGACGGCGATCCGCCTCCGGCCGCGGGCGACGTCCAAGGGGACGAGTGCCAGCGGCGGAAACTTCACCAGACACGCCAAGGCGAGGACCCGCCCCGCCGCCGCGGGCCGCCGCGCGAGGGACGACGCGAGGTAGACCGTGAG
>JBGQLU010000012.1:0-40643 GCA_041500265.1 Acidobacteriota bacterium | reverse complement strand
GAACATCCCCTCGCGCCAGCGGACGGGCCTCAGAGCATCCATTTCCTCACCCCGGCCAACGATAACCCGATCTGCGCCGCTCCGTGTCAGCCTTCTCGCACGAGACTCTCGAGCGCGGCACGGATCTCGGCATCCTCCGCCGAGAATCCGAAGATCCGATGCCGCACCACCCGGGCCAGCGCCTCGACCTCGGAGACGAAGTCGCGGAGGACCTGTTTCCTGCGGGCGGGATCGACGGGCTCGTGGCTCTGCCCGGGCCAAGCGCCGGGGACGCCCCCGCACAACCTGTTCCCGAGATCGAGGATCGACTCGAGGATCTCCGCGGGGAGGGAGCGTTCGGAGCCGTCCTCCTGCGCCTGATAGAGGACGAAACCGAGCCCCTTGGCGGCGGCAACGTACCCACCGGGCGCCTTCGCTCCCCGGTCGCGAAGCGCGTCCCTGAGCGCCACCGCCAGGTCGAGTCCACCGGGATCGACGGTCAGCGAGGCGAGCCACAGGGTCCCGATCGCGAAGAGGTCGTCCAGCAGCCCGTGCTCCGTGACGGGCCTCATGACGAAGAGGGGGCGCCCTTCGTCGCGGGCGATCAACTCGCGCAGAGAGGCTTCGAACCGAGCCGGCTCCGGGACGCCGACCATCCAGACATCGCTGAACGCGACGTCGATGAGCCCTTCGATCATCGGACCCACGGGGCGGCCGCCCTGGTCGGCGGCGAACACGACCCGCGTGCCGCGTGAGGGCACCTTGTCGGTGGACGGATGGGGCAGGAAATGGAAGTCCCAGCTTTTCATGCCGGTGAAATTGCCGCCGGCGGCGCGTGGTAGGCAGCGCCCTTGCGTCCAGGCGCTCGGGCGGCAGTCGGCGCTGACGAGCGCCGGTGGACGGTCGGCGGGAGGAGCGAGATCGTCGACCGATTCCCCGGCGGCGCGGCTGACGTCGAGGATCCGCGCCCGCGAGGTCCACAGCGGCGAACCCCAGACGTCGGGGGCCGCCAGTCCGATGGCGATCGCATCGGGGGCGAGCCCGAGGTGCGGCCGGCCGGGGCCCGCGGCGAGCGCGGACAGGCCTTCCAGGAGCTGCCGCAAGATCTCGAGCCTCAAGAGCAAGGTCTCGAGGGCGAAGAGCGGCCCGTGCTCGGGACCGAGGAGCGTCGGCCGCCCCGGCCCGAAGACGCCGTCGAGCCGTAGGACGTGCGATGCCGGCCACGACGACAGCTCCTTCCGGACGGCGCTCCATCGTTCCCCGGTGGCGAGCCTGAGCCAGGCGCGCAGCGGGAGGTCGAACGGCTCGACCAGCAGGGCTCCCGAGGGGGCATCGACCAAAGGCACGAGTCGCTCGACGGCCAGGGCCCCGGCCTCCTTCGAGGGGAAGCAAGCGCTCCGTTCCGGGCAGGTCGCGCACGGGAGCCACGCGACCGGCGCCGCCCCGGCGCCGGCGCCCTTGGCGCGATGCGCGGCGAGGCGCCGGGCGATCCGCTCGAGTGAGGTCATCGGCTCGACCGGCCGGGTCCCCGCCGTACGGGTTCGACCGCACGAAGCGCATCGAGCGCCCGCCTCGGCGTCCGGTACGTCCTTCTCGCACTCGACGCAGATCGCGCCGATCCAGACCTTCTTCTCTCGGCAATAGAGGAGCGGAGGCAAGACCGAACCGCCGGCGCCCGCGCCCGGCCCTTCGACACCGGGGAGTGGACGCAACGACGCCGCGAGCGGGGTGAGCGCGCCGCGCAGCCACCGGTGCTCGAACCGCCAGCTCTCGAACGCGCCTTCGCCGACCGCCTCGCCGGAGAGCGGCCGGAGCCTCAGGAACGCCGGCCGCTTGGCTCCCCCGGCGTCGCCGATCTCGACCGGCACGAAGATCGCGCGCCCCTGGGACGGAGACATCCGCAAGACCTCCGGCCCGCCGCCTCCAGCGCCCGGGGCGTGAAGGCTGAGCCCCTCGCGCACTCCGAGGGCCCGGGCGATCTCGTCACCGAGGAGGATCGGGTCGGGCATCGCCGGATCAGCGCCTCCCGGCGACGAATCGCGCGGGGCGTGAGGACGTGTCGGTCACGGGCGCGAGTATAACGCTCCGATCGTTGCTAAACTCGATCCGGGCGGTTAGCTCAGCTGGTAGAGCACCTGCCTTACACGCAGGACGTCGTCGGTTCGAGCCCGGCACCGCCCACCACGGAAATCAGATCCGATTTGCCCGCTTGTCGGTGTCGATCACCTCGACGTTCAGCCCTTGGCTCGCGAAGACGAATGCGATGTCCTCGTTGTCGAAAGCCTCCCCCGGCTGCGGCGGCACGATCACCCGCGCCCCCCCGGCCTGCAGCTCCGCGAGGCCTCGCCCCAGATCGTCCACCCGGAAGCACAGATGATGGAGCCCGCCCCCGCGCCGGGCGAACGCCGCCACCGGAGTGGCCTCCTCGGTCGCCTCGATCAGCTTGACCGGGAGCGATCCTTCCTTTTCGAGGAAGACCACGCGGACCTTCTGCCGGGTGTTGACGACGATCTCCGTCGCCTGCCGGTACCCGAACAGCCGGATCCAGTCGTCGATCCCCGACTCGATCGACCTGACGACGACGCCCACGTGGTCGATGACCATCGCATCCCCCGAAAAAAGCCCGTCCGGGCGCCGCGAAGAGTACCCGATCGCCGCGCCCCCGCCCTTGAAGAACGCCCACCCGGTGATATCCTCTCGGGGTTTCGCTAGGGCGCGGAGCCGTAGTGCAGTTGGTTAGCACACCGGACTGTCACTCCGGAGGTCGCGGGTTCGAGCCCCGTCGGCTCCGCCAACAATCGCCCCAGACAAAGCAGCTTCCTCCGGAACGCCGGAGGACTGCGTCATCGCCCACGAAGCGCTCGTGTCCACGCTGTGACCATCCACGAGGCCAGCATGGGTGCTCGCCATGCTGTGCCGGAATGTGTGGAGCGTGATCCCGTCGGCGAATCTGCGTCCGTCGTCGCGCTCACGGGCAGGGGTCGGTATTCGCCCGCGTGCTCCCCGAGCTATCCGTGCCGAGGTCCCCCTCGACGCCGTTCGTCATCCCTGTCACGAGGCTGAACTCGACGTCGCCGGGGTCGGGCACGGTGGGGTCGTACGCAACCACGTCTGTCTGGGCGCACTGTCGCGAGGCGAGCGGGTTTGACCCGGGCGCCTGGGTGTAGACACCCGTCGAGCGTAAGGTCGCGAGGTCACCGGTGTAGACGTTCCAAGTCTGCGGGCCGGTCTCCTGCTGCCACTCGATGAAATTCTTGTCGTTGGTCCCGTAGACGTAGATCAGGCCGTCGTCGAGGTCGCACGCATCGCCCTCGCCATCGTGGTCGAGATCGGATTGCGACGGGTTGTCGTCGAACCGGCAGTTGTCGCAGGCGTTGTGCACGCCGTCGCCGTCCGAATCGACCCCCGAGGCGTCTTCGTCCACCTGGCCGCTGCAGTCGTCGTCGAGCCCGTCGCAGACCTCGGCGGCGCCGGGATGGATCGAGGCGTTCGTGTCGTCGCAGTCGCTCGCGTCGGTTACGTAGCCGGCGGGGACTCCGCCCCCGCAAGCCGAGGCCGTGGCGCCGGGGTCGCCGAAGCCGTCGCCGTCCGCATCGCGATGGACGACGCTCGGCGCAGCGCACGCGCAGTAGAGAGCACCGGACGCGGTGAGCGGCTCGCCACCCCAGACGATCATGGACGATCCGGTCCAGACGGCGGTGTGTTCGTACCGAGCGGCGGGGACCTCGCCTCCAGAGAACGTCGGCACCCACGTGTCGGAGAGAGGATCGTACCGTCCTCCCGTGGCGGTGAATCCGCCGAATTGGACGCTCGATCCGCCCCACACGATCATCTCGGATCCCGTCCAAACCGCCGTGTGCTTGTAGCGCGGGGAGGGAACGTTCACCCCCATGGAGGTCGGCGACCACGCGTCGGCGACCGGATCGTAGCGCCCTCCACTGTTCCAGCCGGCGGGCCATGAGTCTCCGCCCCAGACGATCATCCGGCTCCCCGTCCACACCGCGGTGTGATCCCCGCGGCGATCAGGCACGCCGGCCGCCGTCGATGTGGGCGACCACGTGTCGGTGGATGGGTCGTACCGCCCGCCGGTGTTCAAGGCGTTGCCGTCGGACCCTCCCCAAACGATCATCTTGCTTCCCGTCCAGACCGCGGTGTGGAGACTACGAGGCGCGGGAACGTTCGCGCCCGTGGACGTCGGGGTCCACGAATCCGCGATCGGGTCGTAGCGGGCCCCGGTCGCGACGAGAGCGCCGTCCCTATATCCTCCCCACACGATCATCGACGAGCCTGTCCACACCGCAGTGTGTTCCGCGCGTGGGGAGGGAGCGGAGACGAGAGACGTCGGCGCCCACGTATCGGTGAGGGGATCGTACCGGCCCCCCGTTCCGATCGCAGTCCCGGAGGACGCGGTGCCCCCCCAGACGATCATCGACGATCCCGTCCAGACGGCCGTCGGATACGACCTCGGCGGTGGAGCGTTGGCGGCCGTGGAGATCGGCACCCAGGAGTCCGTCGCGGCGCTGTATCGGCCGCCCGGGTTGGTATCGCGGAATCCGTCGCCACCCCCCCACACGATCATCTCTGCCCCCGTCCATACGGTGGCGTGAAGGTCGCGGGCGGAGGGAACGGCACCCTGCGACGTGGGAATCCAGCTGTCGCTCACCGGGTCGTACCGTCCGCCGGTGCTCGTGGCCCCGCCGAGGTATTCGCCTCCCCACACGATCATCTCGGCACCGGTCCAGACGGCGCTGTGAAGGTATCGCCCCGGGGGCGCTCCCGCCGTCGAGGTCTTTTTCCACGCGTCCGTCGCCGGATCGTAGAGCCCGCCGGTGCCGAACAAGGCTCCCGACGAGACGCTCTCGCCGCCCCAGACGATCATCTCGGATCCCGTCCACACCGCCGTGTGAAACTCACGCGGATCGGGGACGTTGGGCCCGGTCGAGGTCGGCAGCCAGCTATCGGTCGAGGCGTTGTAACGTCCACCCGAGCTGCCGACGTTGGCACCCACGCCACCCCAAACGATCATGTCGGCGCCCGTCCACACGGCGCTGTAAGAACTGCGTGGTTGAGGGACGTTCGGGCCGGTCGAGGTCGAAGACCAGGAGTCCGTGGCGGGATCGTACCGCCCGCCAGTGTTGATGGCGAATCCCCCCGTCTCTCCTCCCCAAACGATCATTTCCGAACCCGTCCAAATCGCGGTGTGAGCCGCGCGGGCCGCGGGAACGTTCTGCCCCGTGGACGTCGGGGTCCAAGCGTCCGTCACGGGGTTGTAACGGGCGCCGGAGTTGACCTCGCCGGGCCCGTCGGGCGCCGATCCGCCCCACACGATCATTTCCGATCCGCTCCAGACCACCGTGTGTCCCGACCGTGGCGACGGCGCGCCGCTCCCCGTGGAGATCGCTCTCCACCTGTCGCTGGATGGGTCGTACGCGCCTCCGGTTCCGAAGGGATGACCATCCGCATCCGCACCGCCCCAGACGATCATCTCTCTTCCGGTCCAGACGGCCGAATTGTGGCCGGCCGAGGGTGCTCCGGACCCTGTGGAGGTCAACGACCAGGTGTCCGTCGCCGGGTTGTATCTCCCCCCCGTGCCGAAGAACGTGTTCACCTGCGAATGGCCCCCCCACACGATCATCTCCGTCCCCGTCCAAACCGCCGTCTGCTGCTCGCGTCGATCCGGGAGGTCCTGAAACGTCGGCGCCCAGGTGTCGCTCAGACATCCGCCGGACGCGAGAGGCGGAAGAGCCAACGGACCGGATGCAGGGCTGACCTCGGTCCCCAGCGACCGGCGCGCCCCATTCCACCACGTCTCGAACGACGCTTCAGTTTGCCCCGCGACCTCGAGGCCGGTGTAGTAGCTCCTCACGAACCGTTCGGCGAGCGCGGGCCGAGCGAGCGTTTCCGCGACGAGGAGTCCATCGTTCCCGAGGGCGTCAAAGAGTTCTCGCAGGAGCTGCGGATCGCGGGTATGGGTCGCCATGCGGTCGATTTCGGCCTGGAGCTGCGCTGCGGTGATCGGTCGCTTGCAGATCGTCTCGAGCGCCACCGACTTCTTGAGGTCGTCCTCGACGGCCGCGCGAATCGCCGCATCCGAAAGAACGGCCGGCAGCGGCGGCTTCGGTGTCGGGTTCTGCTTCGGCCAGATCCTGTGCCTCCAGTAAACCTCTTCGATCGCGTGCCGAGCGGCGAGTCGATCCTCGAACGTGAGAGTGCGGTGGGAAGCGTCCACGACCGGCCTCTCCACTGGGGCTGTGCGGGCCGTCAAGAACGACAATAGCGCGGCGAGGATGCCCATTGCGCCTGGAATGGTCCGCGTCCAAAGACCATGGAGATTCATCGCTTCCGGCACTCCTGGGTGGTTGGGCTGTCTGCCGCCCCGAAGCCACTCGGGATCAGAATACCGCGAACGGCGAGAAGCATGGAGACTTGTTGTCCTGAGGCATCACGCTTCCTTCACTTAGATAGATATGTTACGTAGACTGTAACTCTCTCGAGTATCTGCCCTTTCGTCTTCCCGAGGTCCCGGTTGAACACCAAGGAATCGATCGCCCACCTCGTGGACATGGAGCTCGCCAAGGTCTCTGATCCTCGACTGCTTGCGCGCGTTCGCGAGCTCCGCGTGGTTCCATACTCGGTCGACCGAACGTGGGAGTTCGAGCCGGTCGGCATGACGTGCACGTGTTGGACCGTCCTGGAGCACCGCGAGTCGAACACGGGCATCGCCTACTGCGATGAGGGCTTTCCGGGGCGACCGTGGGGGCTAGTGTCGCTGGGCGGACCGCACGCCGGCATGGGTGACGATTCCGGCTGGTTCGAGTCGTTCCGCGACGCTGTGAGGGACCTCGTCTCGTGGGACGAGGCGTAGTCGCTCGGACCACGCGCGCTCGCCCTTCCGCGCCTCGCCTCAAGGGCGCACCTTCGGCGCCGCGGCCAAGTACATCATCCGCGACACGGCCCCTCGCCGTGCAAGCTCGATCACGGTTTCCAGATAGGTCTGCTGCCGCTCCCACGACCCTTTGCTTTCACGCGCCTCGATCTCTGCGCGATGCGCGTTTCGGGCGGCGAGCCGCCCGGTGGCGTTTTTCAAGAGGCTCGGCGTTCGATCCTCCGAGCAAAGCAGAGAGAAACCGGCCTCCTCGAGCAGATCTTCGTTGAACCCGGGGGGCACGAGGCGCGTGTACCCGTGGATCGTGCGCCGCCTCACCTCCTCGTCGGTGACGACGCCGGTGACTATCCCGGCGTCGGTGAACAGGAAGCGGCCGCCGGGGCTCACGAGTCGGGCCACCTCCCGAAACGCCACGCCGCGATCCCGGAGATGGAGGATCACGTCCAAAGACAAGACAGCGTCGAACGAGGCGGCCGGGAGCGGAATCGGCTCGTTCAGGTCCCACTCCTGAAGTTCGACGAGTTCCTCCAGACCGAGCGAAGCCGCCCGGGCGCGCCCTGCGGCGATCGCGGGCGCGCTGACGTCCGCGCCGACGCCCGCGCACCCGATTCTCTTCACGATGAAGGTCAGCGGTCCGCCGGGGCCGCAGCCGAGATCGAGGACACGGCTCGCGGGGGTCAGCGACAGCGAGGAGATGTCCTCGATCAGCTCCTGCTCGGTCACCCAGGAGTGCTGTCCGATGTCGCTCCCGTAGGCTTCCGCCCGGAGCCGGCGCATCAGATCGGAGTCGAACTCCGCGTAGAGGTCATCGTAGCCGGAACCACCCGAGGGGCTCATGCGTGCGTCTTCGTCTTGAGGGCCGCAAGCGAGCACGCGGCAAGCACGTAGCAACCCCCGAGGAACGCGAATCCCGGCCGCAGGCTATGGGTCCGGTCGCTCAGGGCACCGATGATATAGGGCCCGAAGAAGCCGCCGAGGTGCCCCGTCCCGTTGATGAGGCCGAACGACGCCGCCGCGGCCGACTCGCTCAAGAACATCGTGGCCAGCGCCCAGAAAGACGGATAGTAGGCGTACACGCACGCGCCGCCGAGTGTGATCAGCGTCATCGCGATCGAGAACTGAGGAGCGGCGACAATCAGAAGGAGGTAGGCGCATCCGACCCCCGCCAGCGGGACGATGGTGTGCCAGCGACGTTCGCCGGTCCTGTCGGAATGCCATCCGTTGAGGAGTCCCACCAGCCCCGCCAGGGCGGGTAGCATCGCGAGCGAGGTCACCGCCGGCGGCGGCAATCCCGACAGCCGCTTGATGAACGTCGGCAACCAGAGCGCGATCGTCGTCGTTCCGATGTTCGCGAGCATGTAGGGAACCAGCAGCAAGAGGACCCGCCGGTCGCGAAACGCGTCCCAGATCGTGTACTTCGCCGTCTCCCACTTGAGCTTCTTCTCCGCCTCCAGCTCACCCGAGATCCACTCTCGCTCGTCCGGCGCCAGCCAGCGAGCATTCCGCGGCCGGTCGGTGAGATAGAAGAGCGTGACGATCCCCAAGAGGACGGCGGGTATCCCCTCCACGATGAAGAGCCACCTCCAGCCGGCCAGTCCGCGCCAGCCGACACCGAGCAGCCATCCGGCGAGCGGGGCGCCGATCAGCGAGGAGACCGGGATCGCGGAGTAGAGGATCGCGATCGCCCGCCCGCGGTCGGCGGGGCGGAGCCAGTGCGTGAGGTAGACGATCATCCCCGGAAAGAAGCTCGCCTCCGAGAGGCCGAGGAGAAATCGGACGGCGTAGAACTGCCCCGCGCTCCTGACGAAGCCGGTCAGGATCCTCACGAGCCCCCACGACACCATGATTCGGGCGATCCACTTCCGCGCGCTCCAACGCTCGACGATGATCGCGCCCGGCACCTCGAACAGCACGTACCCCAGATAGAACATCGCGCCGCCCAAGCCGTAGACCCCGTCGCTGAACCCCAGGTCGGCCTTCATCGTGAGGATCGCGAATGAGACGTTGACCCGGTCGAGCTGGGCGACGAGGTACAGGAGGAACACGAACGGAAGGAGCCGCGTTGCAATGCGCACCCGGGCGCGCACGTCGATCGGCGTCGTCACGTCCGTAGTCTAGCCCCGCACCCGAAAGTCACTCTTCTCGCCTCTCGGCCGTTCGAAAAATGATGTGGCCCGAGCTACGGACCTCCGTATGGTGTCCTCAGGATCGACAGGCGATCGGGGACGCGGGTCACGATCAGACTCCATCGCGAGCGAGTTCAAGCGCGAAGGGGCCGTGCCGAGAACGGGACTCCCGGAGCATCACGACGCATCGCTCCGCCGAAGGAGAAGTGATGAACGCAACACGGCTTGCCGTCCCATCGAAATGCAGTACGGCGGCGCTCGCCTTCGCGCTGCTTGTCGGCTGTTCATCGCAGCAGGCTCGCAAGGCTGAAGGCGAAAGGCCGGCGGCGAAGGAGCCGAGCGGCTCGTCGCCGAGCCAAGTTCTTCGAGGCTACAAGTTGCACGCGCCGCCCCCGCTCTCCTCCGCGGGGGACGTGCCGAGGTTCATCGATTGGGCGGGCGCCTCACACCGGGACGAGCAAGAGGACGGGCGCAAATTGCTCGCCGCCGCCTCCGCAAACAGAGCGGTCGCCGAGTCGTTCATCAAGGAGATCGAAAGCTCGCAGCGGGTCGATCACTCGCGCGCGCTGCTGGTTTTGGCTCTGCTCGGTGAAATGAAAAGCCCCGTGGCCGAAGCCTACTTCCGCGAGTTCGCAATGCGACCGTTGCCGGAACGCGGGACCGTTATCGAGGGGGAGATCATCGAACAAACCCGCCAAGCGGAATTGGAAGGAAAGGCGGCCGACGGACTTGCGTTCCTCGATACCGAGAGCAGCAACCGTGCGCTGATGGAGATCATCGCGAGGCACCCGTCGAAGATCGTGCGCGCTGAGGCCATCAACGCCTATCTCTGGAATCACGGCGACGGCGAGGAGGCGAAGAAGGCTCTCTCGCGATTCGTGCAAAAGGACGACGCGATCCTGCTCGATCGTGTGCGCCGCCTCACGGGCGAAACGGCCGAGACGTTCAATCCGAAGCTGGACGCGTTCCTCAGAACGCACCCCGAGGCGGTACCGCCGCCGCCGGAGAAACTCCCGACGGCACGCAAGCCGGGCGAGCGGCGTCCCGCCTACGACGCGAAGCCGCCGGCGTTGTGATCGTGAGCTAAACGACGAGCACGAAGGAGAAATCCCATGAGAACGGTTCGAACGAGCTTCGCGCTGGCGATCGTGTTCGCTGCGATAGGCCTTTCCGTGAAGGCCCACGCTGTTTGCGACCAGTCGGCAGCCAGTCAGGCCGATCGGGACCTGTGGAACACTCACGGCTGCTGGCAGGACTACTTTCTCTGGCAGTATCGCGCCTACGACCTGCGCGGTGGCGACTGGAGCGGCCGCGGCTGGAACGACGCCTGCAACGTCCTCCTCGAATACCCCAAGCACTGGAACGGGTCCTTTCTCCTTACCTACGGCCTGCTGGACAATAACGACCAGTCGTTCCACGGCACCGCCGACTACCGTGCAACCGCCGAGGCGGCGAGCAGCAACTTCCACGAGTCCATTCATGATTCGATCGGCGACGGAACGGCCCTGTTCGGCTCGTACGGCGGAGGGGCCGTGACCACCTATTGCCCGCTTTATACGTCCACCTGGCAGAACTCCAACCCGGCCTCGCGCGGAGGCGATTTCCAGCACGAGGGCTGGCACGCTTGGCTCGAGAAGTACAACTGGAACAACGGCAGCGCCGGCGGTCATCGCCCGGGGCCGACGGGCGCCTGCACGGTCGGTGGGTGCGACTACTTCTATTTCCACGGCATCAGCAAGTACCTGTTCGGCGATATGTGGCAGAACGACGGCACTGCGAACCGTTTCCATTCGCCCAACCAGGTCCAGGTCGAGTTCCTGTGCGACGTCGCGGATCAGTCACAGTCGTGGGTGCCGTCATCCGTGCGCACGGCGGCGAAGACAGACGCCGACACGAGGGCGGCGCAGCGTTTCATAAATGGACCCGGTTACTCGTGCGGGAGCGCGCGACCTTGGTAGGTTCGCGTCCCGTCGACTCCGAGGAATCATGCTCGAGCGTGCCCGGGATGACGGCCTGCCGATCGCCGGGCCAGAGCGAAAGGGCGGAAGGACATGAGCATCGACGTTGCGACGATCGACCCCGACCACGGGGCTCGCGGGGAACGACCGCAGCTTGAATGCGCCGAGCTTCCTGGCAGGCCGGCACCGCTGGCCTTCCCCCCTCAATGAGGTCGGGTCGCCAACACGGCGCTCGCGATTCTGGTTCTAGGAGCGTGCGGAGCGACACCGTCATGGTCGTTCGGACCTCCGCACGATCTCGGAGGGGTTCAGCTCTCGTCGGAGCCGGGCGCGGTGTCACCGCCGAAGCGGGGTGAAGTCTACGTCGGGGCCGTCACGCGGATCTACGTCTTTTATCGCGGTCCGAACGATCACCTCTGGACAATCGAGGGATCGCGACGTCCCTAGCTCGAAGAGAAACAGGACGCGACGACCTCGAACGCGCGGCACGTTCCGACCGACGGCACCGCGGCCGCTCAGTTATGCTCGGTCACCAAGTAGAAGAAGATCCCGCCGGGCGCGAGCACGGTCGCATCGACGAGGTTCCGAGCGGCCGTGATCGGGGCCAGGTTGGTCGGAGCGGGCATCGGTCCCGTCGTGTCGCGATTGAGGTCCCACGGTCCGATGCCCCCGGTCGTCCATGCGAGCTGCGCTTCGCCCGCGGCACCCTTGCTCAAGGTGAGCTGGATCGGCTGCACGACGGTGAGCGCTCCGGTCATGCCGAACGTCACGTGCAGCCGGCAGCGGAACGTGCGAGCGGTCGGGGCGATCGCCTTGTAGTGGCAGACGCTGAATTCGAGACCGGTCCCCACCGTGGTGTCGATGTTCCCGCTCTCCCAATCGCACGGAGGCGTCGTGTTGGTGGCGGTGCACGCCGTCGCCGTGTTGCAGGCGGTCCCTCCCGTGTCGTCGGTGGCGGAGTGCCAGGGCGCGACCGTGCTCCCAATTTTCTGCCACTGAATGCACTGGTACTCCCAGGGCACGCCCGGCGTCGCGGTCTGGCCTTCGAGGCGGAGGCTGGACGGGATGAACCTGAGCGTGGTGCCGTCCATGCTCACCTTCACCATCCGCGGCGAGGCGATGTTCTGGCATTCCGCAGGACGGATGGGATTGCCCCCAGCGTCCTTGCCGACCGTGCAGTTGCCGGTCTTGCACGTCGTCACTTGAGCGCCGGCCGCCGTCCCGGCCAGGAGCACGACGAGCGTGGTGACAACTGACGTCATTCGTTTGCCGGGCATGGTCGTCTCCTTACTTCTGCACGACAGGTCGCGGAGTTCCACCATATCTATACCCCGCAACCGAAGGACCAAGGGGTAAGAGGAGCTACCAGGGGGTACAAGGGGGAACAGGGGCTGCAACTGTTCCCCCGGGCGCAAACTTGCCAAGGTGACATCGCAGGGAGGGACTAGCAGTGACTTCACGCCAAGCGCTCGCGTTCGTTCGCAAGCACGGTGTCGTTCTCGAAACCGCGCACGGCTCGGTCCCGTCGCTCGCCGAGGCGATCGCCGGCGAGCCGATCCGCGGCGGCTGGTGGTCCCACCCGAAAGGCCGGGCGATCTTCGCGATCACCCGGGCCATTCGCGACTGCGACGACGTTCTCGTCTGCCGGTGGATCGACAGGAAGATCACACTCGTCCACCGGCGGCTGTGGCCGGCGCTCGTCCGCGCGGCGGACCGGCTTCCCGTGGACCGGCTCGCGCGGGTGCGAGAGGTTCACACGAGCGCGGGGCGTCACGTCGCGAAGGAACTCCCCTTCCCCGCCTGGGTGCCGTCGAGCGTTCGCGAGGTCGCGCGCGGCCTTTCGCGGGAAAAGGCGGTCGCGGCGCTCGCCGCCTGGATCGACTGATCGGGCGTACGATGCCGACGCAAGGGAGGCGCCGATGCAACGAGAGCCGCAATCCGGTAAGGCCTCCCGCGGGAAACTCACGGGCCTTGGCGTGGCTCTCGGGGCGGGGATCGGAACCGCTCTCGGGGTCAGCACAGGCCATCTCGCCGTCTGGTTGCCGGTGGGGATCGCGGTCGGGGTGGCTCTCGCCGTGGGACTCTCGCGAAGGGACCGCGGGACGCCGGCCCAATGACGGAGAGGGAGGCCGGGATGGCTTCACGAGACCTCAAGCTCGCGTTCGGGACGTTCCACGTCGTTCTGGGTGGTGTCGTGCTCATCCAGAGCGTCATGACCCTGCGGCACGGCCTTCACCCGTCGGACGGTGGAAGCGCGCACGTGCACGCCGTTCTGGTGGCCGGCGTCGAGGCGCTAGGAGCGATCCTGTTTCTCGCCGGCCGCACCGTCCGTATCGGCGGTGCGCTCATGCTGCTCGCCTTCGCGGTAGCTCTCGTCGTTCATGGGCTCGCGACGGGGCTCACACTTCTGGTCTATGCCGCGGGAACGGCGTTCGTGATGACACACGGAAGCTTGTGGTTGGGTGCCGAGCGCGGAACCCCTCCGGGGGATCGCTGACCACGGGAGACGCGACCCGCGGGCTTCGTCAGCGGATCAGACGAAACGCGTTCAGCTCGAGTCCCGATGCGACGAGCAAGAGCGGTGAGTCTTCCCCTTTGACGGTCGCCCATGCCAGTTCCGGCGCGGTGCCCTGGTCGCTCAAGGTGGCGACGATTGATCCGGTATCGACCTCGATGACGTACACGGTCCCCCCATGGTTCGCCACGGCGAGCAGCTTGTTGTCCGGCGCGACGGACGCGGCATTCACGGTCGGCTGCGCGTCTCCCGGGAGATCGATCGACCATGTCCGCGTTCCATCTCCCGAGACGGCCCGGACGATCTGTTCGCGACCGCCGGGGTTACAGGTCACGACGATCGTCGTACCGCTAACCGGCGCTGGGCGAGCGATCGCGCGCACCATGTAGGCACCGCAGCCGGCGTCCAGATCGGCCAATCGCTTTCCGTCCCACCCGAAAACGTGCACTTTCCCGGCTGCGGAGCTCGCCACGACCTGCCGGTGTCCCTCGCCCGCGACGTCGCCGGTAGCGACGTGCCAGACATCTCCGATGGTGGTGGACTTCCAGAGGAGCTTCCCCTTCTTGTCCAGGACATCCATCCCGGTCCTGCCGTTGTAACCCACGATCGTTTCGTCCGAGCCGTCGCCGTCCAGGTCGGCGGGCCACACGTCGTCGATGGCGCCGTCGCCGTCTCCTTGATGCGTCCAGAGCGCTTTTCCCGTCGGGTCGTACGCCTTGAGCGGGTGCCGCCAAACCCCGAATGCGAGCAGGGCCGCACCGCTGGCGGCGCGGAAGTGCGCGAGCCGAAGGAGGCTCCCCGATGCTCCGGGCAGCGCGAACTCGCGCACGACGGTTCCCGACGCATCGACTTGGACTGCTTTCCCACTCAGCGCGAGCGCGTAGATGGCTCCGCTGGCTTCATCGACGGCAACCCCTCGCCACGCGCCGTGCAACGACCACACGCGGTCCAATTTCCGAGAAGGTCCCGGGACGACTTGCGGCTCGCCGGCGGCGAGCAGAAGTGCCGCGATCGTTCCAGCCGCGAAGAGGTTCAATTGGGTAATCTCCGTGCTGGAAGGAGTCTACGCCGAATCGAAGGACTCGCGGACGCGCCGGGAATTCGGAGGTCGCGTGTTACGATCGAACATCGCCTCGTGCACCGATCGCGGGCAACGCTCGCCCGCAGCCGGAGATCCCCGATGGACTGGAGCTGGCAGCTACCGAGCGAATGGAAGCCGAAGCTACTCATCTTGGTTCTCTTCGCGGTCGCGGCGGCCGCCACGTACCGCGCGCAGTCCCTCCCGGACACGACCGAAGCGAGGCTCCTCACCAAAGACGATGAAGCGCCCAACTTCGCGCTGCGCGACCTGGACGGGAAGACGCATCGTCTCTCGGACTACCGAGGCAAGGCGATCGTCCTGAACTTCATGGCGACGTGGTGCGGTCCGTGCGTGGCGGAGCTGCCCATCCTGGTCAAGTTCGCGAAGGAGCACGTGGACGACCCGATCGTCGTCTTGGGCATCGATTACGACGAGCCGATCTTGACGGTCGGCCGATTCGCCCGGGAACACGGCCTGGCCTACCCCGTGCTCGTCGATACGGAAGCGACCACCGCCGCCGCCTACGGCGTCGCCGCGTTTCCGACCACGTACTTCATCGACCGGGACGGGCGCGTGCGCGCTACATCCATCGGATCCTTCGACGGCATGCAGGGCGACGAGCACTTCCGAATACTGGTCGAGCGCAATCTAGGAAAGTCGATCGCAGTCGCTCGTCGGGAACGGAAACACTGCACGGTGCCGGGCCCCGACGCTCCGAACACGCTGCGTGACGACGACCAGACCGCGTGGGCGCTCTCCCGCGTTGCCTGCGCCTGCGGCTGTGCCGCCAGGCTCCTCGAATGCGATTGCGGGGACAAGAGAGGTGGACGGGAGATTCGGGAGTACTTCGCGCGCCTCAGACAGGACCCCGACCTTTCGGTTCAGAACGCCCGCCAGATCGTCGTCTGGAAGTACAAGGACGAGTATGTCTGGTGACGCAGAGATCGTCGCCGAGCTTCACGACGTTACGCGTGTCTTTCGGGACGGATGGCGCCGGGAGGTCACGGCCGTGGCCGGCTTGTCCCTCCGTCTCCGGAAGGGTGAGATCTACGGTCTGCTGGGCCCGAACGGCGCCGGGAAATCGACGGCGCTCCACTGCCTGCTCGGCCTGCTGCGACCGAGTCGGGGAACCGCGACGCTCTTCGGCCGGAACGTGGACGTGGGGGCGCCGCTCTTCCGGCGCGTGGGTTACATGCCGGAGGATTGGACGGCGTACGACTTTCTCACGGTCTCGGAGATGCTCTCGACGTTCGCCGATCTTCAGGGCGTGGATCGGACGGAGCGGCGCGCCCTGGTCGCACGCGCTCTCGACCGGTCGGGGCTCACCGAGCACGCGAGCCGGCGGTTGCGGCGGCTGTCCAAGGGGATGCGGCAGCGCGCCTCCCTGGCGCAAGCGATCCTGGGCGAGCCCGATCTCCTCGTTCTCGACGAGCCCACGAAGGAGCTCGACCCCCTCGGGCGCAGGGACGTCCGAGTGCTCTTGGGAGAGCTTGCCCGGAGCGGCGTGACGATCCTCATGTCGTCGCACCTTCTCTCGGAAATCGAGACCGTCTGCGACCGGATCGGCGTGATGCACCGGGGCTCGCTCGCCGCGGAGGGCGATCTCGATTCGATTCTCGCGGCGCGCGACAGCCGGATCCTCCGATTCAGCGTCACCGAGCCGGCTCGCGTCCCCGAAGGCGCGGTGCGCGAGTCCGCGGATGTCTGGCGGTGGCGTGCCGCCTCCAAGTCCGACGTGCACGCCCAGCTGGGGTATCTCGCGGAGATCGGCGCAGACATCGTGTCCGTCCAGCCGGAATCCGTCCGGCTCGAGGACTACTTCATCGAGGTCGTCACCCGCCCATGAACGCTCTCGTCGCCATTGCACGGACCCAGTTCCGGAGGACGATGCGCAGCCGAGTCTTTCTCGCGTGCGTTCTTGTCGCGATCGCATGCGCCGCCATCGTCGTCGAGCCGATCGTGAACATTCGGACGCAGACTCCCGGAAGCGTGGCCGCGGCCGCCGCCTGGGAAGTGATCTCGCTGTTCTCGACCCTCGGGTTCGGGCTCGTCGCCATCCTCGGAGTCTCGGCGATTCATTCCGAGACACGCGACAAGACGTGGCAGGCGCTCTTGTGCAAGCCCATCAGCCCGTGGAAGATCGTCGTCGGGAAATTCCTCGGCGTCATGGCGGTGATGTCAGCCTTGACGGCGTTCGTCTGGGGTTGCGTTCACGTACTCGTGGCGGTCAGCCTGCACAGGTACTTCCCGAGGCTGGATCTGGCCCTCGCGTTCGAGCTTCTCGGCCTGACCATCCCCGCCGCCCTCGCCATCTGTCTGTCGCTGCGGATTCACCCGATCGCCTCGGCCATCATCGTGCTGTTGCTCAGGTACGATGCCCTCGACGCCCTGTTCGACGCAGTCACCTCGTCCCAGCACTCGACGGCAGTCCTCCTCGTTCCCGCGACGCTGATCGGCGCGGCCAGGGCGATAGCACCCCCGTACGACCTCTTCATCCTCGGGGATACGCTCAGCTCCGCCGCGACCATACTCTGGGGACGTCAGCTCTGGATCACGGGGTACGCGACGGCTCTCGTGGCGCTTGTCCTGGCGTCGGCGTCCTATCTGCTGCGGCACCGCGAGCTTGCGAAGGCCGTGTAATTCCGCCGGTGACGAAGCTCGTCGGGAGAATCAATCCCATCTGGTTCGGCCACGTGAGCTTCCGATCGAGCGCGATCGAGCGCTCCCCCGTGGCCGTGCGTTCGTGGACCCAGTGCGATCCGGGACAGGCGGTGGATTCTCCCGCGCTCGCGAGCGAGCTCGGCCACGCGCCGGTGCGACGCCTGGCGGCACGAAGTTCGAGGATTTGAGACGTCAGCTCCAGGTCGACATCGAGCATCGTAACCTTCGTGGCCGCCCATGATCCTCCCCAGACCAGATTCGGCCCGAGACGATTCCACCATGGGATCGCCTCCATCAACTCCTTGTCGAGCGACGATCGATCCGCATCGCAGAGCGAGCGGCTCCCGGCGAGCCGGACGAGGTAGTGGCTCCACAATTCCGCGATGTTCCTCATGCAAGCGCGATAGTACGGCCCACCGGCGAAAGCGACCGCTTTCGAAGCAAGGCGCTTGGTGGTGTCGAACCACGGAGGCGCCTTTCGCTGAGTCAAGATCCAGCCTTGGATCTGCAGCGCGGTTAGCAGGGACTCCCAGTAGTCGTGCTCGCGGAGCCGATCCGACCAGACAGCCGGCGCCGCGGGCAGCTTCCGCAGCGCCCCTGCCTGAAATCGTATGACGGCAATCGCGTTGAGCTGCGTATACTCGTACGGCTCATCCCGTACAGCGGAGTTCAGCGTCCACGACGCCTCGAGATCGTCGAGCGCGCCTTTCTCGTCGCCGCTCGACTCCCTCGACATCGCGTCGGCGACGAGCACCTTTTGCAGCTCGATATGCCCGAGGGCATTGAAGATCGGATACCTGCCGAGCTTGTCGAGGTGCCGTTCCCATCCCGGCGGGTCGCCATGGGCGAGGCACTCGCGGAGCGCTTCGAGCGCCGGCTGCCGTAACTTCAGGAAATCGAGGGCCGCCGGGGGCGGCGGTTTGACAACCGAATCCGGGCGCTTCAATTGGTCGCTCAAGTAGGTCTCAATAGCGTCCTTGGCCTTCTTGTAGGAATCCGCGGCGCTTTGTTCGGGATGCGGCCGGCCCTCCGAACGATAGGGCGCCAGGTCGATCCCGATCTCCGCCGAGATGCGCTCGATCTCCAGCGCGGTCCGGTTCGCCTCTCGAGGGGGAAAGCGCCGGAGCACGTCCTCGATGGAATCCGGATAGCGACCCCAGCTCTCCGGGTCCTCGGCATGGATGCAAGTGACCGCGCTCGGCAGGATGGACATGACAGCTGCGGCGAGCAGCAACCGCGCTCGGCCATTCCGCCTCATGATCCGTCCTCCGCCCGTCCGTTGACGCGATTATTACGCGCCTGCGGCGCCGGGCGTCTAGCGTAAGATCCCGCCCCAGCGGAGGACCACCCGTGAACCTCGAAAAGCTCCAGCGCAACGACGTCCGGCTGATCGCCGCCTGCATCGTCATCGCCGCGATCAGCCTCTTTGTCGGCGTCCGGTACTACTTCCTCGCCTTCCCGGAAGCGTCGATCGAGTTCCGCGTGACGCGGGAGAGCTCGGCGCCGGTCGCGGAAACGTTCCTCAAGAAGCTGGGGCTCGATCCCGGGGCGTACCGCCACGCGGCCGTCTTCGGCTACGACGACGAGCAGAAGACCTTCCTCGAGCGCGAGCTGGGGGTGGCCGAATCGAACCGTCTCCTCGAGACGACCGTCCGCCTGTGGCGCTGGGAGCATCGGTGGTTCCGCCCGCTCCAGAAGGAAGAGATGGCGGTCGCCGTCACCACGAAGGGGGAGATCGTCGGCCTACGACATCTGCTTCCGGAGGACGCCGCGGGCGCCGGCCTCGCCCCGGACGACGCCAGGAAGATCGCGGAACGATTTCTGGCCGAGTCCATGGCCCGGCCGCTCGACACCCTCACGTTCGTCGAGGCGTCGAGCGAGAAGCGCCCGCATCGAACCGATCACACCTTTACCTGGAAAGTGGCGGGGAGCGAGGTCCACGGCGCCGACTACCGCGTGCAGGTCGGAGTCGCCGGCGATGCCGTGTCGAGCTACGGCGAGTACCTCAAGGTCCCCGATACCTGGCAGAGGGACTACGCGAAGCTCCGGTCGAAGAACGAGATCGCGGGACAAATCGATTCCGTGCTCCTGCTGCTCACCGTGCTCGCCATGCTCGTCGTCCTCGTCCTGCGAATCCGGCGGGGGGACGTGCGGTGGAAGGCGGCGTCGCTTCTCGGCGGGCTCATCTTCGTGCTGCTCACCCTGTCGGAGCTCAACAGCCTCCCCTCCGCGTTCCACGGCTACGACACCACGACCTCGTTCGGCGGGTTCGTCTTGAGCGGCGTCTTGCGCGCGCTGGCGTCGGGCTTCGGGGCCGGGGTGCTGATCTTCGTGCTCGCCGCCTCGGCGGAGCCGCTCTATCGGGAACGCTTTCCCGGCAGGCTGTCGCTGACGTCGCTGCTTCGGTTCCGAGCTCTTCGCACCCGGGAGTTCTTCATCGCGACGCTCGTCGGCTTGACCCTCACCTGCTTCTTCTTCGCCTACGAGAACGTCTTCTACCTGATCGCGAACGCGCTCGGCGCATGGTCTCCGCGCGAGGTCGCCTACTCGGATCTCCTCTCGACGGCCTTCCCCTGGGTCTACGTCCTCTTCTTCGGGTTCCTGCCGGCGATCTCCGAGGAGTTCATCTCCCGGATGTTCTCGATCCCCTTCTTCGAGCGGATCTTCAAGAGCACGTCGGCGGCGATCGTCGTGGCCGCGTTCATCTGGGGATTCGGCCACGCCGCCTACCCCAACCAACCGTTCTGGATACGCGGTCTCGAGGTCGGGATCGCCGGGATGATCTTCGGGCTCGTGCTCTTGCGCTTCGGCATCCTCGCCGTCGTCGTCTGCCACTTCTCCGTCGATGCTCTCTACACCGCCTTCGTGTTGATTCGGTCCCCCGACCTCTACTACAAGATCTCGGGAAGCCTTTCCGCCGGGATCTTCCTCGTGCTCCTTCTCGCGGCCGCGGTCGCCTATTTCCGGAAAGGCGGATTCGTGCCGGGGATGGCCACGAACGAGAGCGAGGGGGTCGCGCCCGTTCCACCACCAGCCCCGCTGGAGGCGGCGCCGCCGTCGCCCGACGCCGGCTACCGGCCGCTCCCGATGCGCCGCGTCGTCTGGGGCTTGGGGCTCGCCGCGGTGCTCGTGGTGATCGGGTTTGCGCCTGTGAGCCGCTTCGGAGAGATGGTGCGCTTCCGCACGACCCGCGCGCCCGCCCGGGAAGCGGCGGCTCGAACGCTTCACGATGCCGGCTTCGACGTCGGGACGTACCGCAGCACAATCGAGATCCTCGACCGTACCGACGCTGCCGCGGCGATGTACCTCTTCAAGGCCGGCGGCCTCGCGGTCGCGAACGACGTGTACGGCACCAAGGTGCCGACACCCCTCTGGCGCGTCCGGTTCTTCGTTCCCGGGCAGAAGGAGGAGTACTACGTCTCCGTGGACCCCGACTCCGGGAAGGTCGTCGGATTTTCGAGAGAGCTCCTCGACAACGCCCAGGGCGCGTCACTCGAAAAGGAGCGCGCTCTCGACGTGGCGCGAGCGTTCCTCACGGCGCACGGCATCGATCCGGGTGCGGGGGAGCTCAAGGAGCAGAGCGCGAAGGACGAAAAGGCGAGGCGCGATCACACGCTCGTCTGGGAATTCCCGGAAACCGGAGGCTCGGAAGCCCGGGTGCGCCACGAGGTCGTCGTCCAGGGGGACGTCGTCGGCTCGTGGGGGCGCTCGGTGAAGATCCCGGAGGATTGGCGGCGGCAGCGCGAGAAGAGCACGGCGCTGACTGTCGCCCTCACCTGGGCGAAGCTGCCGCTCATCGGAGCTCTGGGCCTGGCGGCGCTCCTCCTGCTGATCGGGAAGATCCGGTCCGGCGAGATTCCGTGGAAGTTCGCCTTCGCCGTTGGTGGGGTGACCTCCGCGGCCGCCCTCATCCGCACGGCCTTGAATCTCGATAGACTATGGAGCAGGTACGACACGTCGGTCCCCGTCGCCGGCTATTTCGTCGTCATCGCGATCGGGCTGTTCCTCTCCGCCGTGCTGTTCTTCTTCGCCGGGGCGATCGTGGCGGCCTTGGCCGGCGCCCTGCATCCGGCGGCCGCGTCGATGATGGGGGCGGCGCGTCGCAGGGTGTTCGGGCGCGATGCCGTCGTCGCGGGGATCGTCGCGCTCGGCGTCGCGCTCGGGATCCCCGGCCTCGCGCGGCTCTTCGCGGCGGCCTTCCCCGCCGGGCGGCTGCTCGACGGCGTGTCGTTCTCCGGCGATCTCGAATCGACGGTGCCGTTCCTGACGGCGCTGGCCGGCGCCGTCACCGCGGCCATCTTCGCTTCGGCCCTCGGCGGCATCGTCGCGGCGGTAACAACGCGGTATCTCCGAAGCCCCCTCACGCGAGGGCTGGCGGCGCTCGCGGTCGTCGTGGCGTTCCTTCCCGGCGCCGCGCGGACCCCTGCCGAATGCTTGCTCGGCGCGCTCTCGCTCGTGGCCCTCGTGGCCGGCGTTTGGATTCTCGCGACCTTCTTCGCCGGGGCCAACGCGCTCGCCTGGCTCTGGAGCGGCTGGTTCGGTCTCGGCGGCGCGATGGCCGTCCACCTCCTCTCCGAGCCCGCTTCGCTCTTCCGGTGGAGCGGTGCGCTGTTGGCCCTTGTCATTCTGGCAAGCACGGCTTGGCTTTGGGGTTCCGCCGGCGCGCGGGTGGGCGTACAGTCGTAGAAAGGAGGATGGAACCATGATCAAGAAACTCTTCGGTCTCGCCCTGCTGGTGGTGATCGCATTGGGCACGCTGGTCGTGGCGCTGCCGACCCCCACGACGAACGCCTGCCTCTTGTGCGTCCCGTACGACTGCCCGCCGTGCTACGCGCTCACTCGCGGAAGCTGTTTCCGTTGCCCGACGTGCACGAAGATTCCGGGGTGCAAGGCGTAGGACCCGGGCTGCGTGAATCTCCGCCGCGGGCGCCCGGCGCGCATGGCACGGCAACAAACGAATCCTCTGCCATTCCGATCAACTCGAAGCGCCTCGCCTGCGTTGCTCGCGGACTCTAGAATGTTCGCTGCGACTCGAGTTGGATGCATCCGATGCGCGGCACCGCGCGCGAAGAATCGTTCGATTCGGCGATTGTAGCGGCCATCGCGGCGGCGTATATCTCGGCGCGATAAGCGCGCGTTTCACTCGACATGCGCGCCCGCCCGCATCACGAACAGGAGGGAAGATCATGCGCCGATTCGTTCCAGTCGGACTCGCCGTCGCTTGCGCACTCACGACAGTTCCCCCGACGACACCCCTCACCTCCGCGGCCGAAGGTCGGACCCCGATCTTCGCGCCGACCACGATCACCGCCGACGGCAAGTACATCGTCACGCGCAACATCGGCCCCGCACCCACCGCCCTCATCACCGTGCTCTCGACGAACGTCGACATCGATCTGAACGGCTTCGTGCTCGACAACGGCCCCACGCCGGCCCCCGTGATCTCGATCGCCCTCGCGGGCGGCGTCGAGCAGATCACGGTACGCAACGGCTCGCTCAAGGGCGGAAGCGCCGGGATCGACGCGTCGGTTCCCGCCACGAAGGCCGTGTTCGAGGATCTCAAGATCCAGGGACCCGGCGGCAGCGGGATCCATCTTCTGGACCCATCGAGTTTCGCGATCCGGCGAAATCTCGTGACCGCCTCGCTGGGCATCGGGATCCTCATCGACGGCGCCGCGACTGCGCACTCGGGAACGATCGAAGGCAACGTCGTGCGCGATGCCGCCGGCGGCATCCTCGTCTTCAACGGCAGCTCCGTCGCGTTGCTCGGCAACCGCGTCGAGGGGGGCGCCGGCAACGGAATCGCGCTCGTCAGCGGCGACGGGTGTCTGTTGTCCGAGAACACGATCGAGCGGGTAACCGGGACGGGGATCGACCTGAGCAACAGCATCGGCAACAAGCTCTACGACAACGTCGTGCGGGAGGCGAAGTTCCATGGCATCCACCTCGATCCCGCGAGCAACGACAACCTCGTCGTCATGAACTCCGCGACCGACGGCGGATTCGGGCTTCCCGGAGGCCACGGTCTCTTCGTCGAAGGCAGGCAGAACCAGATCGACCGCAACATCCTGAACTCGAACTCCGGGTTCGGTCTCCGCTTCGCCGCGCCGTCGGCCTCGAACACGTTCGGCCGGAACATGGCCCGCGGAAACCTCGGGCTCGCGGCGGGACCTTGCGCGAGCGGGCTTTTCCCCCCGAACTCGTGCAACGACGGAGCGGTGAATTCGACGTTCGGCGACAACTTGATCCCCGGACCTCCGGTCTTCTAGGCGGGTACGCCATGAAGCCAACGTCGATTCGACGCGCCCCACCCGAGCGCGGACTCGCGGCGACCTCGGCCGCGGCGCTGGTCGCCAGCGCCTTCCTCGCGCTTCTCATCCCCCCCGCCCGCGCGGCGACTCCGGTGTACGTCACGCCGGACGTGCCCACGCGGGAGACCCTCGGAGGCACCGACGTGCTTCCGTGGGAGATCGTCAAGTACGACGGCCTCGCCTACACGCCGGCGCTGTTCATCCCCGGGAATCCGGCCGTCGGGGACATCCATCGCATGGACAAGATCGCGAACTGGCTGTTCGTCGTCGAGGCGCCGAGCGACCTCGGCGGCGCGCTGGCGTCGCCCGCCGACCCTCGCGACGTCGTCCGCTTCGACGGCACGACGGCGACGTACTCGCTGTTCTTTTGCGGGGAGAGCCTCGGCGTCCCGATTCCGCCGGGCGTCCGGCTCGACGCGCTGGACATGACCGGTGGCGACGGTGGCAACCTGATCGTCAGCTTCGACGTCCCGGTGACGCTCGGGGCGTTCCAGTTCGACCCGGCCGATCTGGTCCGCTACGTCCACACGGGACCCGGCTGCACGGGCTGGACGCTGGCGGCCGCGAACCCGGACTTCGACGCCTCCGCGGCCGGGATCGGCATCAAGACGTCGTGCAACGTCATCGCATCCGCCCGCGCCGGGTCGTTGACCCTGCTTTCGTTCGACGTGCCGACCGACGTCGGCCCTCCTGGGGTCACGACCTACCTGCCCGGACAGATCGTCGCCTGGAACGGGGCCGCGTTTTCGCTGTTTCAAACACTGTCGGGCTGGCCGACCGCGAGCGGGGTCGCGGGCCTGACGCGGGGCGGCAATCCCGGTCGCGTTCCGCCGACCGTTCACGTCGACAAGGCCGGGGCCGGTATCAAGGTGAGCTGGTCGACGAGTTGCTCGCAAGGGGCCGACGACTATTCGATCTACGAAGGCAAGATCGGAAGTTGGTACAGCCACACCATGAGAGTCTGCACGGACACGGCCCACGATCTCACGGAGACGTTCGCACCGGCCGCCCCGAGCGACTACTACCTCGTCGTCCCTCGAGACGCCTTGGAAGAGGGCTCCTACGGCACGAACACCGGCGGCGTGGAACGGCCGGTCGGCATCGCGCAATGCGTGACGCCTCAAGTCTTGGCCCCGTGTCCGCCCTGAGGATGGTTCACGCGACTGGACCGGTGTGCCGTCGGCACGCCGGTCCAGTCCCTGGCCCGACCTTTGAATTACGCGGTCGCCTCGACGACCCCCGCCGAGATCGCGTACCGGGTCACGCCGGCGATGTCGTGGAGGTCGAGCTTCGCCATCAGATGCTGGCGATGCTTTTCGACCGTCTTGATGCTGATGCCGAGGCCGGCGGCGATTTGCTTGTTGGCGTGCCCTTCGGCGATCAGCTCGAGAACCTCGATCTCCCGTGCGGTGAGCCGGGCGAGCCTCGGCGAGAAGGCCTCGTCCGGTCGCGACGCAGGTAGTCCGAGCTCACGTCGCAAGCGCTCCGCGCGATGTTCGGTGGCCTCGCGCAGCTGCATCAGGGCCTGCCACAGTCCTCTGGCGGAAACCCCGTGGGCAATTCTGGTCAGTGCGTCCAGTATTTGGCGTTCGACCCGGCGAATGTCCTGGATCTCTTCGAGGAACAGGCTTTCGAGAGTCTCGGTGCGCATGGTGCCCTCCGTGACACCCCCGATTGCAGCCGACGTGCCACCCGCGGGAATTTGGAGAATCACTGGTAATTCTGGAACAGAGTCGCGCGCGAAACTGACCGCATGACCGACGTGGCAGGTAAGTTTTACAAGTCGGGCGCGCGACACCGCCGGGGTCCGTGTGCGTCGGGATCTGAGCCAACCGGCGCTGTCCGCATCCCCCGTGCCGGCCTCACTCCCTGCTGATTGCTCCCGGCCTGTCATATGGAATTCCCATTCCCGGGTGGGCACACCTGCGCCCTGGATCCGGTTTTCGTGCGCCCTTCGGTTGTTTTTGCCCGGGACTCGGCGTATTCACTTCGGGACCTTGTGTGCCCCATCCTCGCCCATTTTCCCACCGGAGCATCGCTGATGCGTTCATCCAGACTGCTGTCGTGCGGATTGACGGCCGCCTGTCTCGTGCTGGCCGGCGGAGCGGCGGTGAGGGCGGAGAGCCCGGCGCCGGCTGCCAAGAACGGATCGCCAACCAAGGCCGGCGCCCGGCGGAAGGTCCGCAACGCGGCGACGCCCGGAGTGCAGAGCGGCGTTCCGCGTACGCCCGATGCGGTCGAGGTTCGACCCTACACGGCGACCGGCACCATCAAGGAATTCCGCAATCCGGTCGGCGAGACCGTCTACTCGGTCGCGGCGTCGCGGTTCGACGTGTCGCGGCCTCTGATCGAGATGGCCGCCGGGGCGGCGTCGTTTCAGGTTGAGGAAAACGAGTCGCCGACGAACCCGCAGCTCCCCGCGTGGCGGAGCATCCACTCGGACATCCCCGACCCGGTCGTCCAGACGGAGATCCCGTCGGGCAGCTCGTTCTCGTCGAGCCCCCTGGCTCCGAGCACAGGATTCAACTTCGCCGGCGTCGGGATCCTGGGCGGCACGCCCTCCGACAGCAACGGCTCGGTGGGGAACGACCAGTTCGTAGAGACCGTCAACACCCGGTACCAGGTGTGGTCGCTCAACAGGGTCACCAAGACCGCCACCACGCTGTTCGGCCCCTCGAACATCAACACGCTCTGGTCCGGCTTCGGCGGCGCCTGCCAGGCCCAGAACAGCGGCGACCCGATCGTGATGTTCGACAAGACCGCCGGCCGCTGGCTGATCTCGCAGTTCACGTCGTCCTTGAGCTCGGGCTTCTACTACCAGTGCGTGGCGATCTCGACGACCGCCAACGCGGCGGGGACCTACTACCGGTACGCGTTCGCGGTGCCGGGAGGCAATTTCGGCGACTACCCCCATTTCGGCGTGTGGAGCGATGCCTACTACATGATGGCCCACGCGTTCACCTCGACATCCGGGAGCTACGTCGCCGCCCTGTTCGCCGCGATGGACCGGACCAAGATGCTCGCCGGCGACCCGACCGCCACCTGGCAGGTGATCTTCGACCCGACGGAAGGCGGGCACATGCCCGCGGACCTCGACGGGTTCGCTCCGCCCCCCACCGGAGCCCCGGGGATCTTCCTCGCGGTTCACGGGAGCGGAATGTTCATCTACCGGATGAAGGTGGACTTCGTCACGCCCGCCAACACGATCAAGACCCGGCAGGCCAACGTCCCGATCGCGCCGGCCAGCGGAGCCTGCGGCTCCTGCATCCCGCAGCCTGGGACCGCCCAGACCGTCGACTCGCTCGGCGACAGGCTGATGTTCCGCGCCGCCTACCGCAACATGATCGATCACGAGTCGCTCGTCGTCAGCCACTCGGTGAATCCGTCGATCAGCGGGGTGGTGTCGGGCGTCCGGTGGTACGACTTCCGGCTATCCGGATCGCCGGATGCGACGTGCCCCACCTACCCGTGCGTCTACGAGCAGGGAACGTTCGCGGACGTGGTCAACGGCCGGAGCCGCTGGATGCCGTCGATCGCGATGGACACCGCGGAGAACATCCTCGTCGGCTACAGCACGACGGGGAGGACGAGCGGCAGCGATAACCACACCATCCGCTATACCGGCCGCGCCAAGGGCGACCCGCCCGGAACGATGACCGTCCCCGAGGCCACGATCGCCACCGGCATCGCCAACAATACCAACAGCCGCTGGGGCGATTACAGCAGCATGAGCGTCGATCCCGCCGACGATTGCACCTTCTGGTACGTCAGCCAGTACTTCTTGGCGTCGGGAAGCTGGTCCACCCGGATCGCGTCCTCGACTTGGCCCGCCGGGAGCGGCGCCGGGCAGTGCCCTGCCGCGAGCTGCACGACGCGCCCGACGGCCGCGCCGACGATCGGAAGCGCCTCCGTCGCGGGCGACAACAAGATCACGTTGGCCTGGACCGGAATCTTCCCGGTCCCCGGCGCCTACGCGATCGAGCGCGCCGACGGCGCCTGCGGCAGCGAGGGGCTCTACCGTCCGCTCGGCGTTACCGCCGGCACGGCGACGAACTTCACCGACACCACCGTGCTCGGCGGGCTCACCTATTCCTATCGCGTGATCGCCGCCGCCGATGCCGCCGGCAAGTGCCAGGCGCAGGTCGTGAGCGGGTGCACGCAGGCGACCGCCACCGGAACCTGCAACCTGAAGCCGTCATTCGCGGGCGCCACCACCGGATCCAGCGCCAACGGCAGCAACTGCGGCGTGACGGTCGGCTGGACTCCGGCCGCGACCGGCTGTCCGCTGACGCCGAACATGCGCTACGACGTCTACCGCGGAACGACCCCCGACTTCGTGGCGTCCCCGGCCAACCGGATCGCCGCGTGCGTCTCCGGTCCCGGCTCGTATCTCGATACCGACAACCTGCAGAGCGGAGCGACCTACTTCTACGTCGTTCACGCCGAGGACGACAGCACCGGCAACGGCGGCGCGTGCGGAGGGAACGAGGACGCGAACGGCATGATCGTCCCCGGGACCGCCTACGGCTCCGGCACGCAGGCCTCGCCCGGGACCTGGACGGACGGCGGCGGCGACGGCACGGCGTTTCTCCAGATGAACGTGGCCGGCCCCGGCGACACCACCGATGCCGCGTGGCGCTACGTGAAGACCGCCGACGACGCCGGAGCCAACCACAGCCCCGGCGGCGCGTATGCCTATCGCAACGCCGGCCCGGGACCGGGAAACACCTACACGGCGAATACGTGCGCCGAGATGCAATCGCCTCAGCTGACCGCCGGCGCCGCCAGCATCGATCTGCAGTACTGGGAGCGCCACCAGGTCGAATACCACTGGGACGGCATCGCGATCGAATACTCGGTCAACGGCGGCCCCTGGACGGACGCGCCGGCTCCGAGCAACGACACCGGTGCCGGGTGCTCGGCGACCGACGACATCACCGGTTGGGAGCCGCTCAGCTGCACGCAATCCCCTCCGATCAACGGCTGCGGCTACCCGACCACGAAGAACACCTTCAACGGCCCGCTCGGAAGCGGCACCACCTGCAACGACTACGCGACCAGCGGGACCGTGACCCCCTACGCCCACCGCTGCCATCCGATCGCGGGGCTCACGCCGGGGGATGCGATCCGGTTCCGGTGGCGCTTCGCCTCCGACCCCGGGGCGGAATACGCCGGCTTCTACCTCGACGACGTCGCGGTGACCAACGTCCGCTTGCCCAACACGTGCACCACCGACACCTGCTTCGGTCAGGCGAACGGCACGGCCTGCAACGACGGAAACGCGTGCACCACCGGGGAGACGTGCGGCGGCGGGGTGTGCCAGCCGGGCTTCGCGGCTCCGCCTCCGTCGGAGGTCGCCGGGGTCCACGTCGACGGCGGGAGCGGCACCACGGTCTCGTGGAGCGCGCTCGCCGCGGGCATCGTCTACGACGTGGCGTCCTCGACGATCTCCGACCTTCGGGCCAACGGAACGGTCAACGCCGCCTGTCTTGCGAACGACGTCGCCGGGACGAGCTTCACGGACGGCCGCCCCGATCCCGCCGCCGGTGACGGGTACTACTACCTGATCCGCGGGCAGACCGCCTGCGCCAAAGGAACGTACGGGTTCAACTCGTCGGCCGTGGAGCGGTCGCTACCGTCGGCGTGTCCGTAGGTTTCGGCGGCGCGCGCCGCGTTCACCGGCTTCTGGGGCTGGTTCTCCTGCTCCCGCTGTGCGGGTGGGCGGCGACCGGATTCGTCTTCTTCGTCAAGCCGGGCTACGACGCAGCCTACGGAGGCCTTCGCGTGCGGGAGTATCCGCTCGAGGGATCCGCGTTCCCCGCGGCGCAACCCGGGTGGCTCGAAGCGCGGGCGCTCAGGACCGTGCTCGGCGACGAGCTGCTGATCCGCGGGAGCGCCGGCTGGAAACACCTCGATCCGGCGACCGCCCGCGAGCGCCCGCTTCCGGACGAGGCGGCGATACGCCGGCTCGTCGACGACGCGATTCGGGACGAGAAAGCTCGCTACGGTGAGATCGTCGCCGTCACGCGGCAGGAGGACGACGCCCCCTCGGCTTCGATTCGAACCGCGACCGGAGTCACGATCGAACTCGACTGGACGACGCTCGCGCTCCGCCAGAGCGGCCGCGACACGCGACGGATCGACCTGCTCTATCGAATCCACTATCTCCAGTGGACGGGGGTCGGTCCCCTCGACCGGGCCCTGGGCGTCGTCGGACTGACGTCGCTCGTCATCCTCGCCGGGCTCGGCGTGCGTCTTGCTTTCGGAGGACGGCGCTAGAATTGGACGAGCCGCCCATCACCAGGAGGTGTCGAGATGAATCTCCGTATCGTGCCGTCGTTCATCCTGATGGCTTGGACCTTAGCCGTACCCGCGCTCGCGAAGGAGTGCCCGCCCGCCGTGACGGCGGCCGTTCTCAAGGCGCACGCGGGCGCGACCATTACGGCATGCAGGCAGGAAGTTGAGGACGGGAAGACCCAGTACGAGGTCAAAATTACCGGCAAGGACGCCCGGCGGATCGACTGCGACGTCAGCCCGGACGGCCAGATCCTCCTCACCGAGGAGTACCTGGACGTCAAAGACGTTCCCGCCGCGGTCATGACCGCCTTCGCCGCGAAGTACGCCGGGGCCCAGGCGACGGCGGCCGAGAAGCAGACCACGGCCGACGGCAAGGTCACCTACGAGATCGCCTTCGGGTCCGGAGACGCGAAGAAGTCGGCGACGTTCGATGCCGCCGGGAAGTTCGTCGAAGAAGAAGAGGAAGGTGAAGAGGGTCAGGACTAGCCGCGCGGCGTGGGCCGGCGACGCGAGCGCCGCCGGCCCGGTAATCGAGACCCGCCGGATCTACTTCCCGGCGTCGCAGAAGATGCTGGTCGTCGGCGGAAGGCGGCAGAGGCACGTGCACAGGTTCGATGTCGTGGACGACGTGCAGCTTCCCCCGCCCCGCGCGCGCGATTCGATTTCCTCGACCTTGAGATCGAGCGTGACCGGACGATCTTCTTTCATCGGTGGCTCCACGGGCGCGGCTCGGTCGCACGGGAGTGCTTCAACCGGCAGCGCAATTGCCGTTGTTTACGCCGCGTGGCGCGCACTGTCAAACGCGTTCGAGCCACATGATTGTGGCGCCGATCATCCGTTCAGCTTCTGACCACCCCGCTGATCGGACAGGTGCACAGCGGGCTCGTGGACGAGCTACCGTTGCATCCGGGCCTGCTGCGATTCTCGAGCTCTTCGATCTGAAGGTTGAGCGAAACGGGGTTCCGTTCTTTCATCGAGGGTCTCCTTGGAAGAAAGTCGTGCGCCGATCCTCTTACGCCGTGGGCGTCCGCACGTCAAGCGCTCGATATTTCCCTTCGAACACGCGAAAGAAGCCGGCGATCTCACGGTCTCCTTCGACGAGGACGTGGACGCTGTGCGCTCCCAGCGCGCGGCCGCAGGACGACTCCCGGGCGATTCCGATCAACAGCTCGAGCCGTGCTTCGGCTTCGAGATCTCCACGCGATTCGATCGGCCCGAACGCCAGGTATTGGAGAACGGCGTGGACCACCCATTGCCCGCGTCCTACGAACCTTCCTTCCACGTGCACGGTAAAACCGAAACGGTCGCTCTTGTACGCCATGGCGGTACTCCCTAGGATTGCAGGGTGATCCGTCGATGTGTCTTCGTCGTGACGACCTCGAGCAAGATCCGTGTCAACTCAATATGGGTGGGGACCATCGTCCGTAGGTGTAGGCTCGTCGCCGCCGCCGCCGGCCTCACGCTTCTGTTTGGCGGCTGCACCTGCCGCCTCGCGATACCGGCGGGCGTCTGCATCCAGCGAACGGCGGAGGGTCCCCTTCCGGGTCAAATGCCGCGATTGTGTCTCGTGAATCCCGTGACCCCCCGAGATCCTAAGGTCCTGATCCTGTTCGCGACGGGGGACGGCGGATGGATCGGGGCGAGCAAGCCGCTGTTCCTGCATCTGGCACAACGCGGGGACGCGGTCGCGGGATTCAGCGCCACCAATTATCTGAAAGACGTCGAGCGGCAGGCGGGGTTCATCACCCCCAAACGGCTCGCCGAGGATCTGGCGGCGATCGTCGCCGCCACCCAACGTGAGATGGATCTTCCCCCGGCCACGCCCACGATCCTGGTCGGAATGTCCCGCGGGGCGGGATTCATGGTGGTCGCGGGGGAGCACAAGGCGTTGCAGCCGCGGCCCGCCGGGGCGGTCGCGTTGTCGCTCACGCGCGAGACCGACTACGTGCGCAACCTCCGGATGACCGAGAAGCATGCGGAGAGCACCCAGGACGACGGACGCGTCCTGACCTACGCCCGCCTGCGATCCGCGCGCGAGGTTCCCCTCGCGGTCATCCAGTCGACCCACGATCGGTATTTGCCCGCGGCGAAGGCCCGCGAGCTCTTCGGGCCGGATGCGGGGAACCGGAGATTCCGTGAGGTCGAAGCCCGAAACCACGGCTTCGGAGGGGGGCGCGACGCGATGTTTCGCGAGCTCGACGACGCCTTGAATTGGATCGAATCGCTCCCGCCGCCAAAGTAAGCCAAATAGAAGGGCCGCGCCCCTCGGGAGGGAGTGCGGCCCTTCAGGACACTGAACCGAACGTGTCGACGCCGGGCTACTTGTCCCCGGCTCCCTTCGTCACCGCTTCCATCACGCGGTCGAGGTTGAACGATCCCGGCTTCTGCCGAGGCGGGAAATCCCGGAAGCTCTGAAGCCACTGTGCGACGTATCCCCCTGCGGGAGCGAGCAAGAACATGCGGTCGGCCGACCACTGGGTATAGCCGAACCCCTCGTACTCGGCGCGCTCAAAGGGATCGGAGCGAAGATTGCCGACCATCGGAGCGCGTAGCTCCTCGAAGGGCTGCTGCCAGACCGCGAACCCGTGCGCGTTCTGTTTCAGAAAGGTGATCTTCCATTGGTTGTAACGCAGCGCCGCGACGCTGCCGTCATCGGTCCAGTAGAGGAACTCGTGCCGCGGCCAGGATCCTTCGCCCTTCAGCGCCGGGAGCAGGTTGTAGCCGTCGAGATGCACCTTGAAGGTGGCGTTCCCCACCTTCCGGCCTTTGAGCAGGTCGTCTTTCACCGTGGCGTCGCCCGCCGCAGCCAGCAGGGTGGGAGTCATGTCCTCGTGAGCGCCGATGTCGTTGATGATCGTTCCGGGCTTGATCACGCCGGGCCATCGCATGACGCACGGGACCCGGAAACCGCCTTCCCAGTTGGTGTTCTTCTCGCCGCGGAACATCGTGGTGCCGCCGTCGGGCCAGCTCATGCTCTCGGCGCCGTTGTCGGTGGAATACATGACGATCGTGTCGTTCTCGATCCCCAGCTCTTTCAGCTTGTCGAGAAGCTGGCCGACCATGGCGTCGTGTTCGACCATGCCATCAGGGTAGATGCCGAAGCCCGTCTTGCCTTGGCTCTCCTTCTTCAAGTGCGTGAAGATGTGCATGCGCGTGGAGTTCCACCAGACGAAGAACGGCTTCCCGTCCTTGTGCGCCTTGTCCATGAACGCCAGCGCGCCCTTGGTGATTTCCTCGTCGATCGTCTCCATACGCTTGATCGTCAACGGGCCGGTGTCTTCGCACTTCTGCTTGCCGACCTTCCCGAAGCGCGGGTCCACGGTCGGGTCGTCGGTGCCTGTCGCGTAGCAGTGGTAGACGCCGCGAGGGCCGAACGTCGCCTTGAACTTCGGTTCCTTGGGATAGTCCGGGTTCTCGGGCTCCTGCTCCGCGTTCAGGTGGTAGAAGTTGCCGAAGAACTCATCGAACCCGTGGACCGTGGGGAAGAACTCGTTGCGGTCGCCGAGGTGGTTCTTCCCGAACTGTCCGGTGGCGTAACCCTGGGCTTTGAGCAGATCGGCAATCGTCGGGTCTTCCGGCTTGAGGCCCTCCGGGGCGCCGGGAAGGCCGACTTTGGTCAGGCCGGTCCGGATCGGCGACTGCCCGGTGATGAACGCCGCCCGGCCCGCGGTGCAGCTCTGCTGGCCGTACCAGTCGGTGAACAGCGCCCCTTCCTTGGCGATCCGGTCGATGTTGGGGGTCTTGTACCCCATCATCCCCAGGTTGTAGGCGCTGATGTTGAACCCGCCGATGTCATCCCCCCAGATGATGAGGATGTTCGGCTTCTTGGCTTGGGCGTGTGCGGCCGCGAATGGCGCCAGCGCAAGGCCGAATGCGAGCAGAATCGTCTTGCCACTTCTCATCGTGTTGGTTCCCCCCGTCTTTCGAGTTTCGTCGATCGGCCCGTTGGGACGGTCGTTCCAAGTGTTCACTATAGGTGAACCGCTCGGAGTCCGGACGTCAATTCTTCGGAACGCTCGGAACACCGCGCAGCTCTCCGCGCGCGATGCGATAGACCTCCGCGAACCGCGGGTTGCGCGGCTCGAGCTCGGTCGCTTTCTTCAGAGCCGCGAGCGCCTCGGCAGGGCGATGTTGCCGAACGAGCGCGAGCCCCATGGCGTGCCATAAGGCAGCATTGTCCGGGGCGATCTGTAGCCCGGCGCGGAGGGTCGCTCGGGCCTCGTCCTCTCTGCCTTCCGCGCGTTGCACGTCCGCCAGATCGACGTAGACGGTCGGGATCCGGGGCGCCAGACGCGCCGCGGCGCTGCAATCCACCTCGGCCTGAGGCATGTCGCCGAGCTCGGCTTCGAGGACGCATAAATTGAGGCGCGCCTCGGGCCGATCGGCGTCCTGCCGTTGGGAGGCACGCCACTCCTCGAGCGCATCGGCGGCGTGGCGCGCCTGCTGCGGATCGAGGAGCTTCGCCGCCCCGCCTGCCAACGCCCGCCCCGCATCGATGCGAACCGTGCGCACGGCGTCTTCCGTCAGGGGCGGGAGCAGCTTGGCCCGAAGGCGCGGATCCGTTTCCCAAAGAGCCCGAACCGCGGCGTCACGAACGAGCGGGTCGGAATCGACGAGCGCGCCGGCCACCGTTTGAAGCGTTCGCGGCATCGCGCCTTCGGCCAGCGTGACGGCCGTGGCGCGCACGATCGCCGGCGTTCCTTCTTCGTCAATCAGTGCTGACAGCGCATCCGCCGCCGCGATCGGGTTCGCGCGCCCGGCGGCGATCGTCTCCGACCAGTGCGGCCTGTCGGTACGCTTCGTCCCCCACCATTTCGCGTATGCCGAGATCGACCACGCCAACGGCTTGTCGGCGTGGCACCTCACGCAGGCGTTGGGGGTTCCGATCTTCGCGGTCAGGTCGGGGCGTGGCACCTTGAAGCCGTGGTCGTGCCGCGCGTGGACGACCATGTAGTTCGTCGCCGGCATGTGGCAGGCCTTGCAGGACGCCGCCGGTCCGTCCTGCTCGTGGTGATGGTGCGCGGGAACTTCGAATCTCTGCGCCAGGTGGCACTTCAAGCAGGCGCCGTTCCCCGGCAGCGGCTTCAGCGCGTGCGGGTCGTGGCAATCGGTGCAGGTCACGCCCGCCGCGTACATCTTGCTCTGCAGGAACGAGCCGTACTCGTAGTCCTCCTCGAGGATCTGTCCGTCAGCCTGGTAGAGGCCCGGCTCGAGGAGCGCGACGCGGTGCGTGTCCATCAGCGGGCGGCCGGGAACGTAGTCCTCGGTGACGAGTCCGCGGCGGGCGTGGCACCGGCCGCACGCCTCGATCTCTGTGCGCGTGGTCCGTACCCGATCGCGCAGCGCGATCCCCGTTTCTTGATCCATGACCCACGTCGCCGGCTCCTGCTCACCGAGACGGACGGTGAGTCCCAGGTCTGGAGTGTTCGCCGTCGAAGCCCCCGCGCGGCGCGCGTGCGCCCAGGCGACGTGATTCGACCCGGGGCCGTGGCAGGCCTCGCACGACACGTCGATCTCGGACCAGGTCGTCTCGAACGCGTCCTTGGCGGCGTCGTACCCCTTCTTGACGTTCGTCGAGTGGCACTCGGCGCACATGAAATTCCAATTCTGGTAGAGCCCCGTCCAATGGAGGACGTCATCGTGCGGCACCGCTTCCTGCGGGTAGAGGTGGAACCACCGCTGGCCGCCCTGCTCCTTGGGACGGGTGTCCCAGCAGACGTTCAGGGCTTGGAGACGCCCGTTCGGGAACCGGATCAGGTACTGCTGCAGCGGATCGACGCCGAACGTGTAGGCGATCGCGTACTCGTGGAGCTGTCCGTCGGGCCCGTCGGTGCGAACGAAGAACTCTCCGTTCTTCCTGGTAAACGTCGACATCACGCCGAAATGCGTGAACGTGACGCCGCCGAAGTCCCCGAGGACCGTCGACTCGTTCGCCACGTCCATCGCCCGGTCGTGATGGGAGCCGCGCCACGCGGTCGCGGCGGCCTGATGGCACCCCTCACAAGCCTTGCCCCCGACGAACCGCGCCGGCTCGGGGGAGACGGGGCGAGCCCCGCACGCCGATCCGGCGGCCGCGACGAGGAGAGCCGTGACACGGACGACCTTCACATTTTTCCCCTCTCTTATTCCGTTGCAATGCTTGGTCGTTTACCATACCGTGCCTCGCGAATCAGACCTATTCCCGATTGCAATCGAGTAGATCGAAGGAGGATCCCTCTCATGAAGTACGGCATTCCTATCGTGGCGAGCTTCGCCCTGGCGATGATGACGCCCGCGTTGGCGCAGGAGGCGCCCAAGCCGGTGCAGGGGTATATCGCGGGTGGCTACAGCGCCACGACCGGCGAGACCTCGGACTACCTGAACGGCGGCTTCAACATCTCGGGCGGCGTGATTCTCCGGCCGGCGCACAAGGCCTCCGCGCTCGGGATCCGGTTCGATCTCGGCTGGAATTACTTCGGCGCAACAAGCAACGCGATCCATCTCGCTCAATCCCAGGACTTCCGGATCGACTCCGGCGACGGCAGCGTCGGGTCGCTGACCGGCGACATCATGTATGAATTCAATCATGGTTCGAAGGTCGGGTTTCACGTCCTGGGCGGAATCGGCGCCTACCACCGCTATGTGCAGCTGACCGAGACCGCCCTCGTCGGCGGAACGGTGTGCGACCCGTGGTGGGGGTACTGCTATCCCGCCGTCGGAACGGGCGACATCGTCATCGCGAGCAAGTCGATCACGAAGTTCGGGGCCAACGCCGGGTTGGGCGTCGACTTCCACCTCGGCAACGGCGGCACCGTCTACATCGAGGCGACCTACAACTGGATCGACACCTCCCACGCCACGGAGTACATCCCGATCGTGATCGGCTACCAGTTCTAGTTCCGTGCTTTCTCCGGGACCGGCGGTGGGAACGACCCGCCGCCGGCACCCGCTGGCCCCCATCCCCCTACTGCGATAGTCTCCTCGCGTCCCGTGAGGGGAGGAGTCACGCCATGAAGAAGCTCATCGCGCTTTCGATTCTCGCGCTGGCCGTTCCGACGCTCGCGTCGGCCGGCGAGATCTACGGCAAGATCACGTCGGGCGGCGCCGTCGTCCCCGAGGGGACGACCGTCGAAGCGAAGTGCGGCGCGAAGGCCTACCCGCCGGTGAAGACCGACAAGACCGGCTCGTACCACCTCGTCGTCAACGAGACCGGGAAGTGCACGCTCACGATCGGCCTGAAGGGACAGTCTGCCTCGCTCGAGGTCGTCAGCTACGACGACGGAGCACAGGCCGATCTCGTGCTGGAGACCAAGGACGGCAAGCTCACCGCGCGCCGCAAGTAAGCTCCCATGGCCGAGATCGGGAAACCCAAGGACATCTGGGACAAGATCACGATCGTCCTCCACCCGATGGGGGGACTCCTCACGGCGATCGCCGTGACCTTCGTCGGCATGAAGGGATCCCAGGTCCTCGACCGCAGGCAGTCGGTCGACACCAACGCGCGCCTGTATTCCGAGCTGATGAGCCGCCGCGAGGAGGCGGAATCGAGCCTCCGGAAAGACATGCTGGTCTCGATCATCACGTCGTTCCTGCAGCCCACGCAGAAGAACGACCTCGACGCCCGGGTCTTGAACCTGGAGCTCCTGGCCTACAACTTCCACGACTCGCTCGACCTCCGCGCCCTCTTTCTCGACATTCAGCGGCAGATCGTCAAGTCGAGCGATCCCGGGAAGAAGGAGTATCTCGAGCGGATCAACAAGGTCGCGCGCGAGATCACGGCCAAACAGCTCTTCTCGCTCGAAGGGCACGGGAAGAGCTTCCGGCGTACCGTCGACCTCGACGAGCTGAATGCGAACCGCGCCGGGATCGCGGTCGAACCCGAGACCGTCACCGTGGGCGGTCTCGCCAGCCAGGTCAATCTTCGCGTGTTGAGGGTCGATCCCGCGCAGCAGCAGCTGTCCGTGCGCCTCGAGGTCAAGGCGCCGGAGGGGCACCCCGAGCTCGCCGACACCCGCGCCCAGTTCGACGTCGGCTTCTTCGACTTCCCGATGATCGACAACACCCGACTGGCCAACGGGCTCCGTTGCGCGGTCACGCTCGCCAATTTCTCCCCCGACGCGGCGGATCTGACCACCGTGTGCTTCCCGGGGGAATACGCCTCGCTCAAGGACCGCCCCTACTACGACGAAGTGATCCAGAAATTGAAGGACGCCACCGCGTCCGAGGACGACCGCTGACCGGCCCGGGGAGGGACCATGTCGAACAAGCGCGGTTTCATTCTGGCGGCGTTCGCCTTCGGCCTGGCGTCGTTGGCGGTGGCGGCGTTCGCGCAGGCTCTCGTCGTGACCGAGATCCGCACCGGCGAGATCCTTTACGTGGACGGCAATTACGTCGTCGTGCGCGGTCCCGAGGGCGTGAGGGAGTTCATCGTCTCGAGCGACTTCCGGTTCACGACGAACGGCCACGACATTTCCGTCCACGAGCTCAAGGCCGGAATGCGGTTCGGCGCGACGATCACGACGACCCTCGCCCCGGTCGAGGTCACGGCGACCGAGATCCGCCAAGCCCAGGTCAAGAAGAAGCTCGGGAACACGCTGGTGGTGAGGCTCGACGACGGGACGTACAAGAAGTTCACCGCCGAGGACACGAAGCACATCATGCTGACGTTCTTGAGGAACGGCCGGGAAGCCACGGCGTGGGACCTCAAGGAGGGGGACAAGATCGAGGCCACGATCATCACCCGGCTCCCGCCGGAGGTGATGGCGTCGCAGACGCTCGATGTCGCGGTCGCCCCTCCCCCGCCGCCGCCGTCGAAGATCGTCGCGCCGCCCGAGCCGGCGGCGAAGCTCACTCCCGCCTCGCCCGCCGCCTCGACCGAGAAGCCCGCGCGCGTGCTCCCGAAGACCGCGAGCCGGACTGCCGCGATCGGACTCGCGGGGCTCGGCCTCGTGGTCGCCGGTGTCGGGCTGGGCCTCGTTAGGCGCCTGCTGGCGCGCTAGGCCCGGGGTGCGACTCGTCGAGCGGATCGCCATCGCCGCCGGGCTCGTTCTGATCGCCGCGTTCGCCGGCCTCCGCCTGCACCGGGCGGCGATGGCCAGGAAGGATCTACGCGCCTTCGAGGAGGCGCGCCGCGCCGTGATCCTTCCCGGGGAACCGATCGACACACGGCTCTGGTCGCCGCAGCGCATCGCCGCGCACGAGCGCAGCGTCAGGGAAAGCTCCGGGATCCCCCTCGGCGTCTTGAGGATCCCGAAGATCCGGCTCGAGGCCCCGCTCGAGGACGGGGTCGACGATCTCACGCTCGACCGCGCCGTGGGACGGATTCCGGGAACCGCGCGGCCGGGCGAGGCCGGGAATCTGGGGATCGCGGGCCACCGCGACGGATTCTTCCGAGGGCTGAAAGACCTCGAGCCCGGCGACGCCGTCCTACTCGAAACCTTTTCCGGCGTCGGCCGCTACGTCGTGGACCGTATCACCGTCGTCGATCCCTCGGACGTCGAGGTTCTCGATCCGACCCCCGCTCCGGCGCTCACGCTCGTCACCTGCTATCCGTTCTATTTCGTCGGCTCGGCCCCACGGCGCTACGTCGTTCGCGCGGTCGCCGCGCGATAGCGCTAGACTTAGGGACGCCATGCCGTACGTCGCCCAGGATCCTGCCTCGGTCGTGCTCGGGATTCCCGAGCTCGATGCGGAGCATGCCGAACAGCTCCGGTGGATGAACCGCCTCGGCGCCGCGATCGACGCCGGCGCGCCCCCCGAGACGATCGCCGAGGATGTCGAGACACTCGTCGGCTACCTCGAAGCCCACTTCTTGTCAGAGCAGATCATGATGCGCGAGAACGCCTACCCCGGGTACGGGGCTCACCGCGCGGAGCACGACGAAGCCGTCACGATGCTCCGCGACCTCCAGACGAAGTTCGCCGCGGGAGACGCGGCGGCGTTGCAGGAGATCCTCCAGGCGCTCTCCGGCTGGCTCGTCGGCCACATCCGGACCGCGGACCTCGCCCTCGCGGGGTTCGCGACGTCGAAGGGCCTGCCTCTCCCGTAGCGCGCCCGGTCAGACGTTGTCGGCCGCAGTGTCCGGCGCGCGCGTCCCGTCGGCCGCGTTCCCGCCCCACCGCCAGTTGGTGATCTGCGGCATGTCGTCTCCGTACGTCGCGATGTACCGCTTGTGGTCGAGCAGCACGTCCCGGATCGCCTGCTTCGCGTACGCGGCGCGCGCCGCGAGATGCGGCACGCGGTCGATCACGTCGTTCACCAGGTGGAAGCGGTCGAGGTCGTTCAGCACGACCATGTCGAACGGCGTGGTCGTGGTCCCCTCCTCCTTGTAACCCCGCACGTGGAGGTTGTCGTGGCCCGTCCGGCGGTAGGTGAGGCGGTGGATGAGCCACGGGTAACCGTGGAACGCGAAGATGACGGGCTTGTCCGTCGTGAAGAGGGCGTCGAACTCGGTGTCGGGGAGGCCGTGCGGATGCTCGTGCGGAGTCTGGAGCTTCATCAGGTTGACGACGTTGACGACCCGGACCTTGAGCTCGGGGATGTGGCGGCGGAGCAGGTCCACCGCCGCCAGCGTCTCGAGCGTCGGCACGTCGCCGCAGCAGGCCATCACGACGTCGGGCTCCCCCCCGCGGTCGTTGCTGGCCCATTCCCAGATCCCGATCCCCGCCGTGCAGTGCTTCACCGCCTCGTCCATCGTCAGCCACTGCGGTGCCGGTTGCTTGCCGGCGACGACCACGTTCACGTAGTTCCGGCTGCGCAGGCAGTGGTCGGTGACCGACAGGAGGCAGTTCGCGTCGGGTGGCAGGTAGATCCGGACCACCTCCGCCTTCTTGTTGACGACGTGATCGATG